>NZ_JBWCCN010000006.1:0-335060 GCF_056279485.1 Pseudomonas sp. TE12508 | reverse complement strand
CCTCACATAACCGACACCGCCCTTACAAGCGCTCAACCCATCCCACCCTCTCTGCGCACCACACCCCCAACAGGCATACGCTTACACCTGTAGGAGCTGTCGAGCGAAGCGAGGCTGCGATCTTTTGATCTTGCTTTAAATCCGCAACCCGCCATCCAATTCCAGAATCCGACCGGTGTAGTAGTCGTTCTCGAAAATGTAGGCGGCCGACTGGGCAATCTCTTCGGGTTTGCCCATGCGCTTGAGCGGAATCCCGGACGTCATTTTCTCCAGCGCTTCCGGTTTCATGCTCAGGGTCATCTCGGTTTCGATGAAACCCGGCGCAATGCCCGCCACGCGAATGCCGTAGCGCGCCAGTTCCTTGGCCCAGGTCACGGTCGCCGCAGCGACACCGGCCTTGGCGGCGGAGTAGTTGGTCTGGCCAACGTTGCCGGCGCGCGAAATCGACGAGATATTGATGATCGCGCCGCTGTTTTGCAGCTCGATCATTTTTGCCGCGACTTCACGGGTGCACAGGAACACACCGGTCAGATTGACGTCGATGACTGCCTGCCATTGGGCCAGGCTCATCTTGGTCATTTCGCCATCCTTGACCTTCAGCAGCAGGCCATCGCGCAGAATGCCGGCATTGTTGATCAGGCCATGGATCGCGCCGAAATCGTCGGCCACCTGAGCGGCCATATGGGTCACCTGCTCTTCATCGGCGACGTTGCACAGGTAGGCGCGGGCCTCGACACCCTTGGCTTTGCAAGCCGCGACGGCAGCATCGAGTTTTTCCTGATTCAGGTCCACCAGTGCCAGCTTCGCGCCTTTGCCTGCAAGGTACTCGGCCATGGAGCGGCCTAAACCCTGGCAACCGCCGGTGATAATGATTACTTTGTCAGTGAGTTGCATTCGCATAGCCCCATAGCAGTTCGGAGTGGTTTTCCTTCTATTCTAGAGGGCCTCTCGATCTGAGCCTGATATGGCCTGGCTGCACATGAGAACTGCCCCTATGGCGTGCTGGAACTTTACCCAGGCGCCTGTCCGTTTTTTTGACGGATTCTATATAAGGAGTCATAAATTGAGCGTTGTAGTGGCTAAGCATGCCCGAGAATTGCTTCTCAAGGAATACCGTGGAGTGCTCTCGACGCACTCCAAAGCGATGCCCGGTTTCCCGTTTGGCTCCGTGGTTCCCTACTGCCTGGATGAGCAGGGCCGACCGCTGATCCTTATTAGCCGCATCGCTCAGCACACTCACAACCTGCAGAAAGATCCGAAATGTTCGCTGCTGGTGGGTGAGCGTGAAGCCGAAGACGTACAAGCCGTTGGTCGCCTGACTTACCTCGCCGAGGCAGAAAAGCTTCAAGATCCCGCTGCTATCGAGGCGGCCGCCGAGCGTTACTACCGCTATTTCCCCGATTCGCAGAACTATCACAAGGCCCATGATTTCGATTTCTGGGTGCTCAAAGAGGTACGTCACCGCTACATTGGCGGCTTCGGCGCGATCCACTGGATCGATCAGTTGACCCTAGCCAACCCGTTCGCCGGCAAAGCCGAAGTGAGTATGGTCGAGCACATGAATGCCGATCACGCCAAAGCCATCGCCCACTACGTAGACCTGGCAGGGCTGCCGAAAACCACCCCGGCGCAATTGACCGGTATTGACTCAGAAGGCATGCACTTGCGCATTGGTCAGGGACTTTACTGGCTACCGTTTCAAACGCCCTGTAATACGCCGACACAAGTCCGGGAAGCCTTGGTTTTCCTGGCTCACGCCGAGCATTGGCCGAAAAATGAAGTGGCCGACGCTTGAATTCACGAAACGGCGACGTCATCTAAGGAAAACTGGCAAGGCATTCTTGCGTTGAGGAACCATTTGATGCGCCCTTTTTTGTTGCTCTTTGTACTGTTCCCGGTGTTGGAGCTGTTCGTATTCGTCAAGGTCAGCGGGGCGATCGGGTTTTTCCCGGCCCTGCTGCTGATCATTCTCGGCTCGATGCTCGGCGTGTTCGTGCTGCGTGTCGCCGGTCTTGCTACTGCGCTGCGCGCCCGTGAAAGCCTGAACCGCGGTGAGCTGCCGGCCCAGACCATGCTCGAAGGCCTGATGCTGGCCCTGGCGGGCGGTCTGTTGATCCTGCCGGGCTTCGTCACCGACGTGCTGGGCCTGATCATGTTGCTGCCGATCTCTCGTCGGCTGCTGGCGAACAAAATGCGTCTGCGCGCCGAGGAACAAGCGATGCGTCAGCGTGCGTTCGCCGATGACCTTCAGCCACGGGGCGGTCCTGCTCCGCGGCAGCCACTGGGCCGTGAGCCGAACGTGATCGAAGGCGAGTTCGAACACCGCGATTCCAAGTAACCCTTCCATCGACACGGCACCTTCGGGTGTCGTGTTCATTTCCAGGGCATTGAGATAAAAATTTTTCGCTCCCCGCCCTTGAAATAAGCTTGTACGCCCTTATGTAACGGTCACCGCAAGGTTTCTGGCAATTGCGCCAGACAGACTTCCGCGGTTCGCTTGACGAACCGCACCCGGCGCCGCCGGATTTGTTAAACCCGCCGGGACTACACCGGCCGATGAAAACCACAATTAGGAGAGATCGACAATGAAGCTTCGTCCTCTGCATGACCGCGTCGTCGTCCGTCGCAGCGAAGAAGAAAAGAAAACCGCTGGCGGTATCGTCCTGCCAGGTTCGGCTGCTGAAAAGCCAAACCAGGGTGAAGTCCTCGCTGTAGGCCCAGGCAAAGCACTGGACAACGGTGAAGTGCGTGCGCTGGCCGTGAAAGTGGGTGACAAGGTTGTGTTCGGCCCTTACTCCGGCAGCAACACTGTGAAAGTTGACGGCGAAGACCTGCTGGTAATTGGCGAGAGCGAAATCCTCGCAGTAATCGAAGGCTGATTCCCCGCTCATTTTCCCGCTACTACAAAGTATTTAAGGAATATCGATCATGGCTGCTAAAGAAGTTAAATTCGGCGATTCCGCCCGCAAGAAAATGCTCGCCGGTGTCAACGTCCTGGCTGACGCAGTAAAAGCGACCCTGGGCCCTAAAGGCCGTAACGTGATCATCGAGAAGAGCTTCGGCGCTCCGACCATCACCAAGGACGGCGTTTCCGTTGCCAAAGAAATCGAGCTGAAAGATCGCTTCGAAAACATGGGCGCGCAGCTGGTCAAAGACGTTGCCTCCCGTGCCAACGATGACGCAGGCGACGGCACCACCACCGCTACCGTTCTGGCTCAGTCGATCGTCAACGAAGGCCTGAAAGCCGTCGCTGCCGGCATGAACCCGATGGACTTGAAGCGCGGTATCGACAAAGCGACCATCGCCATCGTCAAAGAGCTCAAAGCCCTGTCCAAGCCTTGCGCTGACACCAAGGCCATCGCTCAGGTCGGCACCATCTCGGCCAACTCCGACAGCTCCATCGGCGACATCATTGCCGAAGCCATGGAAAAAGTCGGTAAAGAAGGCGTGATCACCGTTGAAGAAGGCTCGGGCCTGGAAAACGAACTGTCGGTTGTTGAAGGCATGCAGTTCGACCGTGGCTACCTGTCCCCGTACTTCGTCAACAAGCCAGAGACCATGACTGCCGAGCTGGACGGTCCGCTGATCCTGCTGGTCGACAAAAAGATCTCGAACATCCGCGAAATGCTGCCAGTACTGGAAGCCGTTGCCAAAGCCGGCCGTCCACTGCTGATCGTTGCCGAAGACGTTGAAGGCGAAGCCCTGGCGACTCTGGTTGTGAACAACATGCGTGGCATCGTTAAAGTCGCAGCCGTCAAGGCTCCAGGCTTCGGCGACCGTCGCAAGGCCATGCTGCAGGACATCGCTGTTCTGACTGGCGGTACCGTTATCTCCGAAGAGATCGGCCTGAGCCTGGAAAGTACTACCCTGGAACACCTGGGTAATGCCAAGCGCGTGATCCTGTCCAAAGAAAACACCACCGTGATCGACGGTGCCGGCGTTGAGGCTGACATCCAGGCTCGCGTTCTGCAGATCCGTCAGCAAGTGGCTGACACTTCGTCCGATTACGACCGTGAAAAACTGCAAGAGCGCCTGGCCAAACTGTCCGGCGGCGTTGCGGTGATCAAGGTTGGCGCCGGTTCCGAAGTTGAAATGAAAGAGAAGAAAGCCCGCGTTGAAGACGCCCTGCACGCTACCCGTGCAGCCGTTGAAGAAGGCGTGGTACCTGGCGGCGGCGTGGCACTGGTTCGCGCTCTGCAGGCTATCTCCGAGCTGAAAGGCGACAACGATGACCAGAACGTTGGCATCCAGTTGCTGCGTCGCGCTGTTGAAGCGCCACTGCGTCAGATCGTTGCCAACTCCGGTGACGAGCCAAGCGTAGTTGTCGACAAGGTCAAGCAGGGTTCGGGTAACTACGGTTACAACGCTGCTACCGGCGAATACGGCGACATGATCGAAATGGGTATCCTGGACCCGGCTAAAGTGACTCGTTCGGCTCTGCAAGCGGCTTCGTCGATTGCCAGCCTGATGATCACCACCGAAGCCATGATCGCTGAGATCAAGGACGACGCACCAGCTGGCGGCGGCATGCCAGACATGGGCGGTATGGGCGGCATGGGCGGCATGATGTAAGCCAGCCTTACCCCGTACATAAAAACCCCGCCTGCGTTGAGCAGGCGGGGTTTTTTATTGCCCTTCATAAGATCAACCTCAAAAGATCGCAGCCTTCAGGCGCTGACCGGTTCTGCCTCACTCTCCCGCTCAACCTTGGGAACTGGTTGATAAAGAATGTAGTAATACGCCCCCAGACAAATCAACCAGCAGAAAATCGCCGTCCACACGTTGTGCGAAAAGAAGTGCGCGCCCTGCATCATCCGGCTGATGGAAAACACCGAACCCAACGCAAAGGCCAGGACGAACGCTTTGCGCGCCAGCCTCGGTCGACGGTCGCGCAACACGAAGAACAGCGCAAACAAAGTGAAACCGGTCGCCGCATGACCACCAGGCCAGCAGCGGCCCGGCTTGTCGGTATGCGGGCGAGGGCTGAGCAGTTCGCTGTAGGTTTCGTGCCCGCCGAATTGCTCCAGGCTCCATGGGCATTGCACCGCCGTCACCGCTTTGACCGGGGTGACAAACGAGGTTGCCAGTGCCAGAGACAACACCAGGCAACCCAGTTCACGTTTGAACGGTTTGAGCCTGTCCATGAAAAAGGCGCCGATGAAGCCCAGGATGGCGAACACCGAGAAGGCGATGACCACTTGCTTGGCCCGGTCATGCAGGATGTCTTCCAGGAAGTAACTGTGTCGCCCGATGAACGCCCCGGCGACCGGGTCATAGAACAGCTTGGCAAGGTCCATGTCCAGGGACGTCAGTTCGAGCAACAGCAGGGTGATCGCCGCAATGGCGGGCACTCCCAGGCATAGCCAGGCATTCAGTGGCCTGGAAGCGGGGCGGGCAGCGGTCGAAGCCATGGCAATTCCTTGGTGGGTGAAATGTTCTGAAGAGCACAACCGCGGGAGTCTGAACACGCCTCTGTCGTCAGCTTGTGAATCGATGGTGAAAAACTTGTTAAGGCCGTTTCAGGTTTTTTTTGTCGGATTTACCCCTGCACGCCACCCTATCCCTGAGCCACACTTGGCCTTAAGCTGCGCGCCAAGACAGCCGTTACTGTGTACGGAGGAGGTGCCGATGCGAATTCTATTGGTTGAAGACAACCGCGATATCCTGGCCAATCTGGCCGATTATCTGGGGCTCAAGGGTTACACCGTGGATTGCGCGCAGGACGGTTTGTCGGGCCTGCACCTGGCGGCCACCGAGCATTACGATTTGATCGTGCTCGACATCATGCT
Organism: Pseudomonas sp. TE12508; assembly: GCF_056279485.1. Classification (NCBI taxonomy): domain Bacteria; kingdom Pseudomonadati; phylum Pseudomonadota; class Gammaproteobacteria; order Pseudomonadales; family Pseudomonadaceae; genus Pseudomonas; species Pseudomonas sp. TE12508. Next base: position 329,271 of record NZ_JBWCCN010000006.1, on the reverse strand, counting down.
GCCTGGCATCGACGGTTACACCCTGTGCAAACGTCTGCGCGAAGACGCCCGCCGCGACACGCCAGTGATCATGCTCACTGCCCGTGATCAACTGGATGACCGTTTGCAAGGCTTCAAATCCGGTGCAGACGACTATTTGATCAAACCCTTTGCCCTGTCCGAACTCGCCGCGCGGATCGAGGCGGTCATGCGCCGCGCCCAAGGGGGCGGTCGCCGTGCCTTGCAAGTCGGTGATCTGAGCTACGACCTGGATACCCTGGAAGTCACGCGCGAAGGCCGTCTGCTGAAACTCAACCCGGTGGGCCTGAAGTTGCTGGCCGTGTTGATGCAGAAAAGCCCCCATGTATTACGCCGCGAAGTTCTCGAAGAAGCCCTGTGGGGCGATGACTGTCCGGACAGCGACAGCCTGCGCAGCCACGTCCATCAACTGCGTCAGGTGATCGACAAGCCGTTCGACAAGCCCTTGCTGCACACGGTGCATGGCGTCGGTTATCGCTTGGCCGAGGGCCGTGATGGAGTTTAAACAGAGCCTTGCGCAACGGATCATCATTGCCTTTGCGTTGATGAGCGCGCTGGTGGCGGGAGCCTTCGCCATGGGCATTGTGGCGACCGTGCACCTGGTGGAAGAGAAACTGATTTCGGCAGGTCTGGGCGGCGATTTGCAACGTCTGTTGCTGATGGACAGCGTGTCGGACTGGAGCCACCGCCCCGAGCCGGACCAACTGTTCTATTTCAGCGGCGGCCCGGGCGACTTCGAATTACCCAAGGATTTGCGGCACCTGGACTCAGGCTTTCATGAAGTCTTTCGCGAGCAGCTGTCATATCACGCGATGGTCGAAGTCGTTGACGGTCGGCGTTACGTGCTGATGCAGGACCAGAGCGATTTCGAAGAGCGTGAGCGGGTGCTGTTTGCCGTGGTGCTGGTGGGTTTCGTACTGAGCCTGGCATTGGCGGTATTTCTGGGCTGGGTGCTGGCACGCAAGGTCATGGCGCCAGTGGTGCGACTGGCCCGTCAGGTGCGTCATCGCGATCAACTGCTAGGGCTGGCGCCGCCACTGGCGCCGGACTATGCCGCTGATGAAGTGGGCGAGCTGGCCGTGGCCTTCGACGCCACCCTTGGGCGTTTGCGTCAAGCATTGACCCGTGAGCGATTGTTCACCAGTGACGTCAGCCACGAGCTGCGCACGCCGTTGATGGTGTTGGCCAGTTCCTGTGAACTTTTGCTGGAAAACCCTGGTATCGATCAGCGCGGCCGTGCTCAGGTGGAGCGAATTGCCCGTGCGTGTGCCGAGATGCGCGAGCTGGTGCAAACCTTCCTCATGCTGGCTCGCGCTCAACATGAAGACGCCAGCATGGCTCCCCAGCAGACCCTTAGCCAAGTGGCCGACGGGCTACTTTCTCAATGGCGCGAGCCGATCGAAGCCAAGGGCCTGACACTGAACTTCGAGCCGGAAAATCCGCCGGACACCCGCTATAACGCAACGCTTTTGCATGCGGTGATGGGCAACCTGTTGCGTAATGCGCTGCATTACACCGAGCACGGCTACATCCTCCTCGCCCTGACGGACACGGGGTTCGTGGTCGAGGACAGTGGCGTAGGCATTCCCGAGGAAAAACGCGAGGCGATGTTCGAGCCTTTCGTGCGCGGCAACGAGAAACGCGGCGAGGGCCTCGGGTTAGGGCTATCGCTGGTGCAACGGATTTGCGAGAACCAGGGCTGGAACGTCAGCCTGACCAATATGGAACCCAATGGTTGCCGCTTTCAGGTGGATTTGAGTCCGTCTTTGATCTGAAGGAAAAACGAAAAGATCCTGAATTGGCCCTGTAAAACCCTGAAATAATTCCGGGTTTTACATGACAATTTTTTCACAAAGGCACGACCTGACACTGACACGACGCTACCTAAGGTGGTGGTCATCAGAAGTTCAGGAGACTGCAGTGATGGCTGGTCCGATCAAACTCGATTTTTCCGAAAAGTACGACGATCAACACGCCCAGAAATATTTGCGCAAGCATCAGGACGGTCCCAGCCGCCGACTGTCCCATTGGCGTGACGAACAATTGGCGCGAAAAGCGCTGACGCTGGCCGGTGAGCCAGGATTGGTCCTCGATTTACCGTGCGGCGCGGGGCGTTTCTGGCCGCTGCTGGCGGAAAAACACAACCGCGTCATCATCGGGGCCGACAACTCGGAGTCCATGTTGAAGACTGCCATGCAGGCGCAACCCGCCGACGTGGTGAAACGGGTACAACCCTTGCACACTTCTGCATTCGACATTGCCTTGCCCGATAACGCCGTCGACAGCATTTTCTGCATGCGCTTGCTTCATCACATCGGTGAAGCCGAGCATCGACTGGCCATCCTGCGCGAATTCGAACGAGTCACCCGTGACAGCGTGATTGTTTCGTTGTGGGTGGACGGCAATTTCAAGGCCTGGAAACGCAAGCGCGCGGAGAAACGACGTAGTCAGGAGGGTTACCAGAATCGATTTGTGTTACCGGCCGCCACGGTTGAAAAGGAATTCGAGCAGGCAGGTTTTCGGATCCAGGAACATCTGGATTTTTTACCGTTCTATGCCCTGTGGCGGGTATACGTATTACGCAAGAGGTAACAAGATGGCAATGCAATGGGCAGCACAAACAGAAGTGGCTTCTCAGGACCGCTTCGACTACTTCTGGAACCTGCGCGGTGAATGGGTAGAAGAACCCAACGTCCGTCGCGGTGGCGAAAGTGGCGTGCAGCGCGTTAGGGGCAGTGATGGACAGTTGCTCTACACCAAGCGTCAAACCGGGCATATCTATCGCAGTGCGTTACACCCGTTCGGCCGACCGACGGTGTTGCGCGAGCGCGATGCGCTCATTGGCCTGCGTCTGCTCAACGTTCGTGTTCCGGAAATCGTTTTCTGCGGGGCGCAGCGCGATCCCGTGCACAAATGGCGCGCATTGCTGGTTACCAAGTCCCTGGATGGCTTCGGGGAAATCCAACACTGGTACGCGGGTGGCGGTCGCGAGCGTTATGGTGAGGCGGTGCACGATCGCGTGTTGAAGGATCTGGCCGATAACCTGGCCCGCATGCACAAGGGCCGTTGGCAACACGGCTGTATCTACATCAAGCATGTATTCGTGAGGGTCACCGGCGAAGGCGAGTCAGCCAAGGTCGAAGTGGCGTTGATCGATCTGGAAAAATGTCGGCAGCGCTTGACTCCCCATCAAGCGGCGGCCCATGACCTGAAGCAACTGCGTCGCCACTCGTCGTTCAGCGATACGGACTGGAAAAAACTCGTCTATTTTTATGAGACGGCGTTTGGCAGCGCTATCAAAGGCTTATAACAATGAAACTCGAAATTGCACGAGGTTTGTTTTTAGCCGGAGCCTTGGCAGTTGCTTCATTGGCGGTGGCGGCCTGGGAGCAACCCCGCACGCAAGTCCTCAGCTCCGTGCACGGTGACGCGCATTGTCCGTTGCCCCGGGTTGCCAAAGCACCCGTGGCCACTCAACCCGATCATGACTTGTTACTGTTCATGTTCGGACTTTCTCAGGGACTGAGGCCACAGAGTTGAACAGATTGAAGCCCAAATAAAAGGCCTCGCAGTTGCGAGGCCTTTTTTGTGCCGATCGTTCCCACGCTCTGCGTGGGAATGTCTCCACGGATGCTCCGCGTTCGGCTTTTGATGGGACGCGGAGCGTCCCGGGCTGCATTCCCACGCAGAGCGTGGGAACGATCATGTAGGAGCTGCCGAAGGCTGCGATCTTTTGACGTCAAGGTTTATCGGGCTTGGCCAGCAACGTGTAGATGCACGGCAACACAAACAACGTGAACAGCGTCCCGATCGACATCCCCGTCGCGATCACCGTGCCGATGTCGAACCGGCTGACTGCCCCCGCGCCCGTGGCGATGATCAACGGCACCATGCCGAACACCATCGCCGCCGTGGTCATCAACACCGGACGCAGGCGAATGGCCGCCGCTTCCTCCACCGCCTCGCGAGGCGACAGGCCCTTCTCCTTGCGCAACTGGTTGGCGAACTCGACGATCAGGATCCCGTGCTTGCTGATCAGCCCGATCAACGTCACCAATCCCACCTGGGTATAGATGTTCATGCTCGACCAGCCAAGGAACAGCGGGATCAACGCGCCACAGATCGACAGCGGCACGGTGACCAGAATCACCAGTGGGTCGCGGAAACTTTCGAACTGGGCTGCCAGCACCAGGAAGATGATCGCCAGCGCCAGGGCGAAGGTGACCCATAGCGCGCTGCCTTCCTGAACGTATTGCCGTGATGCGCCGGCATAGTCGACGGCGTAACCTGCCGGAGCTTCTTCTCGAGCGATCTGGCGCACGGTGTCGATGGCTTCACCCATGCTGACCAGCGGGACCCCGGAAAGAATTGCCGAATTGAGTTGCTGGAACTGGTTCAACTGGCGCGGCCGAGCCCGGTCGGTCACGGTGATCAGGGTCGACAGGGGCAGCAATTCGCCCTTGGTGTTCTTGACGTAATAGTGGTTCAGCCAGTCGGGGTTATCGCGAAAAGGTCGCTCCACCTGCGCAATGACTTTGTAGCTGCGGCCTTCGATAGTGAAACGGTTGATCTCCGCCTCACCCAGCAACGTTGCGAGGGTGCCGCCCAGGTCCTGCATCGACACACCCATTTGTGCAGCCTTGGCGCGATCGATATCCACCACGACTTCGGGTTTGTCGAAGGCCAGGTCGACGTCGACGAAGGCGAATTTGCCGGACTCCATCGCCCTTTTTTTCACCCGGTCCGTCACTTCCAGCAATGACTCGTAGGTGTTGGCCGAGTTGATCACGAATTGAAACGGCAAGCCTTCACCGGTACCCGGCAGGGAAGGCAGGTTGAAGCCGAAGATTTGTAACCCGGGGATGCTCTCCAGCTTGCTTTGGACCTCGGGGAGGATCTGCATCTGGGTCCGGTCGCGTTCGTTCCAGGGTTTGAGCAGGAAGCCGCCGATCCCCGATTGCACGCCGTTGAAGCCGTTGATCTGGAACGAGGAGTAGTACTCGGGGAACTCCTTGAAAATCGCGAGGAACTCGTCGGTGTAGGTGTTCAGGTAGTCGAGGTTGGCCGGCTGCGGGGCACTGGCCATCATGAAGATGACGCCCTGGTCCTCGTCCGGCGCCAGTTCCGACTGGGTGAATTTGAGCAGGACCGGAATCAGGCACAGCACGATCACCGCGAACACCAGTACCACTGGCCGGGTGTTGAGGGTGCCATGAAGCACACTCTGGTAACGACGCTTGAGGCCTTCGAAGATCACGTCCAGGCGATGGGCCAGGCCGGTAGGGTTTTCATCGTGGCGCAGCAGCAGGGCGCACATCATCGGCGACAGCGTCAGGGCAACGACGCCGGAGATCACCACCGCCCCGGCCAGGGTCAGGGCGAATTCCTTGAACAGCGCCCCCGTCAGACCTGTCAGGAAGCCGATCGGCGCATAGACCGCCGCCAGGGTGATGGTCATCGACACCACCGGCATGGCGATTTCCCGGGCACCCTCGATAGCCGCGTCCAGCGGCGTCTTGCCTTCTTCGATATGCCGGTGGATGTTTTCCACCACCACGATGGCATCGTCCACCACCAGCCCGATGGCCAATACCATCGCCAGCAGGGTCAGCAGGTTGATCGAGTAGCCCATCATCTGCATGAAGAACATCACGCCGATCATCGACAGCGGAATGGTGACCACCGGGATCACCACCGAGCGCAAGGCGCCGAGAAACAGGAACACCACCACGATCACGATCAGCACCGCTTCGAACAGGGTTTTCACCACTTCGTCGATAGACGCTTGAATGAACAGCGTGGCGTCGTAGGCGATTTCACCTTTCAGGTTCGGCGGCAGCTGGGCTTCCAGCTCCGGCATGATCTTGCGCACTTCCCTGATCACATCCAGCGGGTTGGCGCCTGGGGTAGCCTTGATACCGATGTACACCGAGGGGGTGCCGCCAAAAGAGCTGATGGTGTTGTAGTTCTCCGCGCCCATCTCGACCCGCGCCACGTCCCGTAACAGCACGCGGCTGTCGCCATCGACCTTGAGCGGAATCGCGCCGAAGGCTTCGGCGGATTTGAGTTCGGTGTTGGCGTTGATGCTGGTGACTACATACTCGCCTTTCACTTCGCCGGCGGCGGAGAGGAAGTTGTACTGGCGCACGGCGTTGGTCACATCGCTGGCGCTCAGGCCGTGACCGGCGAGTTTCACCGGGTCCAGCCACAGGCGCATGGCGAATACCTGGTTGCCAAGAATCTCGGCTTCGGCCATGCCCGGCAGGGTCGCCAGTTTCGGCTGGATAACCCGTGACAGGTAATCGGTGATCTGCGGATTACTCAGTTCGTCGCTGAAGAAGCTGATGTACATCAGCGCCGAAGCGTCGGCGGCTTCCTTGCTCAGCACCGGGTCTTCGGCGTCCTGAGGTAGCTGGTTTTTGACCTCGTTGGCCTTGGCCAGCAGCTCGGTGAACAAGCGATCGCTGTTGGCGCCAATGCGTGCGTAGATCGAGATCACCGAGAAGTTCTGGCGACTGACCGACGTCATGTAGTCGATGCCTTCGGCGCTGGCCAGGCTCTGCTGCATCGGTTGGGTGATGTAACCCTGGATGGTTTCGGCGTTAGCCCCGGGATAAGCGGTGGTCACCGTGATCAGGGCGTTTTCCATTTGCGGGTATTGGCGCAGCGGCAATTTGCTCCAGGCCTGGAAGCCCAGCAGCACAATCAACAGGCTGACCACGGTGGCGAGCACCGGGCGGCGGATGAACGGGTCGGTAAAAGCCATGGGGATTCCTTGATCAGTCAGCGTGCGGCTGACTGCTCTTCTCGGCTAGGGTCTTGTCGTCGCTAATGGCAATGTGTGCGCCGTGGTCCAGTTTGATCTGGCCCCCCGTGACCACTTTTTCGCCGTTCTGCACGCCTTTGGTGATCATGACCATCCCGTCGCGGCGTTCGCCGGTTTCGATGAAGCGCCGCTCGGCGATCAGGATCGGCTCGCCCTTGTCGTCTTTTTCGAGGCTGCCGTCTTCGGCCTTTTTCTGCGCGACGACGTACAGCGAGTTGCCATAAAGGGTGTAGCTGATCGCGCTTTCCGGCACGACGATGCGTGGCTGCGGATCGGGCAACATCACCTGCAGGCTGGCGAACATCCCCGGCAGCAGTTTGTCATCGGGGTTGGCCAGGGTTGCGCGCACCAGCACGTTGCGGGTGCTGCTCTCGACCTTCGGGTTGATCGCACTGATAGTGCCGGGGAAACTCTCTGTCGGGTAGGCTGAGACAATGACTTGTACCGGTTGGCCGAGGGCGATTTTCGGCACCGATTGTTCGGGCACAAAGAAGTCGACGTAGAGGCTGCTGATGTCTTGCAGGGTGGCGATCATCGTGCCGCTGGCCACGTAGTCGCCGACGTCTACCTGACGAATGCCGATGGTGCCGCTGAACGGGGCGAGGATGCGTTTTCTCTCCAGTGCCGCCTTGAGCTGATTGACCGTGGCACGACTTTTTTGCAACACCGCCGAGAGTCGGTCGAACTCGCCTTTGGAAATGGCCTGGCTGCCCACCAATTGGCTGCCGCGACCGTAATCCAGTTGCGCCAGTCCCAGGTCGGCTTGAGCGGTTGCCAGCAGGGCCGTTTCTACGGCGGTGTCGAGTTGCAGGATCGGCTGACCGGCCTTGACCTTCTGCCCCGACTCGAACTGCACCTCCTTGACGGTGCCGGCGATCTCCAGGCTCAGGTCGACCCCTTGCAGCGCCGTGAGGGTGCCGACCGTTGGCAAACGGCTTTGCCACGGACGTTCGGTGGCGGTGGCCACGGCGACACTTATCGGTGGTTTCGGCACGGAGAAGCCCTGCATCATCGTGTAGATGGAGAAGGCTTTGTAACCGGCCAGGACCAGCACGATTAGCAGGACAACACCCAACATGATCAGCATGCGGCGACGCAGCATATTTCCATTTCCTTGGAGAAAATCAGGTGAGACAGGCGGGAACATTACTCCGAGTGTGGCAGTGAATCCAACTGCCACTTTTTACAAGCGAGCACAAAACCTGTAGGAGCGAAGCTTGCTCGCGAAAGCGGTGTGTCAGTCAGCGGAAATACCGACTGATACATCGCTTTCGCGAGCAAGCTTCGCTCCTGCAAGGGCGGGTGAGATCAGATCAGATGCAGATGGTTGTCCCAGAGCCCCGCAGGTAACTCCAGAGGTTTTGCAACCAGGGTTGTCTGGCGGCAATCGTAGTAGCGGCAGCGTCCTTGACCGGAGGTCACGACGAAACCATCGGCCACGGCGCCGACGCCGGCGCAATCGGGAAGTGGCGCATCCAGGCGTACTTCACCACTGTCCAGGTCCCAGATAAAAAAGCGGTTGCCCCGCGGCGCAGTCAGGGCGACCAGACGCAGTTCGCTGTGTACGGCGACGCTGGCGGTGTAATGCCCCATGGCCTGCAACTGATCCTCGGGGACCGGGAACGCCACGAACGGTTGGCCGGGACGCTTGATCGCCAGCAGCTCCGATGACTCGTGGGCAGCGCCCATGAACTGCTGGCCGGCGACGATGGTGCCATCGCTGGCGACGCCCAAGTGCCGCACGCTGTTCATTTGCTGAGCCAGTGTTTCCTTGCTCAACAAAGTGCCATCGCGCTGCATTAAAACCAGGCTCGGCTCCATCGCGTTGAGGTTCATCTCGACCCGACTTTCGGCCTCGGTGCGAATGCCGCCGTTGGCCACAATCAGCGTCTCGCCATCGGGCATCCACGACACCTGATGCGGGCCGACACCGTGGGTGGAAAGCTCGCCACTGTGCACCAGCCGCTCACCTTCGAATTTATACACACCGAGCAGACCTCGGCCCGGATCGGAGGTGTCGTTCTCGGTGGCGTACAGCCAGTCGCCGCTCTGGTGAATCACTGCGTGACCGTAGAAGTGCCGGTTCGGCTGCGAGACCACGGTTTGCAGCAGCGTGCCGTCGCGCAGGTCGATCAGGTAACTCTCGGTGCCCGGACGCCGAGCGACGAACAGTGCTATCGGCAGCGTCGGGTGGTTGATGATGTCGTGGCACCGCTGGCCGACCTGGGTGGCAAACACCCGGGTGCCATCCAGCCGATAACCGACGGCGTAATGCTTGCCGTCACCGTCGTCCCGCGCCGAGAGCAACAGCGGGCTTTTGTCCTTTTGCTTGAACAGCGTCCAGCCGCCCAGTGTCACCGCACCCAGCAGCAAACTCCCTAACGTCAGAGCCTGGCGTCGCAGCATGGCACTTGCCCTCATCAGTCACCGTCGTTGGCGTTGAAGCCCAGTTGGATGCCCAGCGCCTTGGCCAGTTCGCCTTCGTGCAGGCGATGGACAACGTTGAGGCTGTCGTAGATGGCGTTGAGCTGCTGGCGCCCGGCATCGTCGGTGAGCATGTCGGTCAGCGAGCGCTGGTTGCTGGCGAACAGCTTCAGGGACGCTGCGTAGGCCGCGTCGATCTTGTCGGCCAAGGGTTTCTGCTCGCTCGGCAACAGACCGCGCAGGCCTTTGTTGTCGACACCGACCCAGACCGTTTGCGCCGCGCTCAGGCTCGCTTGCAGGCCTTGCAGCGACGATTGGCTGCGCCAGGCATCGGCCTGGAACGGCTGGGGCGTGCCCTTGCTCTGACGGCCCATCGGCGTGCCGAGTTTTTTCTTCAGGGTGTCCAGCGCCGTCACTTGCACGCGCAGCAGATCGGCGATCGCCTCGTGGGAGTCGGCGTAGCGCTGGTTCGGGAATTTGCTCATCTGCGCGAGCATGCCGTCGTTGGTGTTCCAGCGCGACAGGATCTCTTCGGCCAGTTGCTTCTGACGTTCGCCAATGGCAGTCAACAGTGGGCAGTATTTGGCTTTCTGAGCGCTGTCGGCCATGTCGATCTTGCTGTCGAACAGAATGTATTCATAGGCCGAGAGCCCCTGAACCACTACGCTGGACTTGGTCAGGGCGGCGGCATCGATCTGCGGCTGCGCGGTCACCAGTTGCTCGACCTGACGGCCAACGAGGTTTTTCTTGTCCGGCCAGAACTGCACCTGCCACGAACGGTTGCCCTCGGCCAACGGCCCGATCAGCAGCGGTTGCAACTCGGCCCAGGCTTTCTGCGCGTGCAGGAAGTCGGCGCGGGCGGTTTCGAGGTTTTCCTTGCCTTGACAGAACGCCAAGGCGCTGACCGCCAATTGACGGTCGGCTTCGACCCAGCGGCTGTAGGTCGGCAGGATGACTTGCTTGGCGATGGCCGCCGACGTGACCGCTTGTGGATCCTGGGGGGAACAGGCGCCCAGGGCGAGGGCGGCAAGGCTGGTGAACAACAATTTGGGACGGAACATGTCGGGCTCCCGCTGAAGGAAAACGTATTAAAGGGAATTCAAAAACGCCAGCAACGCCGCACGCTGCTCGGCATTGAAAGACAAAACCTGTTGCTGCGCCGCCTGTGCCTCGCCGCCATGCCAGAGCACGGCTTCAAGCAGGTTGCGGGCGCGGCCGTCATGCAAAAACTGGGTGTGGCCGCTGACCGTTTGTGTCAGGCCGATGCCCCACAACGGCGGGGTGCGCCAGTCGCGGCCGCTGGCCTGGAACTCGGTGCGGTTGTCAGCCAGGCCGTCGCCCATGTCATGCAGCAGCAGGTCGCTGTAAGGGCGAATCACTTGATTGGCCAATTCAGGTTCCGCGGCGTTGGCGGCGGTGGTGTATTTCGGGGTATGGCAGGACTGGCATCCCGCCTGGAAAAACAGATTCTTGCCGGCCAGCACTTGCGGCGTGCCGACATCGCGTCGGGCCGGCACCGCGAGGTTACGGCTATAGAACAGCACCAGACGCAGGATGTTATCGCTGACTTCCGGCTCGCCATCCGGGCCATTGCCGTTGGGCGCCTGCTTGCAAGCGGTTTGCGCATCGGTGCAGTCATCAACGGGTCTCAGGCTGGTCGTGAGGCCCATATCACCAGAGAACGCGTGAACGTTTTGTTGATTGAGGTTCGGTTGCCCGGCCTTCCAGCCAAATCGCCCGAGGACGGTTTTCTGCTTCGCGTCATCCCAGACCCGATTCGGTCGTCCGGCGATGCCGTTCTTCTCCCGAGCCTGGGCCTCGGCGTTAGCCAGGATGGCCTCGTCGGGGATCGCCTCAAGCAAGCCCAGGCCAATCATCGGCGGTGCGATGCGCGCCGAGAAACGCGTGTCGGGGTGCATCGGGCCGTAGCCGAGCTGGGTCATCTGCAAGGTCGGCTTACGCAACTCGATTTCGCTGCCGTCCTTGAACCGCACCGGGACCGCTGTGTAATCGACGCGCACCTTGCCTTCCGGAACGACGCCGGGCACCGACATGTCCTGGAACTGCCCGCCGTAGACAGGCTCTGGCACCACGCCCAATTGTTCGATGACTTTGGCATAAGCCGGCGTATCAGGAATCGACAGGCGAACCAGCATCGACACCGCATTCGGTGCATCGGGCGCGGGCGGGTGACCGCGCCCGTCCTTGATGTGGCAGTTCTGGCAGGCGTTGGTATTGAACAACGGGCCAAGGCCATCGCGGGCGGTGGTGGTCGATGGGGCAATCACCCAAGGGCTGCGAAAGAAACTGTTGCCGACGCTGAAATCCACACGCCGTGACGGCGGCAGATTGGCGGACGGCAGGGAGAATGCGTTCTGATCGGTCTTGCGCACCGTTGCGCTGCCGCCGGAGCGGGCTTCACCGGGTTCGGCCTGGGTGAAACGCGGGGCGTCATCGCAGGCACTCAGGCCCAGGGCCAGCAACAGAGCGGACAAGCGAAGAGGCAGCGAGGGCATCGGACATCCTGCAAGACGAGCAAAACAAGGGCGCAAAGTCTAACAGGGCAGGGGAGTTTGAATAAGAGGAATTATCGTTTGGTTGATCTGAGGCAACTGATCGTTCCCACGCTCTGCGTGGGAATGCAGCCCGTGACGCTCTGCGTCACATCAACAGCCGAACGCGGAGCGTCCGTTGAGGCATTCCCACGCAGAGCGTGGGAACGATCGGCGAAAAAGGCGACCCGAAGGTCGCCTTTGTATTCACTCAGCCAGCGTTGATCAGAACTCGTGATCAGCGTTGTCCGGGTTCAGGTCGCTGATGCCCAGTTTGCCAGCGGCGGCTTCGATCGAACCGGTCTGCTTGACCAGCGAGGCGATGGCGTCGCGCACGATCTGGTTGCCAGCGGTGTTACCGGCAGCGATCAGTTGGTCGTAGTGCTCACTCTTGTTGGCGTGATCGACCATGACCTGAAGCTTGGCTTCGGTGGCGGCCAAGTCGGCTTTCAGCGCGGTGTCGGCTGCCGGGTCGGCTTTGGCGACCAGCGACGACAGGCTGGCGCCGGTCATTTTGCTGCCATCGACGCGGGTGTATTCGCCCAGGTACACGTTACGCACGCCTTTGGCGTCGTAGAAGTGCGAGTTGTGGGTGTTGTCGCTGAAGCAATCCTGTTCGTCTTCCGGGGAGTTGGCTTCCAGGGAAACCTTCATGCGCTCGCCCGCCAGTTCGCCCAAGGACAGGCTGCCCATGCCGAACAGCATTTTGCGCAGACCGGTTTCAGCCGGTTCCGCTTCCAGGGTGGCGCGGTAGTTGTCGGCCACGTTCGGCTTCCAGTTACCGACCATTTCTTGCAGGTCGTTGACCAGCAATTGGGTCACGGATTTCAGGTAAGCGCGACGACGATCGTTGTGACCGCCGGTAGCGCCTTTGCCTTCCAGGTAGTCGGTAGCCGGACGGTTGCCGGCGCCAGGGCCGGTGCCGTTCAGGTCCTGGCCCCAGAGCAGGAATTCGATGGCGTGGTAGCCGGTGGCGACGTTGGCCTCGGAACCACCCAGCTCGTTCAGGCTGGCGAGTTTTTCCGGGGTGATGTCTTTCACGTCGACCTTGTCTTCGCCGACCTGAACTTTAGTGTTGGCGATGATGTTGGCGGTGGCGCCCGGGTTACCCAGTGCGTGTTCGTAGGATTTGTCGACGTAGTCGATCAGGCCTTCGTCCAGTGGCCAGGCGTTCACTTGACCTTCCCAGTCGTCGATGATGGTGTTGCCGAAGCGGAACACTTCGCTCTGCAGGTAAGGCACGCGGGCCGCGACCCAGGCAGCCTTGGCGGCTTTCAGCGTATCGGCGTTTGGCTTGGCGAGGAATGCGTCGACGGCGGTTTGCAGGGTTTTCGCGGTGGATTCGGCATCGCTGTAAACGGCGAAGACGATGTCGGCGTAGTGCGCAACCACAGCCTTGGCGGCGGCTTCATCGACTTTACCGGTAGCAGCAGGCGCAGCCGGGGCAGCGGTGCTGGCGGCCGGGGTCGGCGCTTGTGGAGCGGCAGCCTTGTCTTTGCCTTCGCCGCAACCGGCGAGGGAAATAGCGATGGCCAGCAGACTGGCGGTAGCCAGAGGCATACGAATCATGGCGAACATCCTGCTTCGGTGATTGATGGACGCGCGAGGGGCGCGCAAAACTGCGACATAATGCAAATCTTTCGCATTATGTGTAAAGGGTTGTTCCTGTAAATATTTCTTATTCGCGCGGCTGAATGCCAGGAACATGATCTATAGCAGCTGGCGCAGCCCTGTGGCGAGGGAGCTTGCTCCCGCTGGACGGCGAAGCTGTCCCAAATTCTGCAACCCGGTTCTGCCAGAAGTATCGCGTCCACCTGATTGCGACTGCTGCGCAGCCGAACGGGAGCAAGCTCCCTCGCCACAGGGCTTAGCCAGTTCCTTCAAAGGCTGTTTCAGAGGATGGCTGCGTTACTGCGCTGGGCTTGCTTGAGGTAGGCGCTCAATTCCCGTGCCGGCAGCGGTTTGCTGTAGTGATAGCCCTGACCTTCGTGGCAGCCTTCGGAGATGATGTAGGCCTCTTGCTCCGCGGTTTCCACGCCCTCGGCGATCACCTGCATGCCCAGGCTCTTGCCCAGCTGGATGATGGCGCGAACGATGGTCGCATCGTCGTCGTCATCGAGCAGGTCCTGAACGAAGCTCTTGTCGATTTTGATCTTGTCCAGCGGCAGGCTTTTCAGATAACTCAGTGATGAATAACCGGTGCCGAAGTCGTCGATGGCGATCAGCGCTCCGGAGCGACGCAGGCTCAACAAGTGCTGGGCGGCGGTGCTGATGTCTTCCATCAGGCCGGTTTCGGTGACTTCCAGTTCCAGGCTGCGCGGTGGCAGGCGATACATCTGCAGCAGGTTATTGACCACCCGCGGCAACTCGGCGTGGTGCAATTGCACGGTGGACAGGTTCACCGCCATGCGCAGGTCGAAACCCTGATCGTGCCATTCGCGCAATTGTTTGCAGGCCTGATCCAGCACCCATTCGCCGATGGCGATGATGGTGCCGTTCTGCTCGGCCAGCGGAATGAACAGGTCCGGCGGCACCAGCCCGTGTTCGGGATGTTGCCAGCGAATCAACGCCTCGACGCCCACCACGCGATGATCGCGGTAGCTGATCTGCGGTTGATAAACGAGGTAGAACTGGTCGCGGATCAAGGCATCGCGCAAGTCTTTTTCCAGCTCGCGGCGCCGACGCATTTCGGTGTCGACGCTGGCGATATAGAACTGATAGCGGTTGCGCGAGCGCGTCTTGGCCAGGGTCATGGTCTGCTCGGCTTTTTGCAGCAACTTTTCGGTGCTGTCACCGTCCTCGGGGAACAGGGTGATGCCGATGGTGGCGCGCAGGCGAATTTGCTGATGATCGAGGGCGAACGCCGCTTCCAGATCGTCAAGAATGCTTTGCGCCAGTTCGGCGGCTTCGTAGGGTTGTTCGATGTCGGCCTGGACCAATGCGAACTGGTCGCCCCCCAAACGGGCGAGGGCGCCGAGGCGACCGCTATGGGCCCGCAGTCGATCGGCCAGGGCCAGCAGCAATTGGTCGCCGGCCTGATAGCTGAACTGTTCGTTGATGCCTTTGAAATCATCGAGCCCGACACACAGCACCGCGACCCGACGCTGCAATTTACCGGCGTCGACGAGGATCTTGTCCAGTTGTTGCTGCAATTGCTGGCGGTTCGGCAAACCGGTGAGGAAGTCGTACTGGGCCATGCGCAGCAGGCTGTTTTCCGCTTCGTGGCGCAGGTGGGTGTTGCGCTCGATGGATTCGAGCAACTGGTTGGCGGTGTTGATCCACACGCCCAACTCGTTCTTTTCATGACCCTTGAGCTGGGGAATCTTGTGGGCGCTGGGCCGGTCCGGGTTGATTTCGGTCAGGTGTTCGATAATCCGCGACAGCGGTTTGGTCAGCAGCCAGTGATAGACCAGATACAGCACCAGGGCCATGGCCATGGCGCGCAATACGCCAGAGATGAAGATGATCACCGAGCTGACAATGAAGCCCTTGCCGTAGGTGGCAGTGTCGAGGGTAATGCTCAGGTCGCCGTAGTATTCGCTGTAGGGCCCGCGGCCCACCAGTTGGGTGGTGAAGGTGCGTTCCTTGCCGAGGATCAGATCGGTCAGCCAGCGGCTGTTGGAGTGCTGCAATTCACGGGTTTTTTGCGCGAGCATGGCTTCGTGAGGGTGGCCGATGGAGGCCATGCGCACGGCGTCGTCCTGAAACAGGCCCTCGATCACCTGCATGCCCATTTCCCGGTCCAGGCTGTAGACGGCCTGGGTCGAAGGGTCACGGAACATATCGAGGATGCGCTGGGCATCGCTGGCTACGGCCTGACGTGTTTTATAGGCATCGAAAACGATCTGCGCGCAGCTCAAGACCACGCCGACGATCAATGCCGACAGGAGCACGACCCGGAGTAACTTCACCGACAAGCTGTTCTTGAGTTCCAGCTTCAAAGGGTTATTCCTTGTTCCGTGCGGGTAGCGTCAAGTTGCCATGAGTATTGGCAATCCCGTGAGGTCAGTCAAAGGGACAATCCAACCCAGGGGATTTTGCCGGTAGCTTGGCCGATAGTCTGTTGTTTGGAGTATTTGCCCTATTAGCACTGTGTCGGTTGTTGAGGCCCTCAACTTGAGGGGAACGGGACAATTTTTCCTTGTGATTGATGTTAGACGGCTGTGATGTGGGGGCAAGAGGGCGAATGCCACTTGTGTTGTGATTCAGCAGGTCATCATGCTGACGGAGCTGGCGGTGAATCGGGCGCTGGATAACGTTGATCCGGCGTAGACCGCGTTATCGTTCTTCGCGAGCAAGCCCGCTCCCACAGTTGACTTGTGTCGTACATGGAATTTGTGAGCAACGATGAACCCCTGTGGGAGCGGGCTTGCTCGCGAAGGCGGCCTGGCAGGCTCCAGATTCTTATCAAGCATGCCAGGTTCCCGAGCCCACAAAAAAACCCGGCAAAAGCCGGGTTTTTTGACTGGCGCGAAGCTTAAGCGGTGAAGGTTTTGCCTTCGAACTGCTCAGCCACGAACTTCCAGTTGACCAGGTTCCAGAACGCTTCGACGTACTTCGGACGAAGGTTGCGGTAGTCGATGTAGTAAGCGTGTTCCCAGACGTCGCAAGTCAGCAGCGGGGTGTCGCCGCTGGTCAGCGGGTTGCCGGCGCCGATGGTGCTGGCCAGGGCCAGGGAACCGTCAGCCTTTTTCACCAGCCAGCCCCAACCGGAACCGAAGGTGCCGATGGAGGTTTTGCTGAACTCTTCCTTGAACTTGTCGAACGAGCCGAACGCTGCGTTGATGGCATCAGCCAGCGCGCCGGTTGGTTGACCGCCGGCGTTTGGCGCCAGGCAGTTCCAGTAGAACGTGTGGTTCCAGACCTGAGCGGCGTTGTTGAAGATACCGCCCGAGGAAGTCTTGACGATTTCTTCCAGGGTCTTGCCTTCGAACTCGGTGCCTGGCACCAGGTTGTTCAGGTTCACGACATAGGTGTTGTGGTGCTTGTCGTGGTGATACTGCAGAGTTTCCTCTGAAATGTGCGGCTGCAAGGCATCGTGTGCGTAAGGCAGCGGCGGCAATTCGAAAGCCATGATGATTCTCCTAATCAGGTCAGTTGCGGTGGGCGCAAGGCCGATCACGGGCGGCCAGACATGCGCCGGGGAGTTTGTACTCTTTGCGGCGCAGGGATCGGATCATAGCACCGGGGGTGCGGCATAACCACGCAACAACTGTGTGGAATAGAGGTTCCAGAGCCTTTTGGAATAAATCATCCGGCGCTGATTAGCTGGAACGCTACGGTGAACATCATGACGGCAACCAACAGGTCGAGAATTCGCCAGGTGCCTGGCCTTGCCAGCCACGGCGCCAGCCATGCCGCGCCAAGGGCTAAAGTGAAAAACCACAGCAATGACGCACTGGCCGCGCCCACCACATAAGCACCGGGCTCGGTTTGTTGAGCGCCGAGGGAGCCGATCAGCAACACGGTGTCCAGATAAACGTGCGGGTTGAGCAACGTCACCGCCAACGCACTGAGCAGCACCGCCCGCAGTGAGCGTACCGCCTGATTTTCACCCTGTTGCAGGCTTTGTTTCGAGCAGGCCCGACGCAACGCCAGGCTGCCGTACCACAGTAAAAACGCCGCGCCACCCCAACGGGCGATGGCCAGCAGGGTCGGGTTTTGCGCCAGCACCGTCGCCAGCCCGAACACTCCGGCGGCCACCAGCAGCGCATCACAGGTCACGCAGAGCGCCGCTACCGGCAGGTGATGTTCACGCCGAAGGCTCTGCGCCAGCACAAACGCATTCTGGGTGCCGATCGCCATGATCAGCCCCGCGGCCACCAACAGGCCGTTCACATAGCTTTGCCACATACGTTTTACTCCGCGTTGGATGCCAGATCCCGCAGTACCTGCAGGGCGCGTTCGGCATCGGCCTGGCCGACGAACAAATGATCGTGGTAATACCCGGCGATCACGTTGCAACTGATGCCGGCCTGGCCCAACGCCGTGGCGAACGCGGCAGTCAGGCCGACGGCTTCGAGGGCCGAGTGCACGTTCAAGGTGATCCAGGCGGCGACATAATCGAAGCTGAAACCGGCCTTTTCAGCGTGGGAACGTTCCAGAATCACCGTCAGGCCTTCCCGTTCACGAAAACTGCCGATGATCTCAAGGCCGGCGGGCAACTTGCCGTCGCGCAACGTGCAGAACACGTATTCGCCGTCGTTGAGTTGCGGGCTCATGCTGCGCAGCAGGGTTGCCAATGACGTTTCGCCAGCCATGTCGGTGATCCTTGTTCAAGAGTTCTTGCTGGCCATTCTCCGGTTGAAGGCTGTATAAGAAAAACCAATAGTACTGATCGCCCATTAGGAAAACTGATGTTCGACTACAAATTACTTTCCGCGCTCGCCGCCGTCATCGAGCAGGCCGGATTCGAACGCGCCGCGCAGGTGCTGGGTTTGTCCCAATCGGCCATCTCCCAACGGATCAAACTGCTGGAGGCACGGGTCGGCCAACCGGTGTTGGTGCGGGTCACACCCCCGGCGCCGACAGAGATTGGCCGGCGATTGCTCAACCATGTGCAGCAGGTGCGATTGCTTGAGCGGGATCTACAAACGTTGGTCCCGGCGCTGGACGAAGAAGGCCTGCCGGAACGCCTGCGCATCGCGCTGAACGCTGACAGCCTGGCCACCTGGTGGGCCGAAGCTGTGGGGGACTTTTGCGCGGAACAACATTTGCTGCTCGATTTGGTGGTAGAAGACCAGACCGTCGGCCTCAAACGCATGCGCGCAGGTGAAGTGGCGGGATGTCTCTGCGCCAGTGAACGACCGGTGGCCGGTGCGCGCAGCGTGCTGTTGGGGGCGATGCGCTACCGTGCGATGGCGAGCCCGGCCTTCATCGCCCGACATTTTCCCGAAGGTGTGCGCGCCGACCAGTTGGCCAAAACCCCGGCATTGGTGTTTGGCCCGGATGATTTCCTACAGCATCGCTACCTCGCCTCCCTCGGTGTGGATGGCGGTTTCGAACACCATTTATGCCCATCGTCCGAAGGCTTTCTTCGTCTCACGGAAGCAGGGCTTGGCTGGGGCCTGGTGCCTGAATTGCAGGTGCGCGAGCAACTGGAACGCGGTCAATTGCAGGAGCTTTTGCCAGATAAGCCGATCGATGTGCCGCTGTACTGGCATCATTGGCGCAATGGCGGTCAGTTGCTGGGGTTACTCACCGACCAATTGGTGCACTCGTCGAAGCAATGGCTGGTGCCGTTGGACTGACGGGCAGCGTCAAGACCTCACGCCCTACGCCCTACGCAATATGCAATATGCAAAGCGCAAAACGTAAAACGAAATATTCGGAGCAATTCATGAAGATTCTGGTCACCGGCGCAAGCGGCTTCATTGGTGGACGCTTTGCGCGTTTCGCCCTGGAGCAGGGCCTGGACGTGCGGGTCAACGGTCGCCGGGCCGAGAGCGTCGAGCATCTGGTGCGCCGTGGCGCCGAGTTCATTCAGGGCGATTTGAGCGACCCGCAACTGGCGCGCGACCTGTGTTCAGATGTCGAAGCCGTGGTCCATTGCGCCGGCGCAGTAGGTTTGTGGGGGCGGTATCAGGACTTTCATCAAGGCAACGTCGAAGTCACCGAGAACGTGGTCGAGGCCTGTCTGAAACAGCGGGTCCGGCGTCTGGTGCACTTGTCGTCGCCGTCGATCTACTTCGATGGCCGCGATCATCTGGGGTTGACCGAAGAGCAGGTGCCCAAGCGCTTCAAGCATCCCTACGCCGCGACCAAATACCTGGCCGAGCAAAAAGTCTTCGGTGCGCAGGAATTCGGCCTCGAAACCCTGGCCCTGCGCCCGCGCTTCGTGACGGGCGCCGGCGATATGAGCATTTTCCCGAGATTGCTGAAAATGCAGCGCAAAGGGCGGTTGGCGATTATCGGCAACGGCCTGAACAAGGTCGATTTCACCAGCGTGCAAAACCTCAATGAAGCGTTGCTCAGCAGCTTGCTGGCCAGCGGTTCGGCCTTGGGCAAGGCCTACAACATCAGCAACGGAGCGCCGGTTCCGTTGTGGGATGTGGTCAATTACGTGATGCGCCAAATGGATGTCCCACAGGTTACCCGCTACCGTTCCTACGGTTTGGCCTACAGCCTTGCCGCGCTCAACGAGGGTGTGTGCAAGCTGTGGCCCGGTCGTCCCGAGCCGACCCTGTCGCGGCTGGGCATGCAAGTCATGAACAAAAACTTCACCCTCGACATCAGCCGCGCACGCCATTATCTGGACTACGATCCGAAAGTCAGCCTCTGGACCGCCCTCGATGAGTTCTGCGGTTGGTGGAAGGCTCAGGACATTCGCTGACACACAAGGGTGGCCCTGACTGAACCGAGTTCGGGGTTCAGGGTCAACCGGTGCGGCAGCGGGGGTTATACTTCGCCGCATCAAGCCATCACCGCGTTCCACAAAGGTTGACCCTAATGCCCATGCGTAACGATGCCAACGACGACTTCGACGATGTCCCGAGCCTGCGCGCCAGCAGCCTCGATGACGATGATTTTCCGACCACCGCTCGCACTTCCGTGCATTCGCGCATCACACCGGTGGTCAAGGTCAAAGGCCCGAGCACCGGCCCTCTGTGGGCATTGGTCGGCGCGCTGTTCTTTGCCTTCGCCGGCCTTGCCTGGTGGAGTTTTCAGCAGATTTCGCTGATGGAACAGCAACTGGTGGCGACCCAGGAAAGTTTCGCGCGCATCAGTGAGGAAGCGGCGGGGCGCTTGCAGGACATTTCCGGCAAGGTCGTGGCCAGCCAGTCCAACGTCAACACCGGCAGTGAAGCGTTGAAGCTGCAAATCAAACAGCTTGAAGGCAAACTCCAGGACCAGAGCAAACAGCTGGAAAGCAAGCTTCAGGACCAGAGCAAACAGCAGCAAGGCGTACTCGGCCAGACCTCCGATCTGGACAAGCGCCTGGCGCAAATGACCGCGCAAGCCACCGAACAACAAACCGCCAATGCTCAGTTGCAGGCCCAGGTCAAAGCCTTGAGCGGCGAACTGGCCGCGTTGAAGAACGCGTCGGCCGATACCAGCCAAATCGATGCCCAGCTCAAAAGCCTGGGGGCCGACATTACCGCGCTGAAGAGGCAAGGCAACCCAAGCGCCGCCATCGAGCGCCTGGAGCAAGACATGATCGTGCTCAAAAGCCAACAGGACAACCGCCCGGCCGCCGCGCAAGGTGGCACCAACACCGCCGAGTTCGACGCCTTCCGCGGCCAGGTCACCCGCAACATCAACACCCTGCAGGCGCAGATTCAGAATCTGCAGCAGCAGCTGCGCACCCGGCCTTGATTGACTGATGCCGTGATGGGGAATGGGGCTTTTGTGGCGACGGAGCTTCTGTGGCGAGGGGGCTTGCTGTGGCGAGGGGGCTTGCCCCCGTTGGGTGGCGCAGCCGCCCCAATCCATTCGCCGCGGTTTTTCAGATAATCCGCGGCGCCTGATTTGCGACTGCTGCGCAGCCGAACGGGGGCAAGCCCCCTCGCCACAAAAAGCCCCTCCCTACAGAAAATCCCCTGGCCACACAAAGCCTCTTCAAAGCACAGCGACCACCACGCTTTCCTGAATATTCATACATAGCCCCAAGCCGTCTACGCTCTTGAAACACTAACAAGAACGGGGGAATGCACCATGGGGGTTCTTCACAAGCTGGCCTGGCTGGGCGGTTTGCTTTTGCTGTGCCTGGGGCCGGTTCATGCCGCCACGACGGAAAAGGCTGACAGCCTGGCCGCCAAAGCCTTGCTGGAAAAAGCCCTGGCCTATTACCACGAGCAGGGTGACAAGGCTTTTGCGGCGTTCAGCCGTCAGGGCGAGTTTGTCGACAAGGATCGTTATGTCTTCGTGGTCGATACCAAGGGCGTGATGCTCGCCAGCGGCGGGCCATCTTCGGCGTTGATCGGTCGTGATGTGTCCGAGGTGCTTGGGCCGGATGTGCAGAAAGCCTTCAAGGACGCCTTGAAAGTACCGGAAGGCAACGGCATTCAGCAGGCCGAATACCGCTGGCAGAACTGGGCCGACGGAAAAGTCGAACGCAAACATGTGTTCTATCAGCGCATCGGCCAGCGGATTCTGGCGGTCGGTTATTACCTGCCACGGGCCTCGCCGCAACAGGCGCAAGCGTTGCTCGATAAAGCAGCGGTCGATCTGGCCAAAAACGAGAAGGGCACGCTCACAGCGATCAACTCCCTCAAGGGCGGTTACTTGCAGGATGACCTGTACGTGTTTGTCGTCGACCAGGATACCCAGCGCTATGTCGCCCATGGCACCAACCTGCGACTGATCAATACCGACTTCGGCAAGATCAAGGACCCGGAAGGCAAACCGGTGGGCGAGCCGATTCTGGCGCTGATGGCCAAACAGGATGACGGCGAATACGAATACCGCTGGAAAAACCCGGTGACCGGCAAGGTCGAAGACAAGCATGCCTACCTGAAAAAGGTCGGGCAGTTTCTGGTGGCGGTGGGGTATTACAGCCCTTGAAGGGTAGACATTGATCGTTCCCACGCTCTGCGTGGGAATGCCTCAAGGGACGCTCCGCGTTCCAATGGGACGCAGAGCGTCCCGGGCTTCATTCCCACGCAGAGCGTGGGAACGATCGGTCGGAGGGGTTAGCGAACCTTGTCCTCCCGCCCCCGCAACACTCTATTGGGCATGGCAATCGCCGCCGCCAGCCCCAGCAATGACACCGCCGCGCTGACCATCAACAAATGCCGGAAGGTCAGCAGCAGCTCTGCGCGCAAGGCGTCCTGCGCATCCCCCGGTGCGGCGTTCAAACCGTCCAGTAAAACATTCCCCGAACTCCCCTCGGCCATCAGCGACGAGCTGGCCAGGTGCACGAAACTCGAATCCTGCAACAACGCCAGCAACAGCGCCGACATTAACGCCACACCCACCGCGCCACCCAGGGAACGGAACAGATTGGTGGTGCTGGTGGCGACGCCGATGTCCCGTTGTTCCACCGAGTTTTGCGTGCCCACCAACGATGTGGGGAACTGCATGCCGCTGGCGATACCACTGAGCAACATGAACAGACTGCTCAGCACAAACGCCTGAGGCTCACTGAACGCCATGCCGAGAATCGAGAACGGCATCAGCAGGGCGCCAGTCAGGATCATCGGTTTATAACGACCGCTCACCGAGGTCTGGCGTCCGGCAAAGTACGCGCCTATCGGCAAACCCATGGCCAGCGGCAACAGGTGCAGCGCGGCGCTGTCAGCCCCGGCGCCGGTGACGCTCTGGAAGCGCAGCGGCATCAGCACAATCAAGGAAATCGCCTGGAAACTGGTGAAGAAAATCGTGCACCAGCAAAGAATCGCACTGCGGTTGGCGAACAAGTGCATCGGCAGCAACGGTTCCCGCGCCCGCCGTTCATGCCAGACGAATACAGCCAGCACCACCACCGCACAACCGAGCAAACCCGACACTTCAGTGCTGCGCCACGAATGTCCCTGGCCAACCTGAGTAATGCCTAGCAGTAACGCCGTCAGGCCGATGATCATCAGCAAGGTGCCGAAGTAATCGATGATCGGCTTGCGCTGCGGCACTGGCAAACCCACCAGCGTACGGTGGGCCACCAACAAGGCACCCAGGCCCAATGGAAGGTTGATCAGAAATACCCAGCGCCAGGACAGGTATTCGGTCATGTAGCCACCGAGAACCGGGCCGGCCACGCTGGCCACCGCGTACATGCTGCTGAAGTAACCCTGATAGCGACCGCGTTCGCGGGGTGGAACGATGTCGCCGATGATTGCCTGGCTCACCGAAATCATCCCGCCGGCGCCGATGCCCTGAAGAATCCGCGCCAGCACCAGTTGCTCCATGCTTTGCGCCATGCCGCAGAACAACGACGCCAGGGTGAACACCCCCATGCCGAACAGCATCAACTTGCGGCGCCCATACAGGTCGCCGAGTTTGCCGTAAATCGGCACCGCCACGGTCATCGCCACCATGTACCCGGAAATCACCCAGGCCAGCAGGCTGACATCCTTGAATTGCGCGGAAATGGCCGGCATCGACACGGCGACGATGGTCTGGTCCAGCGCGCCCAGAAAAATCGCCAGCATCAGGGCGATCAGCACGCTGCGAATGGCCGGTTTGGGCGTTTCAGGCTGGTTGAGATTGGTCACGGGTAAAACCTGCGGGCAGTAATGGGCCCGCAGCGGGCAAGGCGAGCGGGATGCTCGCCAGTGTAGATCGGTAGGAGGCTATTCGATAGCCTCGTATGGAAGGCCAACGTAATTTTCGGCGATGGTTTTTCGGCCCGCCTCGGAGTCCACGAAATAGGCCAGCTCCGATTCGCTGATGCGCTGGCTGAACGCGTCGTGCTCGTCGAAGCGATGCAACATCGAGGTCATCCACCAGGAAAACCGCTCGGCTTTCCACACCCGACGCAAGCAGACCTCGGAGTACTTCTCCAGCAAATCCACACGCCCTTCGCGGTAAACCTTCAGCAGAATATTGAACAACGTACTGACGTCGCTGGCGGCCAGATTCAGGCCCTTGGCGCCGGTGGGCGGGACGATGTGCGCGGCGTCGCCGACCAGGAACATCCGCCCGTACTGCATCGGTTCGACCACGAAGCTACGCAGCGGCGCGATACTTTTTTCGATCGACGGGCCAGTCACCAGCGCGTCGGCGAGGGCGGCCGGCAGGCGGGATTTGAGCTCATCCCAGAAGCGCTGATCGGACCAGTCTTCGACTTTGTCCTGGGCTGGAACCTGGAGGTAATAACGGGTACGTGTCGGCGAACGCATGCTGCACAGCGCAAATCCCCGTTCATGCCGCGCATAGACCAACTCTTCATGCACCGGCGGCGTGTCGGCGAGAATCCCCAGCCAGCCGAACGGATAAACCCGCTCGAACACTTTCAGGCAGTCCGCAGGAATCGACTGCCGCGCCACGCCATGGAAACCATCGCAGCCGGCGATATAGTCACAATCGAGTCGATACGTTTCGCCGTCCTTGTCGAAGGTGACAAAGGGTTCAGCGGTTTTCATGCCGTGGGGGACGACATTGCTGACTTCGTAGATCGTCTGCGCACCGGCGTCCCGACGAGCGGCCATCAGATCGCGGGTGACCTCGGTCTGGCCATAGATCGTTACGGTTTTGCCACCGGTCAGCGCCTGCAAATCGATATGTACCCGGCGCCCGTCGAGGGCCAGTTCGAAGCCTGTATGGACCAGCCCTTCGGCGTCCATGCGCTGACCCACTCCGGCCTGACGCAACAGCTCTACCATGCCTTGTTCGAGGACACCGGCGCGGATGCGTCCGAGCACATAATCCGGGGTCTGGCGCTCGAGGATCAGGGTGTCGATGCCGGCGTTATGCAGCAATTGGCCGAGTAGCAAGCCAGAGGGGCCGGCACCGATGATCGCGACTTGGGTTTTCAGTGTTTTCATTGTTTTTATGACTCGCAAGCTCCACACGACCAAGGCCGGTGAATGATTTTTATGGATCGAGTACTTGCATTTTTCACTTGCGAGTCTGTCAATTGAAGGGGAAAACTGAGCCGATACCTGTACATTCTGCCAATCGGTGCGATTATCGCCCCGTTACCCTCGAGGCCTGGATTGAAGTGATGAACAAGCCTGACCTGCCATCGATTCCGGTGTTCAAACTCTACGGTGAAAGCCTGGACTGGCCGACCCCTGACTTATTGCACTGTGAAACCATTTCCAAACGCAGCCGCGAACATCAATGGGAAATCAAACCCCACCGCCACGCCGATTTGTGTCAGTTACTCTTCGTTTTCAAAGGTCAGGCAGAGCTTGAGATCGAAGGCAAACGCTCACAATTGACTGAGCCGGAAATCCTGATTTTGCCGCCGTTATCGGTGCATGGTTATCGGTTTTCCGAGGATGTCGAAGGTTTCGTCGTCACGCTGGCCGCGCCGCTGATCGCCCACCTGCAAGCACAACTGGGCAATTCGGTGAACGCTCTGGCACAGGCCGAAAGCTACCCGGCGGGCAAGGACAGCGAGTACCTCAACAGCCTGTTTTCAGCGCTGCAAAGCGAGTACACCGGCCATCAACCGGCGCGGGAAATGCTCATGCATTCGCTGGTCAGCGTGATTATGGTGTGGATCAGCCGCCAGGTGATTCAGCGCCAAACCGCCACCCAGCGTCCGCAGCGGGCTCGGGAATACCTCAACGGCTTTATTCAGCTGGTGGAAGAAACCTATCGCCAACACGTCAAGGTCGAGGACCTGGCTCATCGGCTGGGGATTTCCGTGTCCCACCTCAATGGCACGTGCCGTGAACTGGCGGGGCAACCGGCGTTGCAGATCATGCACGAGCGTCAATTGCTGGAGGCCAAGCGCTTGCTGACCTACACCAGCATGACCATTTATGAAATGTCCGACGTATTGGGGTTTTCCGATCCGACCAATTTCACACGCCTGTTCCGACGTCGCGTGGGGATTTCGCCCAAGGCCTTTCGCGACCGCTTGAAGGCCGATCAGGACGCTGCCGATAACGAGACCTGAACCCTGTGGCGAGGGGGCTTGCCCCCGTTGGGTCGCGAAGCGACCCCAGCATTTCAATGAGAACACCGCATTCACCGAATTACGACTGCTGCGCAGCCGAACGAAGCCCCCTCGCCACAGGGTGTTCGTTACCGGAGGGCGTTGAGGGTCGCGTTGTGGGGAATGCAGCGCTCGAAGTTGCAGCTCGCAAAGTCACGGGGCTGTTGTCGCAACTGCTCGACACGCCAGGCGGCTGTGCCATACAGCGCCAGTGTCGCCGCGCAAGTGATGAAAATGGCGAGGTATCTTTTTGTTTTGATGTTCATGGCGTTGACCTCTGAACGAATACCTTTCGGTACTGCTTTGAGCATAGGTCAGCGCCAGTGAGTTGCCAGCAAAGCGGCCCTCGCGTTTAACGCAATATTCAGAACATTGATATCCCCTGTGGGAGCTGGCTTGCCAGCGATAGCGGGCTATCAGTCAGCATCATTGTTGGATGTGACGACGCCATCGCAGGCAAGCCAGCTCCCACAGGGGAGGTGTTTACAACCCGACATCCCACTCCGGCTCTTCGGGAAATCTAAGCACCAGAAAATCCAGCATGCTGCGCAACGCCGTCGGCATGTGCTTGCGTGAGGCATACACCGCATAGATATTCAGCTGCCGAGGCTTGGCCTGGGGCAACAGGCGGATCAGTTCGCCGCTGTGGATATGCACGCCGGCCAGGTAACTGGGCAGCATCACCACGCCGGCCCCGGCCATCGTCGCGCGCAACAGTGTGCTGGCTTCGTTGGCGCTGATGTTGCCCTGTACCGGCACCGAGACGGGCTCGCCGTCCTGTTCGAAATGCCACAGGCTTTTACCGAAGTAGGAGTGGGTCAGGCAGTTGTGCAGGCTCAGGTCCTCGACCCGTTGCGGCGTCGGGTGTTCGCGCAGGTAAGCGGGGGAGGCGCAGATCACCGAGCGGCAGACCGTCAGCCGTCGGGCGATCAGGTTCGGGTCCAGGTCATTGCTGGTGCGGATGGCGAGGTCGATGCGTTCATCCACCAGGTTCACCGTGCGGTCGAGCATTTGCATATCGATGCTGACGCCGGGGTAACGTTTAACGTAAGCCGCCATGGCGTCCGCCAGTTGCGCCTGGCCGAACGAGGTGCTGACGCTGATCCGCAGCAGGCCTCGCGGTGCGTCGTCCGGCTCGCTGACGGCGGCTTGCATGTCGCTGGACAACTCGAGCATCTGCCGACAGCGAGGCAGAATTTCCGTCCCGGCGGCGGTCAGGCTCAATTTGCGCGTGGTGCGGTGCATCAGGCGCGCGCCGACCCAATCCTCCAGCTCCGCCAGATAGCGGGAAACCACCGGCCGTGACAGGTCCAGGTGATCGGCGGCGGCCGATTGGCTGCCCAGGTCCACCACCGTAACGAACACCCGCATTGCTTGTAGACGATCCATGATTTGCCCGCTTTCAGAAACAAACTATGTTCAAGCATCGCATTTTTTGTATCGAACCAGGCAACTAAGCTCTGTCCCATCGCCAAGCACGGCATTCGGACAACGGAGCAACAGATGATCGGCTTCACTTCAATCAAACGCATTCTTCTGGCAACCGCCACGCTTGGCTTCGCGGCCCACGCCGCGGCGGCGTCTACCTTGACGCTGGACGTCTACAACCCTGGCACCAACGCGATCTTCCCGGTGACCTCGGTGCTGGTCAGCGGCGAGAAGGAAGCGATTCTGGTGGACGCGCAATTCGGCAAAGCCCAGGCCGAACAGGTGGTGGAAAAAATCCGCGCCAGCGGCAAGCAACTGACCACCATCTACATCAGCCACGGTGACCCGGATTACTACTTCGGCCTCGACACCGTGACCCAAGCGTTCCCGAAAGCCAAAGTGCTGGCCTCGCAACCGACTGTTGATCACATCAAAAAAACCGTCGACGGCAAACTGGCGTTCTGGGGCCCGAAAATGGGCGCCGACGTACCGAACAAAACCATCGTGCCGCAGGTGCTCAAGGGCGACAGCCTGATGCTGGAAGGGCAGAAATTGCAGGTGATCGGCCTGGACGGCAAGCAGCCGGATCGCAGCTTTGTGTGGATCCCGTCGATCAAGGCTGTGGTGGGTGGCGTGGTTGTCGCCGAAAACATTCACGTGTGGATGGCTGACACCCAGACCCCGCAATCCCATGCCGATTGGCTGACGACGCTGCAGGCGATTGAAGCGCTGAAGCCAAACACCATCGTGCCAGGTCACTACCTCGGTGAGAGCGCTCGCTCTCTGGCGGCGGTGCAATTCACCGCCGATTACATCAAGGCTTTCGACGAAGAAACCGCCAAGGCGAAAGACGCTGCCGAACTGATCGGCGCAATGAAAAAACGCTACCCGACCCTGGGCGAAGAAAGCTCGCTGGAGCTGAGCGCCAAAGTCGCCAAGGGCGAGATGAAGTGGTAATCCGCTGAGATGATCGTTCCCACGCTCTGCGTGGGAATGCAGCCCGGGACGCTCCGCGTCCCATCAAAAGCCGAACGCGGAGCGTCCGTTGAGGCATTCCCACGCAGAGCGTGGGAACGATCAACAGATTCACCCAAACCAACTGGAGAAACGTCATGAGCAACATCGCAATCATCGGTGCCACCGGTCGTGCCGGTAGTCAACTGTTGGAAGAAGCCCTGCGTCGCGGTCACAGCGTTACTGCCATCGCCCGCGACACCTCGAAAATCGCCCCGCGAGCCGGTGTCGTGAGCAAAAACGTGGACGTTCTCGACGCCGATGCATTGCAGGCCGCCGTGGCCGGGCATGATGCGGTGATCAGCGCTGCGCACTTCTCCACCATCCCCGCCAGCGCGGTCATCGAGCCGGTGAAGAAGGCCGGGGTCAAGCGTCTGCTGGTGGTGGGCGGTGCCGGTTCGCTGTTGCTGCCGGGCGGTTCCAGGGTGATCGACAGCGAAGGCTTCCCGGAGGAATACAAGGCCGAGGCCAGCGCCGGTGCCGCGTTCCTGAATACCCTGCGTCAGGAACAGGACCTGGACTGGACCTTCCTGTCGCCGTCGGCTGAGTTTGTCGAAGGTGAGCGCACGGGTACGTTTCGAATCGGTAAGGATGACTTGCTGGTGAGTGCAGAGGGGCGCAGCTGGATTACCTTTGCAGACTTCGCGATTGCGTTGCTTGATGAAGTGCAAACGCCGAAGCATTCCCGCCAGCGGTTTACTGTCGGGTATTGATCGTCTGATCGTTCCCACGCTCTGCGTGGGAATGCCTCAACGGACGCTCCGCGTTCGGCTTTGGAAGGGACGCGGAGCGTCCCGGGCTGCATTCCCACGCGGAGCGTGGGAACGATCTATGAGCATCTCTTAGCGGCTTTGAGCCTGCTCCACCAACCACCCCATCAATTCGCGCAACTTCGGCGAAGGCGCCGGTTTCTCGGGGAACACCAGGTAATACGCCAACCCGGTTTTCACCTTCAAATCAAAAGGCATGACCAGCCGTCCGGCACTCAGGTCATCGCCGATCAACGACCAATCGCCAATCGCCACGCCCGTCCCCTGAGACGCCATTGACATCGCCAGGTCCAGGGTTTCGAAATGCTGCCCTTTGCCGACATTGCTCAGCCGAATATCCGCAGCCTTCAGCCAGGCGTTCCAGTCCCGTTCATCGCGGGTGGGGTGCAGCAGCAAGTGCTGTTGCAGATCGGCCGGTGTCTGCAAGGCCATCGGCCCTTCAAGCATCGGTCGGGAACACACCGGCGTCAGTTGTTCATCGAACAGATGCTGGGAGGCCAGTGAGCTGTCTGGCGGCGGGCCGTACATCACCGCCGCGTCGAACTGCTCGCGATGAAAATCCACCCCGTGTTTGACCGTGGTGGTCAATTCCACCGGCACATCCGGGCGCTCCTTTTGCCACTGCAACAGGCGCGGTAACAGCCAGCGCATCACGCAGGTCGGTGCTTTCAATTGCAGGGTTTCGCGCTTCTCGCCGATCTGCTCCACGGCCTCGTCGATCAGGCCGAAAATCTGCTGCACCCGTGGCAGCCACTCCCGTCCTTCGGCGGTCAGGCTCAAGCCTCGTGCCTGACGAATGAACAGCTCATAACCCAGATGATCTTCCAGTCCGGCGATCTGCCGGCTCACCGCGCCTTGGGTGATGTGCAGTTGTTCGGCGGCCCGGGTGAAGTTGCA
This sequence comes from Pseudomonas sp. TE12508, assembly GCF_056279485.1. Lineage (NCBI taxonomy): Bacteria > Pseudomonadati > Pseudomonadota > Gammaproteobacteria > Pseudomonadales > Pseudomonadaceae > Pseudomonas > Pseudomonas sp. TE12508. The sequence goes on along the minus strand of NZ_JBWCCN010000006.1, from coordinate 298,797 downwards.
GCACTGCGCGGTGATCAGAAAAGTGTGCAACGCCGGCAGGGGAGGCAATCGTTTCATTGGGATCCAAGGTATGACGTGAGGACATGGCTAGTATGACTTTTTATCCATTGTTGCGGCTACGTGTCGCCCGTTCCAATGAGGCCATCCCTGGACCTGCCAACCCATCATAAACACTGCGCAGGCCCGGCGTCTCAAACGAACAAAAAGGGCAAAGACATGGCGACGTGCGGCGAAGTATTGGTCAAGTTACTCGAAGACTACGGGGTCGAGCAGGTGTTCGGCATTCCCGGGGTGCACACCGTGGAGCTGTATCGCGGGCTGGCCCGTTCGAGCATCAACCACGTCACTCCGCGTCACGAACAGGGCGCCGGCTTCATGGCCGACGGTTATGCGCGCACCAGCGGAAAACCGGGCGTGTGCTTCATCATCACCGGCCCTGGCATGACCAACATCACCACCGCCATGGGCCAGGCTTACGCCGACTCGATCCCGATGTTGGTGATTTCCAGCGTGCAATCGCGCAGCCAATTGGGCGGCGGTCGCGGCAAGTTGCATGAACTGCCGAACCAAAGCGCACTGGTCGGCGGCGTGGCAGCGTTCTCCCATACCTTGATGTCGGCGGCTGAATTGCCGGGCGTCCTGGCCCGCGCCTTCGCGTTGTTCCAGGCTGGCCGTCCGCGTCCGGTGCACATCGAAATTCCGTTGGACGTATTGGTCGAAGAGGCCGATGACTTGCTCGCCAGCGTGCCGGTGAACATCGACCGCGCCGGTGCTTCGCCCAGCGCGATCAGCCGCATGACCGACTTGCTGGCCGGTGCCAAGCGCCCGTTGATTCTCGCCGGTGGCGGCGCTATCGATGCCGCAGCCGAGCTGACTGAACTGGCCGAACTGCTGGACGCGCCAGTGGCCCTGACCATCAATGCCAAGGGCATGCTCGAATCCCGCCACCCGCTGCTGATCGGTTCGACCCAAAGCCTGGTAGCCACTCGCGCGCTGGTCGCCGAGGCCGACGTGGTGCTGGCCATCGGCACTGAACTGGCCGAAACCGATTACGACGTCACCTTCGCTGGTGGCTTCGAAATTCCTGGCGTGCTGCTGCGCGTGGACATCGACCCCGACCAGACTGTGCGCAATTACCCGCCGAAAGTCGCGTTGGTGGCCGACTCGCGCAACGCCGCTCAGGCCTTGCTGAGTGCGCTGTCCCACAAGTCACTGGCCGAGCGTCGCAACGATTGGGGCCAGGTGCGTGCCGCGCATTTGCGCGATGAGTTGGCCGCATCCTGGGACGCCCCGACGCTGGCTCAGACTCGCTTCCTGGAAACCGTTTTGCATGAATTGCCGAACGCGGTATTCGTCGGCGATTCGACCCAACCGGTGTACACCGGCAACCTGACCTTCAACCCGGAGCGCCCGCGCCGCTGGTTCAACTCGTCCACCGGTTACGGCACCCTCGGTTACGCCTTGCCGGCGGCGATTGGCGCCTGGCTCGGTGGCCGCATCGAAGGCGGCGCACGCCCTCCGGTGGTGTGCCTGATCGGCGACGGTGGCCTGCAATTCACCCTGCCGGAATTGGCCAGTGCGGTAGAAGCACGTACCCCGGTGATCGTCCTGCTGTGGAATAACCAGGGCTACGAAGAGATCAAGAAATACATGGTCAACCGCGCCATCGAACCGGTGGGCGTGGATATCTACACCCCCGATTTCATCGGAGTGGCCAAGGCCCTGGGCTGTGCGGCCGAGGCGGTCAGCAGTGTTGACGGATTGCGTGATGCATTGCGCCTTGCCACCGATCGCCAGGGCCCGACCCTGATTGAAATTGATCAGACCCAGTGGATGAAGGCGGTGTCGCAATGAGTTTTCCAACTACTTTGGATGGTCTGTACATCAACGGCCAATGGGCCGCCGGCAACGAACATCTGCGCGTGATTAACCCGGCGACCGAAGCCCTGTTGACCACCGTTAACGGCGGCGACGAACACGCTGTCGATCAGGCCGTCACAGCCGCGACCCATGCTTTCAAGGAATGGTCGAAAACCACCGGCGCCGAGCGCGGGGCGATCCTGCGCAGAATCGCCGCGGGCGTGCAGGCCGGTCGTGAGCAGTTGATGAAATTGCAGTCGAGCAACAACGGCAAACCGCTGTTCGAAGCGGCCATAGACGTCGACGACGTGATTGCCACCTTCGAGTATTACGCCGAGCTGGCCGAAGGCCTGGACGCGAAGCAAGACAGCGCCGTGGCGTTGCCGAGCGATGATTTCAGCGCCCGTTTGCGCCGCGAACCGTGCGGTGTGGTGGGGCTGATCGTGCCGTGGAATTTCCCGATGGTCACCACCGCCTGGAAACTCGCCCCGGCCCTGGCCGCCGGTTGCTGCGTGGTGCTTAAACCGTCGGAAGTGACGCCGCTGCCGGAGCTGGAACTGGCGACGATCATTGCCGAAGCCGGTCTGCCAAACGGTGTGTTCAATCTGGTTTGCGGCACCGGCCTGGCTGTTGGTGCGCCGCTGTCGGCTGATCCGCGCATCGCCAAGATTTCCTTCACCGGCAGCAACGCGGTGGGCGTGCAGGTGATGCAGCGAGCGGCAGAAACCGTGAAGGGTGTGAGCCTGGAATTGGGCGGCAAATCTTCGCTGCTGGTACTCGCCGATGCCGACATCGAACTGGCCGTGGAAGTGGCCTGTGGCGGTGGTTTCTTCAACGCCGGGCAAATGTGTTCCGCCACCAGCCGCGTCCTGGTTGCCGATGAGCTGGCGGAAGAATTTGTAGCGCGATTGAAGGTGCGCGCCGAAGCCATTCGCGTGGCCGACCCGTTCGACCCGAACGTGGAAATGGGCGCACTGGTCAATCAGGCGCAATACCAACGGGTGCTGGGCCACATCGATCGCGGTTTGAGCGCTGGCGCAAAGCTGATCTGCGGCGGTAATCGCCCGGCGGACCTGCCTCGCGGCTATTTTTTGCAGCCGACCCTTTTCATCGACGTGCCCCTCGACAGTGCGCTGTGGTGCGAAGAGATTTTCGGCCCGGTGATTTGCGTGCGCAGTTTCACCTCTGAAGCCGAGGCCATTGCCCTGGCCAACGACAGCCAGTTTGGCCTGGTGGCCAGCGTGGTCACTCGTGACAGCGAGGCTGCGGATCGGGTTGCTAACGCTTTGCAGGCGGGGCTTGTGTGGATCAACGCGCCGCAGGTGATCTTCCCGCAGACCGCCTGGGGTGGCTACAAACAGAGCAGCATCGGCCGCGAATTGGGGCCGTGGGGCTTGCAGGCTTTCCAGGAAATAAAACACGTGATTCGGGCCGTCTGAAGGCACAAAAAAAGGCCGTGCATGCCTCGTGATGAGGCATGCACTAGCGTCATGGCTTCAATGAGTTTTTATCGATAGTCAGGTGTTTTGCACGACCTCAGGATGAACCCGCCGGTGCAGCTCAAGTCCTTTGAAACCGGGGACTGTAAGCCGATCTGGCCGCGCGGATGCAACGGTTGCGACCAACCTCATACTTAAAAAAACAAAGGGAGTCCTTCATGGGCGAGCACGATCTGAACAGACGTCAATTCATCAAAACCGTGGGCGTGGCGTCCGTGGCTGCGGCGGCCATGAGCATGCCGTTCATCAAGGCCAATGCCAGCGACACACGTTTCCAGGGCAAGACCCTGCGCTTGCTGACCTGGTCCGATGACACCGGCCTTGCGGCACTGCGCAACATCGCGGCAACCTTCGAAGCCAAGTACGGCTGCAAGGTCATTGCTGACCGCACCGGCAGTACCTCGGAAATGGTCGCCAAACTCAAGGCCGGCGGTGATCGTCCGCAGTACGACATCATCACCCTGGCCGGCGTCGGCGCCGAAGGTCTGGCCGCCGCCAACCTGCTGGAAAAACCCGATCTCAACCGTATCCCTAACCTGATCGACGTGCCGGAGAAATACCGTACTGGCGCCAACGGTCACGGCATCGGTTACCTGCTGTGGTGCAACAGCCTGGTCTACAGCACCCGCACCATCAAAGAAGCGCCGGACAGCTACGCCGCCCTGTGGGACGCGGAGCTGTCACCGAACATCTTCCTGCCGCCGCCGAACTGGACCGAGGCCATGGACCTGATCATCATCGCCGCCAAACTGGCCGGTGGTGACGAACACAACATCGAGCCAGGCTTCAAGAAACTCGCCGAGCTGAAAGATCGCGTCGTGACCCTGGGCGAAAACCCGAACCAGATCGCAGAACTGTTCCGCACCGGTTCCCTGGACATGGGCGGCTTGTACGCGCCGGCGTTCTTCCCGAAACAGATTCGCGATCCGGCCTACGGTCTGGGCGCTACGTTTGGCATGAAGGAAGGCTTCTACACCGACCTGATGCTGTCGGTGATGCCGAAGAATCGTCCGGGCGATACCGACCTGGCCTACGCCTTCATCAACCACTCTCTGGACCCGCTGGTGCAGGGCAAGATGGCCGAAGACATCTACAACGGCCCGGTCAACGCCAAGGCGATCATCTCCGCCGAAGCGCGCAAGAGCCCGTACATCCTCACGCCGGAGCAGATTGCCGAGAAGGCGATCATGCACGACAACGCCTTCCTGGCCACCGTGCATGACCAATGGATTCGTCGTTACACGGAAATCTTTTCTTCCTGATCGAGTGGCGAACACAGGTTCTGAAAACTCTATAGATCCCCTGTGGGAGCGAGCCTGCTCGCGATTGCGGACTGACATTCAGCATTGATGTCGACTGACAAATCGCTATCGCGAGCAGGCTCGCTCCCACAGGGGGCCAATGTGATTTCGAGGCCTGTGTTCGCTCAGCTGCTTTCCATTGACGAGACCCTTGCTATGGAACACCAACCTCTGACCCATCCGGTAAGCGCCGCACCCGTGCGCGTCAACCGGGGTGTCTCACCGACGGCGCGCGCCTGGCTTTTCCTCTCGCCGTCGATGCTGTTTCTCGGCGTGCTGATTGCCGCCAGCCTCTTGGTGCTGCGCATGAGCGTCGGCACCAAAGGTGCGGAGTGGTCCGGCTTCAGCCTGGCCAGTTACGCCCAATTGCTGGAACCCTATTACCTCAAATCGTTGCTGCTGACGTTGCGCCTGGCGCTGATCAGCGCGGTGATTGCGGTGTTGCTGGCGATCCCGGTGGCCTACACCATGTCGCGACTGACCTCACCGTTTGTGCGGCGGATCTTCCTCGCCGCGGTGCTGCTGCCATTGCTGGTCAACCTGCTGCTGCAAAGCTACGGCTGGCTGGTGATTCTCGGCCCCGGCGGCATGCTCAATCAGGCGCTGATGGGCCTGGGCCTGATCAAGCGGCCGATCATGCTGCTGTACAACCAGAACGGCGTGTTGATGGGCCTGGTGCAAACCGCGTTCCCGTTGGCCGTGCTGCCGATTGCCAGCGCCATGCGCGGCGTCGCCCGCACTTACGAAGAAGCTGCCGCCACCCTCGGCGCCAGTCGCTTGCAGGTGTTTCGCCAGGTGGTGTTGCCGATGAGTTTGCCGGGGATCATCACCGGCGCGACGCTGGTGTTTGCCTACAACGCCAGTAGCTTCGTGGTGCCGTTGCTGCTTGGTGGTCGGCGCGTGCCGATGCTGGCGGTGATGGTGCATGACCAGATCGCCCCGCTGATGAACTGGCCCGCCGCGTCCGCTGCCGGTGTGGTGCTGATCGTCACCACCCTGGCGATCATGACCTTGTCCGAATACATCACTGGCCGTCGTCGGCGCATGTTGGAGGCTTCCCAATGAGCACCCTGATCAAGAAGCGCCATTCACTGCTGCCGGGCGATACCGGCAAGTTCGCCGGCATTCTGTCGGGCTTCATTTTGCTGCTGGCGGTGCTGCCGATCCTGACCATGATCGTCATGTCGTTCAGCGGTGCATCGAACCTCGACTTCCCGCCCAGCAGCTACAGCCTGCAATGGTACAAAGCCGCCTGGAACACCTTCGTGTCGCCGGACGCCAGCGATGTGCTGAGCCTCGGCAAAGCCATGACCACCAGCCTGATGGTGGCCTGCCTGACCATGATTTTCGCCACGATTATCGCGGTGCCGGCAGCCTATGCCCTGACCCGTTGCGAGTTCCGCGGCAAGGCCGTGGCGCTGCAATTGATGTCGCTGCCACTGGTGTTCCCGATGGTGGTGTTGGGCCTGGCCTTGCTGCTGGTGTTCGACAGCCTGCCGTTTCACATCACCACCTCGCGGCTGGTGATTGCCCACGTGATTCTGGCGCTGCCGTTCGTGGTGAAAAACTGCACCGCGGCGATGCTCTCCATCGGCAGCGAAGTCGAAGAGGCCGCGCAGATGCTCGGCGCTTCACCGCTGCGGGCGATTGTCGATGTGGTGGTGCCGCTGATGAAGTCGGGGATTCTGGCGGGCATGCTGCTGGCGTTCATCGTCTCGTTCAACGAATTCACCGTGACCTATTTCCTCTACACCATCGACGTCATGACCGTGCCTATCTGGATGTACAGCCGCACCGTGTCTTCGCTCGACCCTACCGTTTTCTCGTTTGCCGTGCTGATCGTGCTGATCGACTTCGTCCTGATCTGGGCGTTGGAGAAGCTAGTCGGTGAAGGTGGCGTTTCGTTCTAGCTTCTGCCTGGAGGTGCCTGCGCTCGATCATGCTGCGTTAAAAGTCCGCTCAGAATGCTCATTGACTAAAGTCAACTCCGCTTCTTCGCAGACTTTTGCCTTGCCTGATCTTCGCTCGGCGACCTCCAGCCAGAACCTTATTCTTGAGGTGCAACATGACTGGTCTGATTCTGGAAAACGTCGAGAAACATTACGGCTCGGCCTGCGCGGTAAAGGATGTGAACCTGCATTTGCCCGAGGGCAAACTGGTGTGTTTCCTCGGCCCTTCGGGCTGCGGTAAAACCACCTTGCTGCGGATGATCGCCGGGCTGGAAACCCTGACTGGTGGCGAGATTCGCCTGGACGGTGAAGACATCGGCCATACGCCGGCGCATCAGCGTAATTTCGGCATGGTGTTTCAATCCCTGGCGCTGTTCCCGCACATGACAGTGGGGGAGAACATTGCCTATCCGTTGAAACTGCGCGGGGTCAGCAAGGCTGATCAACAGGCGCGGGTGGTGGAGTTGCTGGAGCTGATTCAGCTGCAGGAAATGATTGATCGCCCGGTGGCGAAACTCTCCGGCGGTCAGCGTCAGCGCGTGGCGATTGCCCGGGCGATTGCTTCGCGGCCGAAAATCCTCCTGCTCGACGAACCGCTGTCGGCGCTGGACGCCAAGCTGCGTGAGTCGATGCAGGTGGAAATCCGTCAGCTGCAACAGCGTTTGAACATCACCACCATCATGGTCACCCACGACCAGCGCGAAGCCATGACCATGGCCGACATCGTGGTGGTGCTGGGGGAACATCGCGTGCAACAGGTGGGCTCGCCGATTGAAATCTACCGGCATCCGGCCAATGAATTCGTCGCGGACTTTATTGGTTCGGGGAACATTTTCCCGGCCACGGCGCTGGGCAACGGCAAAGTCAGCTTGCCCGGTGGCGATGCGCTGCAAGTGCCAATCTGCAGCAGCATTGTGGTGGGGGAGAAGGTGAAGATGCTGATTCGCCCGGAAGACCTGCAACTGTCGCAACCCCAGGCCACGGCGGGCAATCGCTTGCTCGGGAAGGTGACGTTTGTGCGGGATATCGGGGCGACGATTGAAACCACCGTCGAGTGTTCCGGGGTGTCGTTTACCGCGTTGAGCACGCCGTGTCAGGGGGTTGGGTTGAGCATTGGCAATCCGGTGTCGGTGACCTTGCCGGCTGAGGCGTGCCGCGTGTTGAGCGCCTGACTTACTGGCCCCATCGCGAGCAGGCTCGCTCCCACATTGGATCTCCTGTGAACACTGGATTTGTGAACACCACAGATCCACTGTGGGAGCGAGCCTGCTCGCGATGAGGCCGGCACAAACAACACAAAAATCTGCTCAAACCGACAACCGCAACCGCGCCAAATCCCGCAGCGGCGGCGCGCCGAACAATCGGCTGTATTCCCGGCTGAATTGCGAAGGGCTTTCATACCCCACCCGATAACCCGCCGCCGAAGCTTCCAGCCCTTCGGCCAGCATCAACCGCCGCGCCTCCTGCAGGCGCAACTGCTTCTGATATTGCAGCGGACTCATCGCCGTCATCGCCTTGAACCGGTGATGCAATGTCGACACGCTCAGGTTCACTTCCCGCGCCAGATCATCAATGCGCAACGGTTGCTCATAATTGCCGTTGAGCCATTTGATCGCCTGGCTGATGCGATGGCTCTGGCTGTTGGCGATGGCAATCTCGTACAGCCGATGCCCCTGCTGGCTGCGCAACAGCCGATACAGAATTTCCCGGCGAATCAGCGGCGCCAGCATGGCGATGTCTTTGGGTGTATCCAGCAACCGCGCCAGACGCAACACGGCATCGAGCATTGCCGTGTCGATCTGCTCCACATACAGGCCGCGGCCGGTGGGCCGTGTGGGGACGCCAATGGGGCCGGCGTCGGCAATCAGCGCGGTGATTTCTGCCGGGTCAATGTCCAGCCGCACGGCGAGGATCGGTTCCTCGGGCGAGACATTCACCACTCGCCCGCTCAACGGCATCGAGACCGACACCACCAGGTAATTCAGCGGGTCGTAATTGAAGTATTCATCCGCCAGCCGCACTTCCTTGCGCCCCTGGGCCATGATGCACAGGGCCGGTTGCGCCAGCACTGGGGCGAAGTCATGGTTTTGACTGTGGCGCGACATGAACAGCGAACCGACGGCGGTGGCATAAGTGCCATCCTCCATCGTGTTGCGGCGGATGAGGGCGGCCAGTTCCGCGCGCTGTTTTTCCATGTCGGCGGCAAGCGGGGCTTGAAAATGATCGAGCGACGACATGCTGGGCATCCTCGGTGACGCGTTGGTAATGGGCTGAGCTTAAATTTGTGCAAGGGACAGCGGTAGCCACATCCTGCCAAAAACTTGCCTGATTCTGCACGGGGCTTCGTGTGCCGCCCCGTCATGACGTGACGCAGATGGGCAACGGCTGACGCAAACCTCCCCCTGTAGGCGCTGCCGAAGGCTGCGATCTCTAGACCTTGAAAACAGAAGTCAAAAGATCGCAGCCTTCGGCAGCGCCTACACAAAGCTCGTGTGACAGTGATGTGACGGGTTTTACCGGTTGTTACAGGTGTTGAGCCAAGTCTCGCAGGATTGTGCAATGCGTCGGCAGGAATCGACTAACGGCGACTGCGACACGCCGCCTAATCTTGGATCCTGTCGCAGCCCGTCCCCGGCTGCCACTGGATGACCTGGGAGGGTTGAACATGTCTACGCAAATCCCCGTCAGTCATATGGCCTTCGTCCGCGCCCGCGCCGGGCGTTCGGCAGAACTCGGTGCGCGCCTGAGCGCCCTGATCGAGCCGTCGCGCAACGCGCCGGGTTGCCTGAGCTTTGCCCTGCAGCACTCGCAATGCGATCCCGAGCTGTGGCTGGTGTCCGGTTTCTGGGACAACCAACAGGCCATGACCGCTTACTTCGGCAGCCCGGCGATGCAGATTTTTGCCGAGCTGGTGCAGGAACTGGTGGTCAATAGCCTGGATTTCCATACCTTCAAGGATGTCTCGGCGGCCCGGGCCCTTGGCCAGTCCCAGGCAGCGGTACACAAACTCGCCGGTTGAGGGTTTAATGGCGCAATTCTCCATTAGCCAGGATCCGCGACATGGCACGCAAAGCCTTTGAACACTTCGAAGCCGTTTCAGCAGTAGTACCGGGCGAGGGCGGTTACCACGCCGCGATTGCCGTCAAAGCCCTCGGCGGTTCCGGTGCCCCGACTTTTCACAAAGTACTGGAAGGCCAGACCTTCAAGACCGCTCATGAAGCCGACGAGGCCGCAGCCAAAGAGCTGACCCGCCTCAAAGACGTTAAAGAAGACGCCGACCTGCTCTGGTAATTACTTGACCGCCCCCGGGCGGAACATTTTGAACAAAGCCTCTGGCCCCAGCTGAAAGTAATCCGCCGGCCCGCCGCCGCGCAGAATCGGTTCTGCCGCGGCGGTGTCGTATACCCCATCCTTCAACAGCCACTTGGCGATATGCACGGCGACCACTTCGCCGAGAATCAGCCAGCTCGGCACCACTTCCTTGTTTGCGCGCTGCAACTGAATGATCTGCGTGACTTTGCATTCAAAGGACACCGGGCTTTCGGCAACCCGTGGCACCTGAATGATTTTCGACGCCGCAGTGGTCAGCCCGGACAGTTCGAATTCATTGACCTGCGGCCCGACCATGGCGCAGCTCTGGTTCATCTGCTCGGCCAGCGGCCGGGTCGCCAGGTTCCAGGCGAATTCGCCGGTTTGCTCGATGTTGTTCAGGCTGTCTTTACGCCCGACGCTGGAAAACCCAATGATCGGCGGAATGTAGTTGAAGGCGTTGAAAAAGCTGTAGGGCGCCAGATTTAAGCAGCCATTGGCATCCTGGGAAGAAATCCAGCCGATAGGGCGTGGGCCGACGATGGCATTGAACGGGTCATGCGGCAGGCCGTGGCCGTTGGCGGGTTCGTAGAAATGGATGTCGTCGGGCATACAGTGAATTCCTGGGGATCTCGGGAGAGGGCCATGGTGCAAGGGCCTGCGACATAATTCCAGTCGATCTTCGATCAATGTGGGAGCGAGCCTGCTCGCGATGACTGCTTAACATTCGATAAAGATTTCGACTGTTACACCGCCATCGCGAGCAGGCTCGCTCCCACAGGGTTTTGTGTTGATTCCGGTATTTGTGCTCGCAGCCGATCGCTTCTACGGGGGCTGGCGCCAAATGAAAAGGGGCAGACCGTTGCCGGATCTGCCCCCTTTTTGTATGAGTGGACTCAGTCCGTCTCGATCCGCGAATGTTTGCGGGTGTCTTTCATCGTGATGTACACCAGCAACGACACCGCGATGCACGCCGTGACATACCAGTAGTAACCGGTTTCCATGCCGATGCTCTTGAACCACAGCGCGATGTATTCAGCGGTACCGCCGAAGATCGACACGGTCAGCGCGTACGGCAAACCGACGCCCAGCGCACGGATCTCGGTGGGGAACAGTTCAGCTTTAACCACCGCGTTGATCGAGGTATAGCCGCTGACGATGATCAGCGCCGCCATGATCAGGAAGAATGCGCCCCACCAGGTCTGGACAGTGTGCAGGGTGGTCAGGATCGGCACGGTGAACAACGTCCCGAGGATACCGAAGGCAATCAGGATCGGCCGGCGACCGACTTTATCCGACAGCCCGCCAACGATCGGTTGCAGGCACATGAACAGAAACAGCGTGGCTGCCGAGATGCTGGTGGAGTCGGTGATGCTCATGCCGACGGTGTTCACCAGGTATTTCTGCATGTAGGTGGTGTAGGTGTAGAACGCCAGGGTGCCGCCCATGGTCAGGCCGACCACGGTCATCAGTTCCTTCGGGTGGCGCATCAAGGTGCGCATCGCGCTTTCCTTGGCCTTCTCTTTCTTGGTGAACGACTCGGTTTCTTCCATGCCACGACGCAGGTACAGCGCGACCACGGCACACAGCGCACCGATGGCGAACGGGATGCGCCAGCCCCAGGCGTAGAGTTGCTCGGTGGTCAGGGTCTGTTGCAGCACAATCAGCACCGCCAGGGCGATGAGTTGGCCGGAGATCAGGGTCACGTACTGGAAGCTGGAATAGAAGCCGCGACGCTCCTTGGTTGCCATCTCGCTGAGATACGTCGCCGAGGTGCCGTACTCACCCCCAACCGACAAGCCCTGCAGCAGGCGAGCGAACACCAGCAGGATCGGCGCACCGATACCGATGGTTTCATAATTGGGGCTCAAGGCGATCAGCAGCGAGCCGAAACACATCAGATACACCGAGGCCATCAACGCACGTTTACGACCGGCGCGGTCCGCGTAGAGGCCCATCAGCCAGCCACCGATCGGACGCATCAGGAAGCCCACGGCGAAGATCGCAGCGGTGTTCATCAGCTGTGCGGTGGAGGAACCGGCGGGGAAGAAGGTTTTGGCGAAGTACAGGGAGAAGGCGGCATAGACATACCAGTCGTACCACTCGACCATGTTGCCGACAGAGCCGCTGAAGATCGATTTGATCCGGCTGGCAGTGGTTCTTTCTTTGACTGGCAGGGCAGCCGACCCAAGGGGCAGGGTGTTGGAGTTATCCATTGAAGGATCCTCGTTTAATTGTTTTTGTGGAGCGCGTTAAAACGCAGCCTGCTGGAGCTATAGCAGGAGCTGTGCCAAGGAGAGGAGGGCCGGTTTAGAGGGGGGTAGGCGGTTTTGTTGAGCGGATAGTCGCTCAAGGTGTGCGTGAGTATGAGCGGATTTTCGCCGATTGATCGTTCCCACGCTCCGCGTGGGAATGCCTCAACGGACGCTCCGCGTTCGGCTTTTGGGACGCAGAGCGTCCCGGGCTGCATTCCCACGCGGAGCGTGGGAACGATCAGTCAGCTGTCCTGCAAAAACATCTCGCGCGTCAGCCCATGCCGCTGCATCTTTTCATTAAAGGTACGGCGCGGCAGTTGCAGTTCTTCAAGCACCGCTTTCACATCACCCTTGTGCCGGGTCAATGCCGCGCGCAGGCAATGGGCTTCGAAGGCTTCTTGCTGCGCCGCCAGTGACTGGCCGGGATCGATCCCCGCCGGTTCCGGTTCGCCGAGGCCCAGCACTTGTCGTTCGGCGACGTTCGCCAGTTCACGCACATTGCCCGGCCAGTCGTGGCTCAGCAGATGGCTCAGTTGCGGCCCGCTCAAGGGCGCAAAGGTGCGCCCCAAACGTTCGGCGGCACTTCGCGCGAAGAACTCGAACAACAGGGGAATGTCTTCACGCCGATCACGCAACGGCGGCAGACGTAACTCTGCGACGTTCAATCGATAGGCCAGATCCTCGCGAAAACGTCCGGCCCGGGCTTCATCCAGCAAATCGGGTTTGGTCGCGGCGATGATCCGCAAGTCCACGTGGATGCTCTGGTTGGAACCCAGGCGCTCAAGCTTCTGCTCCTGCAACACCCGCAGCAGTTTCACCTGCTGGGCCAGCGGCATGCTTTCGATTTCATCGAGAAACAGCGTGCCGCCGTCGGCGTATTCGAGCTTGCCGATGCGTTTGCCTTGGGCGCCCGTGAACGCGCCGCTCTCATGACCGAACAATTCGGCCTCGAACAACTGCTCGGGAATCGCTGCGCAGTTGAGCGCCACGAAGGCTTTGTCGGCGCGCGGACCGAAGTCGTGCAGGCAACGGGCAACCAATTCCTTGCCGCTGCCGGTTTCGCCACGGATCAGTACATTGACCGGCAGCATTGCCAAATCCAGCACTTGGCGGCGCAGGGTCTGCAAGCCACGGGACACCCCCAGCAGGGTGGCATCGAGTTTGGCGCGATTGTCCGCCTGCTCATGCAGCGCTCGGTTTTCCAGCACCAGTCGACGCTTGTCCAGCGCCCGACGCAGACTGCTCATCAGGGCTTCCGGGCTGAAGGGTTTCTCAAGGAAATCGTAGGCGCCATCGCGCATGGCTTCGACGGCCATTGGCACATCGCCGTGACCGGTCAGCAGGATCACCGGCAAATCGGCATCGCGGCGCTGGACTTCAGCCAGCAGCTCCAGCCCCGTCATGCCGGGCATGCGCACATCGCTGAGAATCACCCCGGGGAAATGTCTGGGCAGTTGCGCCAGGCATTCGTCGGCGCGGCTGAACAGCTGCACCTCGAACCCCGACAGGCTCAGCCATTGCTCGACAGCACTGCGGATGCTGCTTTCGTCATCGACCACCATCACCGAATTGAGCATCAGGCAGGGATCTCCAGATCAATAGGTAACGTCAAGGTGAATACCGCGCCATTTTCGCCATTGTCAGCACTCAAACGTCCGCCCGCTTCGTGAACGATAGCGAAGGATACGGCCAGCCCCAGACCCAGGCCATCGCCCACCGGTTTAGTGGTGAAGAACGGATCGAAGACTTGTGCCAGATTCTCTTCGGCAATGCCGCCACCGTTATCGGCGACGGTCAGGCGCCACAATTGTTCATCGGCTTCGAGGCGGATTTCCAGACGTTTGCAGGGTTTGTCGTGCATCGCATCCAGGGCGTTGCGCAGCAGGTTGATCAGCACCTGTTCCAGGCGAATCGCATCGCCACGCACCCAGGCCGGGCGCGTCAGGTGCAGCACGAGACTGACGTTTTCGTCCCGCAAGCGCGTATCCAGCAACTGCAAGGATTGATCGACCACCGTCGCCAGGTCCAGCCGTTCGCGCAGGCCGCTGGGGCTTTTGCGGGCGAAGGTCTTCAGGTGGCCGGTGAGCGCGGCCATGCGGGTGAGCATATCGTCCACCGGTTTCAGCGCCTTGTAAGCGTCCTCAACCCGACCATGATCGAGCAGCAGGCGCAAGGTCGCCAGTTGCATGCGCTGGGCAGTCAGCGGCTGGTTGATTTCATGGGCCAGCGCCGCCGACATTTGCCCTAGTGCCGCGAGTTTGGCCGATTGCACCAAGCCGTCCTGGGCGGTGCGCAAATCGCGGGTGCGTTCTTCTACCAGTCGTTCGAGTTCTTCGCGGCTGCGCTGGCGCAATTTCGCCAGCCGCCAACGCTGATTGAGGAACAGCAACAGAAACACCACGGCCAGCCACACCCCGGCGGCCGCGAGCCCGGCGTTGCGCAGGTCTTCGAAGGCTACCTGCGGGCGGCGCAGCAAGTGCAGCGTCCAGCCTTCGGTGGCCAGCGGCAGGGATTCCCAGAGGTAATCCGCCGTCCCCTCGGGGCCATTGACCCGGGTCAAATCACTGTTGTCGTCGAAGCGCCGCACCGAACGATACTCAAGTGGGGTCAGCGGTTGTTTGTCGTATTGGCGCGTGGCCTTGAGTTCGGTGTGATCGCTGGCGCTCAGAGGCCGCAGCAGGCGATAGCGCCAGCCCGGCTGATTGGCGATGAAGATGATCCCGCGCGCATCGCTCACCAGCAACGTGTCGCTGCCCTGACGCCATTCGCGCTCCAGTTCCGGGAATTCGAGTTTCACCACCATCGCGCCGAGGAACTCGCCGTCGTCACCAGTCACTGCGCTGGACAGGAAGTAACCGGGAATGCCACTGGTGACGCCCACCGCATAAAAGCGCCCGGTGCCCTGGGTGCGGGTCTGACTGAAGTAGGGGCGAAAGCCGTAGTTGTGGCCGACGTAACTGCTGGGCAGGCGCCAGTTGCTGGCGGCCACGGCGAGGCCGGTACGGTCGAGCAGTTCCAGGGTCGAGGACTGCGCGGCGCCGTTGATTTTTTCCAGTTTGCGATTCAATGCAAGCTGCTCTTCGGTGCTCACTTCACCGTTTAGCGCGTCGCGCAATTGCGGGTCCAGCGCCAGCACGGCGGGCAGGGCGCGGTAGCGTTCAATCAGCGTGTGCAGGGAGTTGGCGTACAACGCCAATTGCTGACTGGCGCGGGCGGCGTCTTCTTCCAGCGCCTGGCGCTCGGCGTGGCGGATGGCAAAGGTGGCAGCCAGAACCGCACCGGCGACGATCAGCAGGGTGTACAGCGTCAGGCGTAACGTTCGGGAAGTCGCAAGCATGGCGTTGAAAACAGTCAGCAATACGGGCGCGCACCATAACATGTTGCCGGGCGTGGCCCGTTCATAGTTGCTGAAACTCAGGGGGCCGGCGATATCGCGCTGTTCTATCGGTTGGCCGCGCAGGTTATAGCCTGGGTCCGCGTTACTGTCGGCATAGCTGAAGCGTTCGACGTCCGGTTGCGTATGTTCTTCGATGGCGACCGGCCGTAACTGGTCGTCGTAGCGGGTCTGCCAGTGATGGCCGCGCTGATCCCAACGCTGCAGCACTTCGCCCGCCAACCCCGGCAGGCTCAGGCCAGCCGGCATCGACGCTGTCGACTTTCAGCGGCCCGCCGGTCAGGTTGTAGACCTTGGCCAGATTGGCCTTGGGCGCGGTGCCGGACAGGCGCGGATCCCATTGTGCGATCAATCGTCCGGCGGAGTCGTGGTGTTGGCGAGTGACAAGACTTTCAATAGTGGTTGTCGTGCGCAAATAGTCCACTTGCCTCACCGTTAGCGTTCGAGGG
This sequence comes from Pseudomonas sp. TE12508, assembly GCF_056279485.1. Classification (NCBI taxonomy): domain Bacteria; kingdom Pseudomonadati; phylum Pseudomonadota; class Gammaproteobacteria; order Pseudomonadales; family Pseudomonadaceae; genus Pseudomonas; species Pseudomonas sp. TE12508. Next base: position 282,781 of record NZ_JBWCCN010000006.1, on the reverse strand, counting down.
TCTTGGACAAGCAGGGTAGGCGTATGCAAATGCAGTGATCGTTCACGCGTTGGCACTCCGAGAGTCGGTCATCGTCTAGAGGACTTTCGTGAGGCGGTTCGCGCTTGGCGCAATGAAAACTGATTGTCTGTGGTGCCCATCTCTTTGTAGTAAGCCATTCCTTTTTGAGCGCGATCTATGTAGTCAAGGGTGGTTCTGGTTTGCTGTTGCAATACCGAGCGGTGAATCGGTGCGAGCATTTCTTTGGGTGTCATGTGGTTGACGTTAGAGAGCTGGTTGGCCGGGTCGATAACGTTGGCACCCAACGCATTGAAGGCGGCTTCGGCGTGCGCCCAACGTTGCTCGGTAGCGGCTTTCCAGTCGCTGAGCATCGTCTCGATTTTATTGATCTTGACCGGGTCGAGCCGGTTGTTGATGTCCTCGGCTTCCTGAACCCGAGAGCCCATACCAAGAGCACCACCGGTGATTGATACGACCGTGGCGATCACCCTGTTCATTAAAAAATCAGGGTTGAGCACCTTACCGGGAAGCTCTCGCCAGTTAATGCCTTCATCTTTAGCGAGACCTAATTTTTTATCAATTGCTGCAACTGAAATGGTCGAGGTTTGCGGTATCAGTGGGCGGATCAGGCCCAAGTTATTGGTAAAGGGAGCGTTCATTCCTCCGGCCATGTCTCCGCCGGCGTTGCCGCCGGTTAATCCTTCGAGGAAAGGCACTGCCGTCTGCGGTTTAAAGGCTGCGTAATGAGGGAATTGCGGAAGGAATGTGCTGGCTTGCGAACTACCAAAAACTCCGCCCTCATAGCCGATGATTCCATTGATAGTCTCGCCCAGCAGGTTCTTGCCCAGTTCGGGCAGGTTGTTCTTTTGATGGATGACGTTGTCCAGTTGCTGGAGTGTCTGATCGGCATAACCACCGAGAACGGAAATAAATTTCGAGTAATTGAAAATCACGCTTTCTGCTTTGTTTGCCCCGTCAGGATCCACATAGCGCAGCGGGTTGTTTCCCACAAACCCATACAGATTCAGCCCGTCCACATCCCCCGCCGGATCGGCACTCACCCAGCGCTGAAGCCACGGTGCGTAGTACCGGGCGCCGTAGTAGTACAGCCCGCTGACATCCATTTCCTTGCCCGAATAGCGCACGGTCTTGTAATCGGCCTCCACCGCCGACGATGCCGCCATCCATGCGGTGGCGCCGAACGGGTAGTAACCTTCGTGGCTGATCAGCCGGGCCTGTTGGTCCAGTTCCATCAGGCATGAACCCAAGTGGTCATCCAGGGTGTAGCGCAGTTGATCGGCGTCGATACCCGGCGGCTTACCGGTCACCCAATGCAGGCACCGTACGTTGCCGAACCCGGCGGCGAGGGTGATGAGGTGCAGTTCTTCACCGTTGTCCCGGGTGCGAATCTCCAGTCTCGGCAGGTAGCGCACGTCGTGAAAATGGCTGATTGTGGCGGTATGGGTTTCCAGGCGCTTGTGGACCCGCACCCCCTGGCTGTAGCGGTAATGCTCTACGTCGTCGGGCCCATTGTCGCGATCGACCAGCGTCACCGATGCCAATTGATCGCGCGCGTTCCACTGCAGGTTTTGCCCGGGCTGCAAGGCCTGGAGGTTGCCGTGACGGTCGAACAGGCGGTCGAACACCGGCGCGGGATCGCCCGTGACCCAGCGCACGCCACGGTTGCTGGCGGGATCGATGAACATCTCGCGGGTATGGTTGGCACCCTCGCGCACATGGCAGAGTTTGATCAGGTTGCCGCCGTCGTCGTACTGGTAAGTCTGCGTATAGTTGAGCCGGTTGGTGGGGTCGGTGGGTTGTGGGCGGCCTGGAATGTCCGAGGGCGGGCCGTCGTCGTAACCGCTGGCGCTGTGCAGTCGATACAACGAGTCATAGCTGAACTCGCGGTGGCCATCGATGCGCTGGTTGGCGAAATGCCGGGGCGTGAAAACATGGTCGAGCAGGCGCGTGAGGTGGCCTGCCGGGTCGTAGACATACTCGAAGTCCTGAAAGGCCGGCGCCTGGTTTTTCTGTGAGTAGTGCCGTAGCAGGCGCCCGTCGGCCGAGTCGTAGCGCCAACGGCTGATCACCCCGTTACCCGCGTGTTGCTCAATGATTTGTCCGGCGGCGTTGTACTGCGCGTCCAGCAACACCGGTTGCCAGCCCGTTTGCCCGTTGAGCTGCAACTGCACCTGTTTGAGCTGCCCGGCGAGGTCGTAACGCGATTGCTGCCGATGATCGCCGGCATCAACCAGCTCGAGCACGGTGCCCAAGGGGCTGTAGCTGCGGCGGCTGACAAACGTCTGGGGGGCGTGGAAGGTACGGGTTTCGCGCAGCGGCTCACCGTTCAGACCGTAGCTGTCGAGGCGTACGCTGCCCGACGGATCCACCTGCTCGAGCAACTGCCCGCGCAGGTTGTGGCCGGCGTCGGCCGAGGCTGTGGCGTAGGTGTAGGTTTCGACGTCCGGCTGCGCGTTTTCCTCAACCGCCACCACCCGCAACTGGCTATCGTAAGTGCTGCGCCAGTGATTGCCGCGTGCGTCCCAACGGTGCAGCGCTTCCCCTGCCAGCCCTGGCAGGCTCAGGCGCCAGCCGGCATCGACACTGTCGACGCTGAGCGACTCGCCCGCAAGACCGTAGACACGGGCAAGGTTGGGTTTGGGGTTGCCGAACAAGCGCGGATCCCATTGCGCCGCCAGGCGGCCGGCCGCATCGTAATGCTGGCGGGTCACCAGGGCAGTTGCCGTGTCACTGGCAATCGTACGCAGATAGGCGACCTGGCGGACCGGTAGGCCACGGCCGTCACTCACCGTGAGCAGGGGCGTGCGCCGATGGACACTGGTCGTCATGACGATGCGCCCGGCGGTGGCCTCGACAGGGTCTGATCGGTGTCGTTGAAGTCTTCGCTGACGTGGTACCAGGGATGATAGGTCTCGCGGGAAAAATAGCCTTTGGCATTGATCAGCTTGATCGGCCGGCCCGGTACGTCATAGAACAGTTGATCGAAATAGCCGAGCTCGCGCAGGGACTGGTCGTTGACGTAGTGATGGGTGTTGGCAAAAAACGGCCGATACTGCCGCACGGCCTGACCTTTGTTGTTGTAGTCCACCCGTTCGCTGATGCGCCAGCGCGGATCGGCGAATTCCTCGAGAAATTGACCATTCTCGATGATCAGTTTGCCGTCGGCATCCGCCGCGTAGGCCATGCCGGGCTCCACCAGTTGCTGGGTTTGCAGCGCCCGGCCAAAACCGTCCACGCAGGCTTTAACGATTTGAATCTGTGCCGGTTCCCTGTCACTGGGATAACGGTCGGCGCTGAGGATGACGCTGTGCACCGGCTCGCGGTGAACCGTGTCGATGAGTCGGCTCAACGCCTGTTCCGCCGTCGTCAGCGGGTTGCGTTGCCGCAACCGCTGGCGCGCGCTGGCGCGGATGTGCCCGCTGGGCAGGACATAACCGTCCGCGATCCAGGCGTCGCGCCATTGGACGGTCTCGCTGGCGAAAGGAGGAAGCTGTCCCATCCAGCTGAACAAGTCTTTGCGCAACGTGCTGGCAGCTTTTTGTATGGCATCCACCGGGTTCTCGATGGCCGGGTCCGGCCGATGATCCTCTGGTCGCTCGTAATCGTTCAGCGGCTCGAAGCCGGCGGTACTGCCATTCTCGGTGCCGTAAAAACTGATCGCCAGGGGCTGTCCGGACGGTTCGTAAATGGCTTCCTGAACATTGTCGTTGGCATCGATGATGCGCAGGGGTTGCAGCGCGTGATAGTCGTATTCGACCCGGGTGGTGCAACCGTCCGGCAATTCGACGCTGATGATCGCCAGACAATAGGGATCGTATTGAGCCTTGGTCACGCCGTGACTGGGTGTCTCATGGTATTTACGCACGTTGTAAAAACCATTGAGGCTGTCGTACTCGGCGAAACCGTAGTGGGCGGACCACAGGTTCTCTTCGTTGTCTGCCGGGAGCGACGACTCGAACAGAAGCGGCATGGGCGTATAACCGATGTTGGCCAGTTCGTCGCGGATGTCGAAGGGCGGCGGCAGGTCGCCATAAGCATCGAGCGCGGTCTTGTCCATTTGCGCCACTTCCACCGGGCCGGCCAAGGCTTCGAAATCGGCTGAGCCTTTGTCCGGGTCATCGGGCCATACAGTGCCGTCTTCAGTCTTGAGGTAGCGTTGTATCGATTGCCCGGTCAACACCCTTAGCTCGTTCCATTCGGGCGAGTTGTGATGCTCTGCCAGTGTCTTGTACGACACTTCCTTTGGGTTGAGCCCCGACGGTAGTGTGCCTTTGGGTAATACCAGCGCATTGCTGCGTTGCTCCCAGGGTAACCCGAGCCGCCAGTGCTGGGGGTCCTCGTCCAGGTTGATGAATCGGGCGCGGGTTTCGTCCACGTACCAGTCCTGCTGAGCCTCGTCATGAGCGTCCCGCCACCACTGCTGTTCATCGGGATCGGTAAAGGGCGGCGCGTCCGCTGCGGTCCGGCGCCGCGCATAGCTGATGGTCAGCGCGTGGGTGGGCAGGCCGTAGGCGTTCCACCGCAGGGTCACGTCATGACGGCACAGCGGGTCGTCGATAAAGTGGTCGTACTGGTAGCTGATCGTCTCCAGCGCCAGGGGCAGCAGCACCGCCGCGGCATACAGTTCACCGCGGGGCCGTACTTCGCGAACCAGGTAGCGGTGCTCTTGCACCGAGTAAGGCTGCGCCGTGGCCGGGTCATCCTGAGCGGCATAGGTTTCGATTCTGGCGACCGAGCCAACCAGCGCCCGGGCGATTTCGTAGCGGGTGGTATCGTCGGGGGGCGTCACGGGCTCATCACACTCATCATTGGCGTGATAACGGCTGAACAGCGTGTCGCCCAAGGGGAAGGCCTCGGTGTCGCGATCGAAATAGCCATCGCGCGGCCTGTCCATGGACTGCCCGGTATGGAACCAGGTGCACACCCGTACCGGTGCCGTGAAGCCAATATCGTCGTCGCCCGTGGCGGTCTCGCTGTCGGTTTGTCGCAGTTGGCCGAAGCCGCGGAACTCGCGCTCCTTGCCGTCGTAAACACCCTGGCGATAGGCAAACGATTGGGTCAGGCAATTGCCCGTGACTTCATCCAGCTGGCGCTGTTGATGCACGACCTGGACGGGGAAGGGTAAAAAGCACGCTGGGACCTCTGTCGGGTTGGCCACGAGCCGTTCTTGCTTTTCGTCCAGCCATTCCTGCGCGGAGCTGCGATAGACCGCCCGGGCGCTGCAGCCCATATTGTTGTTGCTGGCCGTCAGCAGGTACGGTTTGGCGGCGACAAAGTCGTAGCGCCAATGCTGCGGTTTCATGTGCGGCACCGTGAGGATCAGGCTGGCACAGCCAAGGCCTTGCAGGTCGGCGAAGGTGACCTGGCACAAAGGGTCGTAACGCACGTCCTGCGGCCAGGGCACAACGATCGGCGTCTGCTCCAGCCCGTTGCCGCCACGGTTCAGGTAAATCTCGAACGCAGTGGATTTCAGATAGATCAGTGCCGGTGCGCCGGACCCGTCGAGATCGGCGATTCGCACCCGTGCGGAATCGAATTCGCCGTACTCGAACGGCAAGGCGCTGATCACCCGTCCCTGGCCGAATTTGCCGTGCCCCAGATTTGGCCAGCATTCGATTTGGTCATGCCGGATGCGGCATAGCTCGGTCATGTCGCTGCCCAGCAGGTTGCCCAGCAGCACCAGCTCACTGGAGGAATTGCTGAACAGAGGGAGCCGGTCATCCAGTGGCTCATGCGGCGTTTCTTCGGCCGGGGCAAACCCTTGCTCGCGACGATTGGCGTACAGGCGCACGCACTGGGGACCGATCAGCCCCAGGGAATTGAGCCCGTCTCCCGAAAAATCACCCAAGCGGAAAAGGGTGTTGAAAAACTCCAGCGGAAATGCATTAAAGGCAATGGATTCTGCCCAGTTGCGATCGGCCTTCAGCGTACGGAAAACGCTCATGCCCGGTTGGGCGCTGATCCAGTCGAGGCGGCCATCCCCAGTCAGGTCGGTGAGTACCTGATGCACGGGTTGGTTGCGGTTCGCGACGGGGATTTTGTCCAGCGCGGTCCAGGGCCCGTAGCCGATGTCATCGGGCCCTGACAGGGCGCGCATCGGTTCTCGGTAGTACCAGCTCTGGTCATAGCGGCAGAGAACGCCTGGCACGCCTTCACCGTACAGGTCGACACTCTGGTAGTACTGGCCATCCTCGAGGCCTGGCATGTTGTCCGCTTCAAGCCATCGTGTGGGCGTTTGATTGATCTCGAATGGCGAGTAGTCGAACTCCACCGGTGGGCTGTTTTCCACGGCACCGCTGGTGCCGTAGGCCTGATAGTGGGCTGCGGTTATCTGGCTGAAGGTCCATCCCGGTGTGCTTTTCGAGTATTCCAGCAACAGGCGCCGAACCAGCACTGGCGCGTCGCCAAGCTCGTCCTCGGCAGGAAAGTGGTTAAACATCAACACTTGCCGGCAGAGTCGGCGCGTGCCCGTTTCAAAGCCCTGCCCATAGGTCGAGAAGGCGTCCGCACGCGTCAGCCAGGGTTGCAGTGTGTCGCCGTCATATACGGGTTTTTCGGTCAGCGACGTGCTGCGCTCGCCGTAGTCGAACAGCAGATGAAAATGCCAGTCCAGATCGGCCGGGTTTTCCATCGTCCAGGCATACAAATCCTTGCTGGCCGTGAAGTTGCCGTAGAACACCCGATGCAGGTAACGCTGGGCGCGGTAGTCATGGACGGGGTCGGCGTCTTGATCATCGGCTTTGTAATCGAAGCAAATATGTTCGCCGTGGGCGTTCATGCTTTCGCACAGCAGCCAGGTGCCCACGCGTAGCGGGTCGTCGGGATCGGCCCGGCGCGAAGACGCGGTTTTGCCGTACACGTGCAGTGAGCCGTCGGCGTTGTGCACCAGCCAGAATGTTGGTGGATTCGCCTCTCTTGACCGGCTCACCCGTTGCCAGCGTTCTCGCAGGGCAAAGCCCTTTTCGCCCTGTGGCCTATAACGCACCACCCTGTGCGGGCCGATGTCGACGCCGTTGTAGCTACTTTCGAGGCGGGACTTGAGTGTTTTGTCTGAGTTGCGTACGGGCTCCCAGATTTTGCCGTCGTCACCGATGATTTCGTCATGATCGGTATAGCGCGGCACACCTTTGTGGGTGCGGCGGCTGATCTGGCCGACCCCCAGGTTCCAGCCGATGCCGAACGGCCCGTTACCCGCCTGGCTGCTGTAACTCAGGGACAGTTGCGGATCCCAACCCCGCCCTGCGGAAGCCGGTATCGGCAGTTCGAAGGCTGCCGCTCCGGTCGGGCCCACGGCGACCCAGCTTTTGCCGATGGTGGCGATCGATGCGCTTTTTGCGATGGACGGCGTCGTGATGCTGAGGTCTTGATCTGCCATGGTTTCATCCAATGCGCACGGTGGCCGTGGGTGGACTAACGCTATCAAGAAGGGGGAGAGACGTAACCTGTCAGATCTGACAGGTGAAGGTGGTTTTTTTAGAATGATTGGGTTGCAAGGCGTGGCTTTTTATCGCGATTGCAGGACACGCCAAATCATTGTGGGAGCGGGCTTGCCCGCGAAGAAGCCGGTACATCCGATAAATATTTTGCGGCTGGCATACCGCTTTCGCGAGCAAGCCCGCTCCCACAATGGGTTTTGTGGTGTTGGAAAAAAAACGGCCGGGTCATCTGGGGGATGACCCGGCCGTTTCTGGAGAGGGTTGCGCTTACTGCACTTCCACCGCCAGGCTTTCACTGATCTTTTTCTGCCAGATGGCAGGACCGGTGATGTGTACCGACTCGCCCTTGCTGTCGACCGCAACGGTCACAGGCATGTCTTTGACGTCGAACTCGTAGATCGCTTCCATGCCCAGTTCGGCGAAAGCCACCACGCGGGATTTCTTGATGGCTTGCGCCACCAGGTAAGCCGCGCCGCCGACAGCCATCAGGTAAACGGCTTTGTGGTCCTTGATCGCTTCGATCGCGGTCGGGCCGCGCTCGGACTTGCCGATCATGCCCAACAGGCCGGTTTGCTCGAGGATCTGACGGGTGAACTTGTCCATCCGTGTCGCGGTGGTCGGGCCGGCCGGGCCAACCACTTCTTCGCGCACCGGATCGACCGGGCCGACGTAGTAGATGAAGCGACCTTTGAGGTCCACCGGCAGGCTTTCACCCTTGTTCAGCATCTCGACCATGCGCTTGTGCGCCGCGTCGCGACCGGTGAGCATTTTGCCGTTGAGCAGGACGGTTTCGCCCGGCTTCCAGCTCTGCACTTCTTCCGGCGTCAGGGTATCGAGGTTGACGCGACGGGCCGACGGGCCGGCTTCCCAGACGATTTCCGGGTAGGCGTCCAGCGGTGGCGCTTCCAGCGAGGCCGGGCCGGAACCGTCAAGCACGAAGTGCGCGTGACGGGTGGCGGCGCAGTTAGGGATCATGCACACCGGCAGGGACGCGGCGTGGGTCGGGTAATCCATGATCTTCACGTCGAGCACGGTGGTCAGGCCACCCAGGCCCTGGGCGCCGATGCCCAGTTGGTTGACCTTCTCGAACAGCTCCAGACGCATCTCTTCGATACGGTTGGACGGGCCGCGCTTCTTCAGCTCATGAATGTCGATGGATTCCATCAACACTTCCTTGGCCATTACCGCGGCTTTCTCGGCGGTGCCGCCGATGCCGATGCCGAGCATGCCCGGTGGGCACCAGCCGGCGCCCATTTCCGGAACGGTCTTCAGTACCCAGTCGACGATCGAGTCGGACGGGTTGAGCATGGCCATTTTCGACTTGTTCTCGGAACCGCCGCCCTTGGCCGCCACGTCCACTTCCACGGTGTTACCCGGAACGATGGAGTAGTGAATAACGGCCGGGGTGTTGTCCTTGGTGTTTTTACGAGCGCCCGCCGGGTCGGCGAGGATCGAAGCACGCAGGACGTTTTCCGGCAGGTTGTAAGCCCGGCGTACGCCTTCGTTGATCATGTCGTCCAGGCCCATAGTGGCGCCATCCCAACGCACGTCCATGCCCACGCGCACGAACACGGTAACGATACCGGTGTCCTGGCAGATCGGGCGGTGGCCGGTAGCGCACATGCGCGAGTTGATCAGGATCTGCGCCATGGAATCGCGGGCTGCCGGCGATTCTTCACGCAGGTAGGCCTCGTGCATCGCCTGGATGAAATCCACGGGGTGGTAGTAGGAAATGAATTGCAGGGCGTCGGCAACGCTCTGAATCAGGTCGTCTTGCTTGATCACGGTCATGAGTCGCGCTCCTCTAAAAGACGGGAACATTCAATAAGGTGCTTGCAGCTTGGGTGCATCGGTCGGTTGCAAGCACCTTTCAAGGCACGCCGGGCATGCTGGCGCGACGCTAAAAAGGCGCGGCAGTATACCGCGCCTCGATGACCTGTACACGCGCCGGATTTTGTGGCGAGGGGGCTCGCCACAGGATTTTTTCCTTGAGTTCGGGTCATGGCTTTGACGCCAGTTTTCTGCCCCGAAAATTGAATGGTCATTTATCAGACTCGCCACTAAAGTGGCATCCGGCCTGTAGAGTAGGACACTCGATCAGCCTCCTTTCCCACGGTGAATCAGCGATTGACCCATAACGCCATTCAGCGGCTTTTGCTTAAACGCTTTGCCCTCGCAGCTGGCACCTACGCCCTGGCTTTGCTGCTGCTGTGGCTGGCGTTTTTCACCGGCCATTACGATGAATCCATCGCCGGTATGGCGATCGGCAGCGCGTTGGTGGTGCTCAGCCAGGCGGTGTTGTTCGCGGTGTTCTCGAGCGGTCGCAATCTGCGTTTTTCCGATCCGAGCCTGACCGAAGTGCAAATACTGCTGGGGCTGGGTTGGCAAACCTGGCTGATCGCCCACCTGGACGAGGCGCGTGGCGTGTTTCTGGTGTTTTACCTGCTGATTCTGTTGTTCGGGCTGTTTCATCTTTCGCGCACGGCTTTCGCCCGTTGCGCGTTTCTGGTGTTTTTCAGTTTCAGCGCCATCACCTTGTGGGAGGGCTACCACTTTCAGCTGCCCGACCCGACGCTGGCCCTGTTGCAGGTGTGCGTGCTGTTGGTGGTACTCGCGTGGCTGGTGCTTTACGCCCGTTACGTCCAGATGTCGCGCCAGCGTATGCGTCAGCGGCGGTTTGCCTTGCAGGCGCATCAGGACACCCTGCGCGGGATGATGCGCCAGCTCGAAGGTTTGGTGGCGACCGATGAACTCACCGGGCTGTTCAACCGCCGGCATTTCCTGCGCCTGGCCTCCCGGGAGTTGAACGCCATGGAAGCCGATGTGGTGCATGGCCTGGCGTTGATCGACCTCGATCACTTCAAACGCATCAACGATGTTCACGGCCATGCCGCCGGCGATCAGGTGCTGCAAGCGTTTGCCGGAGTGGCCACCGCCTGCCTGCGCGATGGCGATGTTCTGGCCCGTTATGGCGGTGAAGAGTTCGTGGTGCTGTTACCCGATTGCGATGCCGAGCGCCTGACGGCGTGTTGTGAGCGGTTGCGCATTGCGTTCATGGATGTCGAATTGGTCGGCCTGGATGTGCGCAACCTCAGCCTGTCGGTGGGCATGACTTTGTTGGCGCTCGGCGACGATCTGGATGACGCCTTGCACCGCGCGGATCAGGCGCTGTATCGCGCCAAGCGTGATGGTCGTAACCGTTGCGCGGCGGCCTGGGAGAATGTCGATGCCTGAGTTACGGGTCGGCGAACGCCAATGGACGGTGGCGGCGGGGAGTAACCTGCTCGATGCTTTGAATCAGAACGGCGTGTCGGTGCCCTATAGCTGCCGCGCCGGCAGTTGCCATGCGTGCCTGGTTAAATGTGTCGAGGGCTTGCCCAGCGACAGCCGTCCCGATGCCTTGAGCCATGAGCAGCGTCAGCAGGGTTGGCGGTTGGCCTGTCAGTGCCAGGTGGTCGATGATCTGCAAGTCGAAACCTTTGACCCACTGCGTGATGGACTTGCCGCTCAAGTGGCCGCCAGCGATTGGCTGAGCCCCAGCGTTTTGCGTTTACGCCTGACGAGTGAGCGACCGTTGCGCTATCAGGCGGGGCAGCATCTGGTGTTGTGGGCGGGCCAGATTGCGCGACCGTATTCCCTGGCCAGTCTGCCGGAAGAAGATCGCTTTTTGGAGTTTCACCTCGATTGCCGTCAGCCCGGGGAGTTCAGTGATTCGGCACGCCAGTTGAAAATCGGCGATCCGATCCGCCTCGGCGAGTTGCGCGGTGGAGCGTTGCATTACGACCCGGACTGGCACACCCGACCGCTGTGGCTATTGGCGGCCGGCACCGGTCTGGGGCCGTTGTTCGGTATTTTGCGCGAAGCATTGCGTCAGGATCACCAAGGCGCCATCCGTGTCATTCACCTGGCCCATGATGCGGGTGAGCATTATCTGGCCAAACCCCTGCAAGCCATGGCCGACGGCCGTGAAAACCTTAGCATCGAGCTGTGGACCGCGGCCGAGTTGCCCGCGGCTTTGGCACAACTGCGCCTTGTTTCGCGGCAAACCCTGGCCTTAGTCTGCGGGGCCCCCGACAGCGTCGACGCCTTTGCCCGGCGCCTGTACCTGGCGGGATTGCCGCGCAATCAACTGCTGGCGGATGTCTTTCTACCCCGTGGTTGAGCGCTGATTTCTCTGTGGCGAGCGAGCTTGCTGTGGCGAGGGGGCTTGCCCCCGTTGGGCTGCGAAGCGGCCCCTAAAAACAGACGCCACCTCGGTGTATCAGACAAACCGAGCGTGCCGGTTTTACGACTGCTTCGCAGCCGAACGGGGGCAAGCCCCCTCGCCACAGTTGATCCTCTCTCAGATCAGGACTCACCATGCCCGATACCATCCAGTTTGAACGCGAGCGCGGCCTGCTGACCCTGCGCATCAATCGCCCCGAGAAGAAAAACGCCCTGACGCGTGCCATGTACAGCCAACTGGCGGAGGGTTTGCGGTTTGCCGACAGCGACCCCGAAATCAATGCGGTGCTGATCACCGGTAGCACTGAGTGCTTCACCGCTGGCAACGACATCTTTGATTTCCTCCAGCAACCCCCGAGCAACCTCGACAGCCCGGTGTTCCACTTCATGCTCAATTTGCTCGAGTGCCGCAAACCGGTGATCGCCGCCGTGGCCGGCGCGGCGGTGGGGATCGGTACGACGATGCTGCTGCATTGCGATCTGGTTTACGTCAGCACCGACGCGCGGCTGCGCATGCCGTTCGTCAACCTCGGATTATGCCCTGAGTTCGGCTCCAGCCTGATCCTGCCGCGAATGCTCGGGCATGCCAAAGCGGCGGAGCTGTTGTTGCTGGGCGAGGGTTTCAGTGGTGAACAGGCGGCAGCGTGGGGGATAGCGACTGAAGCCTTGGACAGTGGCGAAGCGGCATTGGCCAAAGCGCGGGAGATGGCGTTGCGTTTCGAGTCGTTGCCGGCGGAGGCTGTGCGCATCAGCAAGCAACTGATGAAAGCGCCGGATCGGGAACAGATACGCAAGGTGATAGAAGAAGAGGGCGCGTTGTTCACCCAGCGGCTGCGTTCGCCGGAAGCGATGGCGGCGTTGACCGGGTTTATCAAACGGCATTGAGTCCGATCGTTCCCACGCTCTGCGTGGGAATGCCTCAATGGATGCTCCGCGTCCGCTCTTGGGACGCGGAGCGTCCCGGGCTGCATTCCCACGCAGAGCGTGGGAACGATCACTAAAAAGCCCCGCCATTCACATGGCGGGGCTTTTGTTTTTCAGCGCTTGATCACTCAGACCATCGGGTCGCCAACGTGCAGGATTTTCATCCCGTTGGTGCCGCCGGTGGTGTGGTAGCTGTCGCCCTTGGTCAGGATGACCCAGTCGCCTTTCTCGACCACACCCAACTTGAGCAACTCGTCGATCGCAGCCTGGCTGACTTGCTCAGGCGGCAAGGACGCCGGGTCGAACGGTACGGTGTAGACGCCACGGAACATGGCCGCGCGGGCCTGGGTTTCGCGGTGCGGGGAGAATGCGTAGATCGGCACCGAGGAACGGATGCGCGACATGATCAACGGCGTGTAGCCACTTTCGGTCAACGCGATGATCGCTTTCACGCCCGGGAAGTGGTTGGCGGTGTACATGGCTGCCAGCGCGATGCTCTGGTCGCAGCTTTCGAAGACCTTGCCGATGCGGTGGCTGGAGGTCTTGCTGGTCGGGTGCTTTTCAGCGCCGATGCAGATGCGCGCCATGGCTTGCACGGCTTCCAGCGGGTACAAACCGGCAGCACTTTCGGCCGAGAGCATCACGGCGTCGGTGTAGTCGAGCACGGCGTTGGCTACGTCGGAGACTTCGGCGCGGGTCGGCATCGGGTTCTGGATCATCGACTCCATCATCTGGGTCGCAACGATCACCGCTTTGTTGTGGCGGCGTGCATGCAGAATGATTTTCTTCTGGATGCCCACCAGTTCGGCGTCGCCGATTTCCACACCCAGGTCACCACGGGCAACCATCACCGCGTCGGAGGCTTTGATCAGGCCGTCGAGGGTTTCGTCGTCGGCCACGGCTTCGGCGCGTTCGATCTTCGCCACCAGCCAGGCAGTACCGCCGGCTTCGTCGCGCAGTTGACGGGCGTATTCCATGTCGGCGGCGTCACGCGGGAAGGACACCGCGAGGTAGTCGACTTCCATTTCGGCTGCGAGCTTGATGTCGGCCTTGTCTTTTTCGGTCAGGGCCGGTGCGGTCAGGCCGCCGCCGCGACGGTTGATGCCTTTGTGGTCCGACAGCGGGCCGCCGATGGTCACGGTGCAATGCAGCTCGGTGGCGGTGGCGGTATCAACGCGCATCACCACGCGGCCGTCGTCGAGCAGCAACTCGTCGCCCACGCCGCAGTCTTTCACCAGATCCGGGTAGTCGATGCCGACTACTTGCTGGTTGCCTTCGGTCAACGGATGGCTGGTAGAGAAGGTGAATTGATCACCGATCTTCAGCTCGATCTTCTTGTTGGCGAATTTGGCGATACGAATTTTCGGGCCTTGCAGGTCACCCAGCAGGGCGACGAAGCGGCCGTGCTTGGCAGCGAGGTCACGCACCAGCTTCGCGCGAGCCTTGTGCTCGTCGGGGGTGCCGTGGGAGAAGTTCAGACGGGCGACGTCCAGGCCAGCCAGAATCAGCTGTTCGAGAACTTCCGGCGAGTTACTGGCCGGGCCAAGGGTAGCGACGATTTTGGTGCGACGGACGGACATGCATAGACTCCTGAGTTCAAGCGCTAGCAGAGGCTACTATGGTCTTTGGGTGTAGTCATTGTTCGTTTGCACTACTTATTAGTTTCTTTATTGAACGCGACAATCGGCACAAACCGTCCTGAAGATTTCCGCCCAAGGGTCGATACAGAGCTCAAGACAGGAGATCCCCCATGCGATTCGTGCTCATTGCCGCCCTTGCCATCAGTGCCCTCAGTGTCACGGGCTGCACCCGTTGGTCGATGAACCATCATTTGAATAATGCCTACAGCGCCTATGAGCGCGGCAACTGCGAGCAAGTGATGCTCGAGCTGTCCAAGGTCGAGCGTGCCAGCCGCGCGCGGCCTTATGTGTGGCCGGAAGTGTCGATGATGCGCGGCCAGTGTCTGGAACGGCAAAAGCTGTTTATCGATGCGGCGCAGACTTACCAGTTCATCATGGCCTCTTACCCGCAAAGCGAATACGCCTACCGTGCCCGTGCCCGTCTGGAAACCTTGCAGAGCCTGGGCCATTACCCGACCCGCAGCGCGGCGGCGGTGCGTCCAACCCGGTTCTGATTGTCATGCGACAGCGGTGAGCTATAGTCCAATGGATCGGTTTAGAGCCTTGCCTCTAATTCGAGGTAACACCTGTGATCGGCAGCAGTAAGCGACAGCGGTTGGAAGGACTGTCGCACCAGGATCGGGGAGAGCGCGGCTGATGCCTATAAAACAATAGAGCAGGCCCGTTCCGAAGTATTGGTGCGGCCCTGCTTAAGGGCCTTGCGTAGCGAAATCAGCATGTTCACTGACCGCCGGATCGAGCGGCATCAACTGCCGTATTTTCTCAAAGTGTTCAACAGCGTCACCGACAAGCCCATCGGCTTTCTGGGTAATCTGTCCGAGGACGGGCTGATGTTGATCAGCCAGTTGCCGATGATGGTAGGCGCCGATTTTAATCTGCGCCTGAAAATCCCCATGGATGGCCATTGTCAGCAGGTGATCGACCTCAATGCCTGCTGCCTGTGGTGCCACGAGGACGCAACCCCCCACCACTATGACGCTGGCTTCAGCCTGCAACGGGCACCGCCGGAATATGGGCAATTGGTGGAGGCGTTGAAGCAGTACTTCAGTTTTCAGCCGTTGCCTGCCTCAGCCTGAACTCTGCGGCGCCTTTGCAATTGCCATCGCGAGCAGGCTCGCTCCCACAGTGGCAGGCGTTGATCACAACACATGTGTTCAACCCAAATCCCCTGTGGGAGCGAGCCTGCTCGCGATGGCGTCAGTACAGTCGACACAGCGTCAACGGTTAAATCTACGTCGGGCTGATCGCCCGCTCGATATCCAGCGACCGCTCCGCCAGCATCAACCCCATCTCGCTCATCTGATAAATCGCCATCGCCAGATGCCGCTGTTTGTCTTCCAGGCTGTCCGCCAGGTCCAGCAGCAGAAGGCTCACCGAAGAAAAGGTTTCATAGGTCTGGATGATGAGGGCTTCGGGGTTTGCATCAGGTACGACGGTGAACATTTTCATGGCACGGTCCTGGGATGGGCGCAGCGATTCGATGCCGGGTTTGAGGTAGTGGTCCAGGGCCTTTTCGGCGGCGGCGTGGAGCTTTTTTGAATCGAGGGAGGCGTAGGGGGAAACCGGGTCGGTTTCGGGTGGATTAGGTGTTGGTTTGAACATGTTTTGCACACTCGTAGTTGGGGCCTTCCCCTGTTCGCGACTAAACGAAATTAGGGTGGCGGCTGTAAGCAGGTTAGTCGACCGGGAGTGCACGAACCGGCGCGCCCTAGGGCGCCCTGCGAACAGCCACCATCGAGTGCGGGGATAGGGAATACCCGACTGGATGACGCTTATACACAATGCACATGATCCCGGGCGACTAAACCCGATCGCTGATGAGCAGCGACGCGGATCAAGTTACGGGGCATGACCAAAGTGCACAAGCCGGCGGATTCTGGCGGATCTGTAGGCAGCGGCGCAAGGTCGTGTAGTCACTTGCCAAACTTTGTAGGACCCGCCTGAAGACGCCGCGGCGGGACGTTACCGTTCGTCTGGACTGTCAGAACTAACAGGTGTTCGTGCGAAAGAGATTGGCATTCAATGATTCACCGATTTCTGGCCACATCGCCAGCACATTGTGCCCGCATGGACACGACAAATTAGGGAGTAAGCGATGGAGACTGATAACGATGTAAAAAATGAGCCTGGCGAAATGTCCAAGAACGTGTCCATTAGCAACGGGATTGGACAAAATGAAGGTTCCGAACGATTAGTTGAAACTTCAGAAGTTGAGGTTTCTAAACAAAGCGATATTGATCGGCTTCCCTCGTTATCGGAAAAAATTGTGATTTTGACGGCGATTTGGAAAACGCTCTGGGCTGATCTTGAAATTAAGTATTCGTGGGGTGCGGATGGAAGAACATTTTCTTGCTATGTAATAAGGTATAGGGTTAGCAATATTGGCGGAGATTCCGGCAATATTAAACTTCGTTTTTACTCCTCGAACTATTGGGGTGAAACGGAACTAACCTCTAGCGCTGTCCAAGATGGTGCTTGGCACAGCATTAATGGTGGCGGGAGCGTAGTTGGCAACGTTGAGCAAGCCTGTATAATATTTAAATATATATTCGATAGATCAGGTCAAACGGATCCAACCGGGGAAACGGATAGATGGGTATCTTTCGAACCCAATACCCCGACACTCGATTATCAGACCAGAAATATTAGGGATCGAACATTTACTGTTAGGGGGGCGGAAGGAGTATATGGGCACGGTACAATATACCTCTATAATGCCAGTGGCCATGCTGAGCTAGGTACTGCTGTTATCCAGCCTGATGGCAGCTGGGCAGCAGATATCTCTTTGCCAAGCGGCGCAAATTCCATGACTTTTTATGCCAAGCAGAAAATAGGCAGCAAGTTCTCTGGAGAGTCCATCCACTCGACCGCCTACCTGGCTGCTATTACTGCGCCCACTCCTGGCTCCGTGCTTGTACATGGCAATGTCTTCAAGGGTATAGGCCTTCCCGGAACTACGATACGAGTGTTCAGGGATGACACTTCTGTCAAATTGACTGAAGACACAACAGTAAAAGGAGATGAGACATGGGAAGCGTCCCTGGTTACCATGCAACCCAGTAGCCTTGTGCCGGTGCGGGCTGACTTTAGCGGATCTACTTCTCCGCCCGGTTCTACATTGATTGTCTGGTATTCTATATTGGGCAAGCCAATCTTTTCGTATCCTTCAGCGGGTTCTGTTCAAGATATCAACTTTCAGGTAGGTGGATCCAATGGATTAAGTGGCGCCAAGGTCCATCTACTCAAAGATTTTTCGCAATCTGAAGAATATGGCTCAAGCATAGTGGAAGATGCCGCCGGTAGCTGGAGTGTAATGGTTACCGTGCCTCCAGGCCCTCTTTCATTAGTCGCCGAGCAAGTTTTAGATGGCGTAAGTTCCGGGCGCAGCACAGCTCGCTTCTTCAAAATCCGTCCCCCCAAGCTCTTGGTCAATGTTACCTACCCAGACGATAAAACCGTTCGGTTTTCAGGCGTCGGGTACACAGGCGCCACGGTTCAGATTTGGTACAGAGGAGGAGCTGGCGGCGTTCAGTGGACCGCCTCCGTGGTTAACAGTAGCTGGCAGAAAGACGTCACCGACTGGTTGCCGGGCAGTTATGTGATGGTGATACGACAGTTTGTCACTGATAACGGTACCCCGATTTACTCTGAGTGGTCAGACGCTGTGCCCGTTACGGTGCCCGTGCCCAAACCGACCCTCAATCAGCCCACCGACTTGCCCAGTCAAAAGCCCAGGTTCTCTGGTACGGGCACGACATGGCCGAACCAAACGGCGACGAAAGTCGATATCTCGCTCAACGACACCGCTCATGCGGCAGTACCACAAGCCACTGTCAACGGCAGCAGTTGGTCGGTCACCGCCACCCAGGAAATCGCCCCCGGTTCCTATCGCGTCAAGGCGCGTCAAGTGTTCGGCAACAAGGTATCTGACTGGGTCGAATGGTCCGGCAACATGATCATCCCGGCTCCGCTGCCTATCATGAGCATCCTCCCTGAGGCGCTTTCTCCACGGATTTCCGGTACGTGCTGGCCGGGGGCAGTGGTCAATGTCACCTTCAGCGACAACGTCACCGTCCACCTGGCGGAGGTGACCGCGGGCACTTGGGCGTTCCGGCGAGATACCGCGTTTGTACCGGGAGTGGAGCACCGGGTCACGGTGACGCAAACCTTCGGCGGGCAAACCTCAAACCCGGTGTCCGGAACGTTCACCGTGGCCGTCCCACAACCCGTCATCACCCGGCCGATTGACGAGCAGGTGGATTACAGGCCCATCGTCGAAGGCGGTGGCGGTATCGCCGGAGCGGTGATGAGGGTTTTCGATTATGTGACCGAGCTTCTCCTGGGCGAAGCAGCTGTGACCGAGGACGGCTGGTGGGTAAGACTCAACCCGCTGGCTTTTGGACCTCATACGGTTTACGCCCAGCAGTTTTTCGGTGTCGCAAGTTCTGAAAAAAGCGAGCGGGTCAGCTTCGAGGTGGTGCTGCTGGCACCGGACATCGACGTTCCGCAACCGGGAGACGATGTGGCGCGCACTTTCAGGATCGAAGGTCGTGGCAGACCGGGTGCAGAGGTTGAAGTGTGGCTGGAGGGGAGCACCCAACCGCTGGCGCGTGTTCCGGTCAGGGACGACGACTTCTGGCGGTATGACGCGACGTTGCCGCTGGGCCCTTATACCTTGCGGGTCAAGCAATTCTACGGCGAGAAAGAGTCCGGGTTCGGCGCTGATCATGCACTGCGGGTGGTCCCGGCCAAACCGATGATCGAAACGCCGGCAGCCGGGCAAGCGGTCGGACGGCGGCTGGCGATTTCCGGGTTCGGTTACCCCGGCGATACGGTCACGGTGGCATGGGCCGACGCCCTCGACAGGCCCTTGGGCTCTGCTGTGGTGCAAGAAAACAGCACCTGGTCGTTTTGGGTTGAACTCGAGGGTTCGGCCGGGGAGCGTCGGCTTGTCGCTCAACAAGGCTTTGACGGGTATCCCTCGGGCTGGTCGGGCGAGCGCCCGATTGTGCTGCGCAGCGATCCGCCGACGTTCACCGCGCCGCAACCGGGCCAATGGGTTCCTGCAAGGCCGGTGTTCGAAGGGACAGTCCGTCCTGGCGCGCCTCTTGAGCTGGTGGCCTGGTACAACGCTGACGAGGTGCTGGCCCCGGATGTCCCGAACACGGGGAGCGGTGATTGGCAGGCCGAGTCCGAACAGGACTTGCCTTGGGGAGCGGGGTGGGCAATGGCCCGGCAAACGGACGGTGATGGCGGGCCGGTGTCGGACTGGGGCGACAGTGATCGCTTCGAAGTCTTGCCGCCTGAAGGCTCACCCGGCTCCTGATTCATTCTATTGAAAAAGGCCCGACCAACGGTAGCGTCTACTGTCAGTTTTGACAGTAGACGCCCCGGCTCCGGCGGCGCCCAATAACCCCAACCGCAAAGGTCAGGCCGCGAAGCGCTTTCGCGCAGTGCGCCGGACAAAATCGTTGAACGCAGGAGCATCAGGATGAAGCACTCTCCCCTTCAGCTCGCCCGGCAGGTCTACGAGCAAATTGTCGATGAGTCGCAGCGCGAAGCATTGCCAAAACTCGGTCAGTATTTCGATGAGGGCGGTTCGGTGTGTGCACTGGCGCAGAAAGGGGTCGCCGGGTTGGTGCGTGACTACGACTTGAACGCCCAGCAAGCCCAGGCACTGTTGTGGCGAATCAACGGTCTGGCGACGCTGGTGCTGCGCCGGTTTATCGAGCATGAGTTGAGCGGTGGCGAACCGCAGCCGGCGAACCTTCGGCAGGGGTTGCTGGCGCTGGTAGGCGGGCCCACTTATGACGGTCTGTTCAGCCCTAATTTCAATAACATGTGCCCGTCTGATGCGATCGAGGCCATTCATGGCCCAGCCTCCTATTTGGTGGCGCTCAAGAAATGGTCCGAGAACCGGCTTCCTGGGGGGGATGCAAACGTATTACCCCTCGATGGGCGGCGTAGCGACCTTAATGACCTGACCATCGACCCCGTCACGGTCAATGGTTCGGTGTCCTCGGTGGAGGTGGTTACCCATGTGCTGGAGACCTTCATCAAGGAGTCCATCGGCCAAGTCCAAAACCTGGATAAAGAACTGAGTTATCGACGTTACCCCAACGGGCTGCCATTCCACCGCCCGTGGGTCACACTGGATTACGTGGCGAAGCAAAGTGCCGAGTCCGTCGGGAGTGTGATGCGCCTGTGTGATCCGCAGTTTCCGTATTTCATTCGGTCTGCCCCCTGGAGCGCTGAATCGGATACGGCATTCCTTTTTGCGTCCAGGCTTAGTCCGAGTCAGCGGGAGCTGCTGACTGAACCCCCCTATTTTCCGCCTGACATAATTAATGCCGAGTTTTATAGGGAGAACTTCGGGGTAGTGGGGGCCCACGGCCCTGGGAATCTCCATCAGGTGGATTTTTTCAACGGCAGAACGAAGCTTGATCGGCCGGGTATCGAGGCGCTTCTGTCTATTAGGGGGTTCGTCACCACGTTATCCAATAATGCACCGGCGCTCGACTCGGGCGTATCACCAGTTTCCGGTGCGTATTCGGGCTCAGTGTTCATCAATGGCGGGGTCAGTCCAGCGCTGTCTATCAGGAGCTCCATTGTTGAATTCCTCAACTTTTTCGAGCAGGGCTCACACTCCAGATTCGACCGCATGAACCGCAAGCTGCGGCTGGACAAGTGGCTGGCGTTGCCCAGCCATGAGGTCGATGCGCTGATCGTCGCGGCCATCAAAGCTGAAAGCAATACGAAACAAGCCCCGAGTTACTGGATGACACCCAACACGATCCGGGCATTGGGCCTGTTTCAGGAGCTGCGCGAACTCCACCAGTGCAGCGCCGAGGATTTCGCCGCGTTCCTTTGGCAAATTTCCGTTTTCGGCCGGGGTGCCCAGAGCGCTCAGTTCGACCGTATTTTCAACGAGCGCAGCCTGTTCCCTCGGCCCCTGCAAATCGATAATCAAGCGTTTCCGATCATTCCGCTGACCGAGGCGGACATGCTCACCGTCAACCAGTTGCGCACCGGGCTGGGCGTCGATCTGGAGACCTATTTTTACCTGGCTCATGTGGTCGCCAGGGCCTTCGGGGTGACCGAGTTGGCTCGCAGCCTGCCGATTCTCTCCAGTTTCTACCGGTTGGTGAAGTTGCCTCGCCTGCTCGGGATCTCCCCGATCGAGGGGGTTGTGCTGCTCAATGCAGTGGGGGGCGGAAACTGGCTCACTGCACTGGGAGGAGCGCCGCGGATCAGCACCGACAAGGTAGCGCAGACACCCGACGCCCTCAGTGTGATTCACGCCTTGACGGACTGTGTTCGCTGGTGCCGCGACAGTGAGCTATCGGTGCATTGGGTGGTGCAGCAGGTGACGCCGATCATCGCGCCTTCGCGGCCCGGCGAGGCAGAACTGGGGCTGTTCGCCCAATTGCGTAACCGGCTCCCCCCGGTGCTCTTTACCGAAAATGCCTTGATGGTGGCCGGGGTCTCGCCGCTGCCGAACAATCGCCCGTGGCTGGGGGCATTGCGGGCGCTGGTGGATGAGGATGGGTTGGTCAGTCACTTTGTCGAATCAGCTGATCAGTCCTACGAAACTCATGCCCGTGAGCTCATCGACCGTGCAGTGAGGGCGGTCTCGGGAGAAGAGGATGAGGCGGTCATTATCACCATCGTCGGGAAAATCCTGGCGGTGTTGCTGCGCAGTCGGGCCGGCCAGTACAGCGTGGTGCAAGAAAGCCTGGCGGTGTATGCGCAACTTGATGCAGAGCGGGTCCTGCCAGTGCTGACGTGGTCCGGCGGGAATGTGCATGACGTACTGGCGCAGGTGCTGGAGCGTGCGCCGATCACCGAGGTTGCGACGACCGGACGCCGGGACTCCAACCTGCCCGGCGATCCTTTCCTGGGCATGCTGGCCGATTTTGTGCGGCGCAGTGCCGTGGCGTTGACGCTGGAGTTGAGCCCCGGGTTTCTGGAGTTGTACCTGAAGGTGGGGTACGACAAATGGGTCGGCCTGCAGCAGGCGCAGGCCTTCGATCTCACCACCCTGTACCACCTGACGGTTTACCGGCGCGCGGTCAAATTGACCGGCAAGCCCGAAGCGCAATTGCTCGACTATCTGCAGCGCGTCAACGCATTGCCCGATCTCACCGGCGACGGTGGGCGTCTGGTCAAGGCGAGGGCGGCGAAGCTTCTTGCGGAGCTCTTTGCCTGGAGTACTCAGGAGGTCAGCGCCTGCGCCAAGCGTGCAAATCCGGGGGATGGCTCGGGCAATGGCATTGTTCGCAGCCTGGCCCACCTTGACCTGCTGACGCGTGTGCGGGCCTTCGCCGAGCGCAGCGGCCTGGATGCCGAGGCGATTCTGGCGATGGGTACGTTGCCGGCTGATGACACTTACGAAAACTACGAGAAAGTTGCTGACCGGGTAACGGCCAGTTTGTCCGATGCCCAGCAGGCAATCCGCGCCGAGGATGTAGAGGCGGTCACCGAAGATGTATTGACCACTTGCACCGTCACCCCTGCCTCTTTGGTGGCGAACAAACCCGGCGATGTCGCCACCTTTACGGTGACCGTGAAGAGCCGTGCGAACGTACCGCAGGGGAACGTCAATGTGCACTGGACGTCGGAGCTGGGGCTTTTTGAGTCCTCGATGACGACCACCGGAGAGAATGGCAGGACCACCGTCCGATACTCCGGCAAAAGCATGGGTAAAGAAATCGCCTCCTATGAACTCGACCTGGGCAAGAAGCAATCCGCGCCGCCGGTGGTGATTGGCACTGAGCGATCGTCGCTCCAGCTCTATAAGTCCTCGCAGCCTGTCGAGCCAGTAGTCGGAACGCAAGTCACCTTGTCGGTGACCTTGAAGGATGCCCATGGAAACCCAGGCATTGGCGAGACGGTGAACTGGACGGTTGAGCCTGTGGGCTTTCCCGGTCCTGTGGAACCTTTTGAAACGTGGACCGACCGCCAGGGTGTTGCCAGAATCGACTTCACCCGAGCTGTACCTGCTGTTGTCAAAGTCAAGGCCGCCCTAGGGGCTGACACCTCAATTACTTTTCCCAATATGACGTTCGTGGCTACCCCGTGACATTCAATGGCTCGCTGCGCGCCCAGGTGCTGTTTCGTCCAGACCGCGGCCACTTCAAGCTGACAGGAGATGGTGATGATCAAGCAACAGCTCGGTGAACTGGCAGCCCTGAAGCGGGACGCCTTGATTGATTTCAGTATCGGTATGAAAGACGTCGATGACGATCCTTCGGATGAATCGCCCCTGAAAAACGCCAACGATCTGTTCGAATGGCTGCGCACCGATCCTCTGGACAGTGACCAGGTGCAGACGTCCTGGGTGGCGGAGGCCGTCAGTTGTCTGCAGCAGTACATTCACGCCGTGTATCAGAAACTTGAGCCTGGTTATGAAGGGGTGGAATTCGACAAGAAGCATCTACGGGACTGGGACATTGCCAGCAACTATCCGGTCTGGTCGGCCAGCCAGTTGCTCAAGTGCCTGCCGGAAGATTACATCACGCCCTATGCCCGCATTCGCAAGACCAGTCTGTTCAAGACCCTTGAAAACAACCTGAGCCAGGCGCGACTGACCATCGATTCGGTGCAACGGGCGGTGCAGGAGTATCTGCGCGGATTTGAAGAAACCTGCAACCTGGAAGTGCTCACGGCTTACATGGATGGCAATGACCCTCGCAGCGCCGACTATTACTTTGTCGGTCGGGAACGTATTGCCCCGCATCGCTACTTTTGGCGCCGGGCCGAGATCCTGCTTGAAAACGAATCTGTCGCGGTCAACCCGACCGCCTGGAGCGAGTGGCAACCCGCGGACATTCCGGCTGACGAACAGGTGCTGGACAGCAGATTGGTGTGGTGGGGCGGGCGGTTGTGCCTGGTGTGGGTGGAATGGCGTGAGGCGTTATTCGATCCTGATGCCGTCATGCAAAAACCCTACGAGCTGGAAATCAAAGTGGCGTTCGTCGCCTTGAACGGACAATGGTCGTCGCCCATCAGGCTGCATTTGGCTCAGTTCGACAAGCCGGTGTCAGCAGGGTGCAGGCTGGTGGCGGTGGCCTTGCGCGATGAGATTGATACCGAGTATCCGAAGGGCAGGCTGGCGGTGCACCTGACCAATGGCACGGCAGCCGACCCGGCCGCAGATCACGTTCCGGTGGAAATCTACGAAACACGAGATTCGCTGTTTCGTAAAGTGGCGGATGAGCGGCCTGTCATGGACCATCTGGCCCATGTCTTGTTTGTTGATCCCGTCACTGTTCAGCAACGGGTATTGCCCAGTGACTATCCTTCGATGTCCAGCACAGTGGTTAACGATGGCACATTAATCGATCACTATTCACTCAAGGTTTATATCGTTCCAGAACAGGGAAAGTACGCGCTATATATTCAGGGACATTGCTCTGCTGTAAAGACGGCCGAGAATGGCAATTCAGTTCTATTCGAATTAACCCTTGAAAATGGGGCGGAAGGAGATCCGGTTCCTATTAAGGAGGCGCATTCGAGAAATGGCGGTTGGTCGACGGCCTGGATGAAAGTCATCAGAAGTTCGTTTGCCATCGTTACCTTCACGTTGGGTTCCTCGGAGATTGTGGGAGCCCGTAAGTTTGTAATTACCATCGGTTCAGTACCCGCTAACCCCCCGCTGCCGTTCATCCATAAAACCAATGAAAAAGGCGCACAGTTTCTAGCCCTCCCTCTAAACAACCTGAACCTCAAGTTTGTTCGGTTGAACACCCTGATCGGTCCTGAACTGGTTACCCGTTCCAACGTCTCAATGGACGCAGTGCTCGACTGGGAGACCCAGTTCCCGGCCGAGCCGCCGCTACCCGGAAAAGGTGTCGAACCGAACGGGCCGTTCGATGGTTGTAACGGCTTGTTTTTCTGGGAGCTGTTCTTCCACCTGCCTCATCTGGTGGCCTCGCGCTTAACTGCCGAGCAGCGTTTTCTCGAGGCCCAGCAGTGGCTGCATTATATTTTCGACCCGCAGGCGCCTGCCAAAGATTCCAAACCCGCTTACTGGCGATGCCGGCCATTGGACGTCCAGGTCGTTGATAAAGATATTTGCTACGAAGCGAATGCGCCCACCGACCCGGATGCGATCGCCTACTCGTCACCGCGGCATTATCAAATCCTGATTTTTCTCGACTACGTCAACAACATCATCGCCTGGGGAGACTGGCTATATCGACAGCTGACACGCGACAGCCTGGCGACTGCCAAGTTGCAGTATGTGCGTGCTCAGACGCTGATGGGGGAGCCGCCGGATACCCGAACCCTCAATCGCTGGACACCGGCAACCCTGGAAGAGCTGGTGGCAGAAGCCAATACCCGTCCGAAGCTGGATGCGTTCGAAAAAAACCTGCAACTGGATGCCGGACACTTGCCGGTCAAGACCGCCTGGTTCGAAGACCCGGGAATGATTGGTACCGAGCGATTCAAGCTCCCGGTCAGTGCACGCCTGCTTGAGTCTTACGAACTGCCGGCAAGTCGGCTCTATAACCTGCGTCATAACCTGACACTCGACGGCAAGCCGTTATCGATTCCGCTATTCAGCACCATGGACCCCCGAGATCTGCTGCGCAGCCTGGCGGCCGGTGGTGCGGGCTCGGTACGTCCCATGGGCGGGCAGCTGCGCGTGGCGGCATTCCGTTGGCGGGTGCTGTTCGAGGCGGCGATGCGCGGGGTGCAAACCCTGCAGGAGTTCGGCAATCAGGTGCTGCGCCTGCAGGAGCAACAGGATCGTGGCGAGCAGGAAGAGTTGCAGCAGAATCATCTGATCGAATTGGGGGAGTTCGCCAGACAGGTGCAAGAGGAAAACCTGGAGCAGATGAAGGCCACAAAGGACGCGCTATGCAAGAGCAAGGCGCTGGCCGATGAGCGCTGCAAGCACTATTTGCAACTCTATGACGATCACATTTCCGATTCGGAATACGAATCCATGTCCGCCAATGACCTCGCGAAAATTCTTATGGGGGTCAGCAATGGTTTGCACGCGGCGGGCTCTCTCCTCGATGTACCTCCAAAAATATTTGGCCTGGCTAACGGCAATTGGCAATTAGGTGGGGTACCCAGGGCCGTGGCCTACGGGATTCAAACGGCAGCCGATGTCATCATGAAGGATGCCGATAAAAAACTGATCTCTGAAAACTATCGCCGCAGGCGTGTGGAGTGGGGCCATGCCCGTGACCAAGCAGCCGCCGAAAAGGACGCGATCGACAAACAGATCAAGGCTCAGTGCCACGCGATCAAGGCGGTGCAGGCGAGCCATGATCAAACACTCAGGGCCAACACCCAGGCACTGAATGTGTACGAGTTCCTTAAAAAACGGGCCACAAATGTTGAGTTGTTTCGTTGGTTACTGGGCCAGCTCAAGACTGTTCATTTTCAGGCATATGACGCAGTGGTCGGCTTATGCCTGAGTGCTCAGGCCGCTCTGCAGGCAGAAACCGGTGAATATGAATCGAGCAGCATTCGCCCGGACGTCTGGCTCGACAGTCGCCATGGGCTGACGGCGGGCGATTCCCTGCGCCTGGACCTGTTGCGGATGGAGTCAGACTATTTGCAGCGTTATCAGCGGCGCCTTGAGCTGGTCAAAGTCATATCGTTGCGCGAACTGTTTGATGACACGACAGACCCGCAGGAGACAGGTTCCTGGGCTGATGCACTGCGCGATCTCCGGGACAAAGGTACGTTGAACTTCAAGCTCACCCAGCTGCTGTTCGACCGCGACTTCCACGATCACTATTGCCGGCAGATCAGCGCGGTTGAAGTGACGCTGCCAATGGTTGTCGCGCCTTTCGAGAACGCTCGGGCAACCCTGTTGCAGGTCGGCAGTGTCACGGCCCTCAAGCCCTCGATTCAATCGCTTGAATACCTGCATGATCCGGCTAACGCTATTGCGCCAGCCGACGTGCTGTTCAACTTGAGCAGCGGCCAGCAGGTGGCGTTGTCCAGCGGGCTGGACGATACCGGCCGGGCTGCGCTTAAGCCTGATGAAGGTTTGCTCAATCCCTTCGAGAATACGGGAGCCGTTTCGCGCTGGAAGCTGACCTTTCCCTGGCCTCGACGGCTGAAACAATTCGAGATGCTGGCGTCGTTGACCGACATTATCGTGAAGGTTCGTTATACGGCCAAGGTGGGCGATGCCTCATTTTCCCAAAAGGCTAAGGCGCTGGTCGAGGCAAAGGATGTGCAACCTCTTTCAAAGGGGAAACAGTCATGAATGAACGTGCGATCAACACGAATACCAATCTGGTGCTCAATGGCGATTTCCAGGAGGATTACGAGCACTGGATCGACCTCTTCAATCCTTCGGGCGTGTCTGTCTCGACGGGCCAATGGGGCGGTGAGAGCATCAAGTTCATGTCCCTGACCAATCTGGCGTCTGTTTATCAAACGCTGGAAATCCCGGCGGACGGTGGCGCCTCTGCGCGTTACCACATGAGCGTTTTATACGAGACCGTTCATACGGAACCCGGCACGATAAAGATTGGTAAGGAAGACAGCACTCAGGAGTTGGAACTTCTGCTGCCCCCTGCCGGTTCACCCCAGGACACGGTCAATCGCCTGGACCTCAACCTTATCGAACTCACCACCTACCTGGACTTTGATATCCGCCAGGGCGACCGTCTGCGCGTCACCCTGATCAGCCCGAGTAGCTCGGGTAGTCAGCAGATACGCCTTGCTCGCATCGAGCTTCACCTTGAGCTCGACCCTCTGCAATTGCTGCGGTGGCACGTCGACGGTCAGCATTTTACCGCGGGCCAGACGATGTACTTGTGCCTTGGGGCCGCGGGGGCGTCCAGCCATGAGCTGGGTGTCGAGCCGGACGGGAACAGCCCATGGCGGGGCACCGAAGCTGCGCTGTGGAGCGAGGACAATCCTCTGGAGGCGATCACCACGTTGCCGGCACTGGGGGAAAACCAACGGATCGAGCTGCCATGGACGATCGACTGCCCAGACCTGGAAGGCGATGAAGCCCGCCTGTTGACCCTTGAGCTCTATAGCAAGTACACCGCGCCTCCTTTCCCGATTGCGGTATCGCTGGGGCACCATCGACTGGTCATGGAGGTGGTGCAGGAGGCCGCTTATTTCCCGGTCATCGAGTATGAAGAATCGGTCGAGCTGGTTGTTCTGGTGCGCTCGCATTACACCGAAGCGCCGGTCTCGGGACAGGAGGTGATCTGGCGCCTCGGTGATGAGGTGCTGCAGCGCGGCACTACCGATGGAGAGGGCAAGGCCAGGTTCGACTATCAGCCCACCATGGCGGGTATTCAGGACATCGAAGCGTCTGTGGCGAGCCCTTATTACGAGAGCGGTCAGGTGGTTCAGTCGTTGCAGGTTCGGGCGTTGGCGAGTGATCCATGGAAGAGTGTGGGGGTCTCGTTCAATAACACCAACATTGCTACCTGGGGGGAAAAGACTGGCTACCCCGATCGCGGCGGGGATTATCGTCTCGGTGCAGGGTTTTCGAGCAACAGCCCATTGCAGGGCACGGAGGTGTGGTTGCTGTGGGAAGGGGAGCCCCACGCTGAACTGGCGGTGACTGTGAGTCCTGATTTGGCGGTACCGGTTGGGGTGCCGGTCGGGGGGGAGCAGTGGTTGGACTGGGTGCTGCACTGCGGCGACATCAAGGACGGACGCTTCGGCTTGCGTCTGGGTTGCTCCAGGCTGCTGCGGACCACCGTCCCCAACGCCATGTCGCTGGCGCGCAACAGCGTCAAGATTGGCGAGGTGCGCGAGGCCAACAAATCCCCGGTGGTGGATGAAGGCGACGACGTGTACTGCATGCTGCAAGTGCTGTCGCTCAACAACCAGCCGGTACTCAATGCACGGGTGGACTGGGTCGGCCCGCGTGGCACGGTCACCTCCTACACCGGCGAGGGTGGCTGGGCCAGTGTGATCGACAAGCCCACCGAGCCTGGAGGCTATAGCCTAACGGCGCAGGTCAAGGTGCGTGACGATGGGAGTACGCTCGATCGCGAGTTCCAGGTTTTGGCGCTGGCGAGCAGTCAGTGGAAGGATGAAGTGACGTTCTTCTTGGATGGGCGAGACGTTATTCCCGCCGGTCTGAACTTCAAGCCTGGGGTGGTTTGTCTACGTGGGCGCAGTCATGTATTGCGACTTGAGCCAAGCCCCGGCAGCGCCTTTATCGGGCAGCGGATTGCCCTGAACGGGCACGGCGGTGTGCACCCGGGGCTTGGGCTGGTTTTTACTCCCGACCTGGGGGGAGAGCGGGTACTGACGGACGAGGGGCTGGAGTGGGAGATCAGCTCCGGCACCGACATCAGCGGATTGTTCGGGCTGCAGGTGCATAGCAACCATCTGCCGGAAAGGCGCGAGCTGAACGGGCGACTGTTTGCCTCGAGCCTGGCTCAGGAAGCGACGCTGGTGCTGGATCAGACGCCTGCAGTGCCTGACCGTGGTGCCGTTTACCCCTGCATTGGGGCTATTCACAACATCACGTTGTGGACCCCTGTGTTTAGCCCGCTGCATGGCTTGTGGATAGGGTGGTGGGTCCGTCCTGGAGGTGTGCCAGCTGACTGGATCATCACGCCACCTATCGGGCAGCCACCTTCGATCACCGCTGGTGGAGGGCGATGGCAATTTGATCTGAGTGCCACCCAGCAAGGAGGCGATTTTAGAGTGCTGTTCAACTTTAATTATTTACCACTGGGCTGGAGCACAATTGAGTTTCCTTTCAAACTGGCCCACAACAAACTCAAGGTCGGCGCCATCCACAATGCCGCGACGGACCCGGTGCTGAGCAAGAACGAAAGTGCGAGGCTGGAAATCCAGTACCTGTCGTTTTTCACGGATCAGCCTGTAGAAGGGGCATCGGTTCAATGGCAAGAAGGCCTGGGGCAACCCGGCACTTCGCTGACCGGGCCGGAAGGCTGGGCCGGTTATGCCTGTCGGCCGCAGGCTGCTGGGCCGAATCAGGTGACTGCTCGGGTTGACAACCCTTATGACGGAACTCAAGCCGGGGAGACTTTTGAAGTCAATGCCCTGGAGACCGATCCGTGGCTTGAGCTGATGGTCCACACCGACGACCAGTTGCCGCAACCCTGGGCGCAATCGACCTTCTTTCCCCGTCGTGACAGCGAATTCAACTTCCTGCTTTCGGCGAACGAAGACAGCGTACTGTACGGGCAAACCCTGACACTGGGGCTGACGGGCACAGGCCCGGCCGAACTAGCCCTTGAGCCTGGGCCAGTGGCACTGGGCGTACCTCGACAGCTCACTGCCGCCGGCCTGCCGTTCACGTTGAAAGCCGGGGACATCAAGGACGCCGGCTTCTCGTTGCGATTGGCCGCCTCACGGCTGCTGGAGCGTTCACCGCTTCATGCCGTGTCGCTGGGGACGACGTCGCAGGTCATCAAGTTCAAGGCGATGGACAGCATCCTTCAGGTCATTGATTGGGGAACCGAATTCAAGGCCCGAGTGACGTTGGTCTCGGTCATTACCGGCAAGCCTCTGGCGGGGGTATCCGTCGTGTGGGAAAGCCAGGGGCTGGAACCGATTCGAACCAAGAGCAATTTCCGTGGTGTGGCGACTGTCAGCTTTGTCCCTGTCAAATCCGGGCTCATGACGCTGACGGCCACCGCTGGCGACGCCGTGCATTCGGATTCGATCACTATCAATTTCACAGTCAACGAACCGCGGCGGATTCAAGACGTTTCCAGCCCCGAGTTGAGCGGCTACCCCGGTGACGAGGTCAGTGCACAGGTGACGGTGGTCAGCCTCAGCGGCAAAGTGCTTGAGGGCGTGGAGGTTATGTGGCGATTCGAGGGTGTGTCGCTGGAGCCGACGCTGACAGGGGCCGATGGCAAGGCCAATGTTCACTTCAAACTACCTGTGGCCGTAGGTGAGCGTTCCTTGATCGCTTCGGTGCGTGGTGGAGAAACGGGGTGGGATTCGGCTCGATTGGTGTTTACGGTGGTTGAAGATGAGCCGGTGCTTGAAGACATTACCACTGATACCCCGACGATTCGTCTGGGTGACAACGTGATCGCACGGGTGAAAGTGGTGGGCCGCAATGGCGGTGTTGAAATGGAGAATGTTGAGGTTACCTGGCATTTTCCAGATCAGGTGTTGCTGCCTTCGTCATCCGATAAAAATGGAATCGCAAGCGTCACGTTCAAGCCTGACAAGCTTGGAGTCTACGACCTTACCGCCACGCTGGAGAGCAGTAACCCGAGCTCCGTTGCACGGATTACCATCATGGAAGCGTGGCATGTCGAGATAACGCGGGTATGGTCTTTGGGCGGAAATTTTTACCCTATTGGCGGGTATGCAACGGTTCGAGCCATTGTTGTTTCTAGACTCACTCAGCAGCCTGCGCAAGGAGTAGAAGTATTTTGGTTTAGAAATGAAAATCAGGCACCACCGGCGACACATACCGATTCGGATGGCTTGGCGAGTAAAAACTTTGGACCTCTCCCCGCTGGAGGGACACGCATCCGTGCTCAGGTAAGGGATCCGCAGGGTACTGTTCTTAGTGAGAAATACTATGACCTGACCGCTATGAATCGCCCTTGGCCAGTGAATCAATGATGGTTTCGTGAATGAGGCTGTGATCGAAGATGGCGGTAATGAGCTGAGTCTCTGGTGTTTTGTCATGGAGTCTCTCTAAATCACCCCAGCCCGCTTCCAACTCAAATACCGCGTCACCAACGCCGTGCCCAGTTCACTGGGTCGGGCATCCAGCACCGGCACTCCATGAGCACGCAACTGCTCATGGAGTTCGGCTCGCGCGTTCAAATACTCCACCGTGCCGCAATACGTCAGGGCTTCAGGCAAGGTTTGCACGGGGGCCTGACGCAAGTGGTCGAGCACCTCTTCGCGCAGGCTGACCACCAGCACTCGATGCTGACGGCCCAGGCGTTTGACGGCAGTGAGCAGTTCTTCGTCGTCTTCGTCTCGCAGGTTGGTGACCAGTACCACCAGTGCCCGGCGTTTTTGTCGGGCCAGCAGCTGGTTGATGGCGGCTGGGTAATCGGCAGGGCGTTGCGTGCCGGCCAGGTCGTAGACGGTGTTGAGCAACACGTTGAGCTGGTCTGTGCCCTTGACCGGAGCGAGGTAGCGAGCCTTATCGCCGGCGAAGGTACACAGGCCCACCGCATCACCTTGACGTAGCGCGACGTAACTGAGCAGCAGGCAGGCGTTGAGTGCATGGTCGAAATGCGACAGTTCGCCGTCCTGGCTGCGCATGCGCCGGCCGCAGTCGAGCAGGAACATGATCTGTTGATCGCGTTCGTCCTGGTACTCCCGGGCAATTGGCGTGCGTTGGCGCGCAGTGGCTTTCCAGTCGATCTGACGCAGGCTGTCGCCTTCTCTGAATTCCCGTAACTGGTGAAATTCCAGGCCCAGACCACGGCGTTGACGCTGACGCACGCCGAGTTGACTGAGCCAGTTGTCCACCGCCAACAGTTGGCCGCCGTAGAGGTGGGCGAAGTCGGGGTAGACGCGGGTGTGGTGAGTCAGGTTCAGAATGCGTTTGTCGAGCCACAGACCCAACGGACTTGGCAGGCGGATTTCGCAGTGTTCAAAGGTGAAGTGGCCGCGTTTGAGGGGGCGTAGCCGATAACCGATGTGGCTGCGCTGGCCGGGTTGCAGCTCGACTGGCAGTGGCAGGTTTTCGAAACTCAGGCCGTCCGGTACGTGGTCGAAGAGCTGAATGCTCAAGGGCTGGGCAAGATCATGCTCGACCTCCAGCCGTACTTCGCCCCATCGACCAAGCGCCAGACTGCCGGGCATATGCCGTTGCACACGAGGCGAGGGCAGTCGTTTGAGGCGGATGGCATCGAGTATCGCCAGGGCCAGCAGCGCTAACAGCAATCCCCAGTTGATCGATAACAGGCTGGATGGAATGGCGATGTCCAAGGCTCGCAACGTGCCCAGCACGATGCCGATGGCCAGTAGGGCCGCGAGCCAGATCAGCAGCAGGCGCGAGGGTTTCATTGCGTCGCGATTCCTTGGTAAGGGCTACGTTCAACCATCTGGCACAGTACCTTTGTGGCGAGCGGGCTTGCCCGCGTTCGGCTGCGAAGCAGTCGTAAAACAGGTAGACGCGTTTTATCTGACATTATGCGTCGATGGGTTTTGGGGCTGCTCCGCAACCCAACGGGGGCAAGCCCCCTCGCCACGGGAGTGTCGGTCACAGCCTCGGCGCCGGCACTTGGTCGAGCAACTGCCGGAGTACCTGATCGACTTCCAGCCCTTCGATGTCCAGCTCCGGGGCAATTCGCACACGGTGACGCAGAACGGCCAGCGCACAACCTTTGATGTCATCGGGAATCACAAACTCGCCACCGCGCAACAAGGCCCGGGCGCGGGCGCAACGTACCAGCGCGATTGAAGCGCGTGGCCCGGCGCCCAGGGTCAACCCCGGCCAGGTTCGGGTGGTGCGGGCCAGGCGCACGGCGTAGTCGAGTACCTGATCGTCCATGGGCAGATCACTGGCAATGCGTTGCAGGGCCAGCACGTCCCTGGCTTGCAACACGGTGCGCAACGGTTGCACGTCGAGCATGTCGGCGCGGGTCGAGCGGCTAACCTGGCGCACCATGTTCAGTTCCTGCTCGGCATCGGGGTAGTCCATGCGCACCTTGAGCATGAAGCGGTCGAGCTCGGCTTCCGGCAACGGGTAAGTGCCTTCCTGTTCGATCGGGTTTTGGGTGGCGAGTACCATGAACGGTTGCGCGATCGGCAGGGCGCGGCCTTCGAGGGTGACCTGGCGTTCCTGCATGGCTTCGAGCAGCGCCGCCTGGGTTTTCGCCGGGGCGCGGTTGATCTCGTCGGCCAGCAGCAGGTTGGTGAACAGCGGGCCTTTGCGCAGTTTGAATTGCTCGGTTTGCAAGTCGTACACCGCGTGCCCGGTGACATCGCTGGGCATCAGGTCCGGGGTGAACTGGATGCGCGCGAACTCACCGCCGAAGCAGCGAGCGAGGGCGCGCACCAGCAACGTCTTGCCCAACCCCGGCACACCTTCGAGCAGCACATGGCCGCCGGCGATCAGGGCGGTGAGCACGTCGTCGATCACGCTGTTCTGGCCGATCACGGCTTTTTGCAATTCCGTTCTTATCGCTTGGGCCAACTGACTGGCGCGCTGGCGCTGCTGGGCGGCGTGGGTCTGTGTGCCGGGCTCAATCTGTTCAGTCATAAGGCATTCCTCAAGGTTTGCAGCTGGGCGACCTGACGGCAGAATTCAGCGCTGGGCAGCCGCTGCTTCGGTCGCGGGCTCATGGCCTGGCTGATGGCGCGTGTGGGTTGGCCAGTCAGGCGTGCGAGCACTAGCCATTGTTCGGCAACGCCGAGTTGTTCAAAACC
Organism: Pseudomonas sp. TE12508; assembly: GCF_056279485.1. Classification (NCBI taxonomy): domain Bacteria; kingdom Pseudomonadati; phylum Pseudomonadota; class Gammaproteobacteria; order Pseudomonadales; family Pseudomonadaceae; genus Pseudomonas; species Pseudomonas sp. TE12508. The sequence goes on along the minus strand of NZ_JBWCCN010000006.1, from coordinate 248,193 downwards.
GGGATGACGGTGACGGACACGACGCAGGATGTCTTGTTGCAAGGCTTGCAACAGGCTGTGCTGGCCGTTGCGACGCAGCATGAAATCGGCGCTGGCACGCAGGTGTTCCTGAAGTTGACGACGCGCCTTTGGGGCAGGTTCGAGCAATGGGCCGTTGCGCACGCCGACGTGCCAGAACCCCAAGGCGATCAAGGCAATCAGGGCCACCAGAGCTTGTGGAAAGTTGCGCCACAGTAAGGTCGGCAGACTGTCGTGATCAGTATTGAACAGCAGGGTCACGCCTGTGTCGGCCGTCAGGTACCACAGCAGCCAGGCGTTATCGTACTGGTCGATGGCCGGGGTTTTCCAGAGGTCGGCGTCGGTGACCACGGTGATCGAACCCAGCCCGTGAGCCAGTTGCATCATGTGCGTGGCCTTGCCGCTGTTGGCCCAGGCCTGGGCGAGGTTTTTCGGATCGTCGAGATGGAACGCGGTATCGAAGCCGGCGTAGGCCGGCGCCTCTTCGTTTTCCAGGTACAGCTTGGTCAGTTTGGGGTAGGGGTCGTCGAGGAGATCGGGCGGCGGTTCCTTGAGGTCTTTGCTCAGGGACTGGTGCACCTGCACCCGGTCGAGCAGCAGGTCATTGCTCTGACCGGTCTTCTCATCCCACAGGGCTTCGGCGACGAACAAAAGACGTCCACCGGCCCGGGTCCAGTTCAACACCTGATCCACCTGTCGCGGTGACATGTTCGACCGATCGCCGAGCAACAACAAACTGTGCTGGTGAGGCTCGAGCGTCGGCAAGATGTCGAGGCTGTTGGCGTGGCTGACAGTCAGGCCCTGTTTACGCAGAAAATGCTCGGCCGCCAGATAGGGGTTGGCCTGGGCTTCGGGGGACGGGCCGTGATCGATTTCTGCCTGATAGGGCATGGCCTTGAAATACAGGTAAACGCTCAGCGCACACACGAGCAGGGCGATGAACGCGCCGGCCGAAAGCCACAAACGCCGGTTCAACGGGCCGCTCCCGGGCCGAATAACGCGCGCCAGCCGTCACAGAGTTCCTGCTGCAAATGCGCCGGTGGCAGACGATGCCCATAGGCCATGTTCTGCCAGTGCCCGGTGAGGTTTTTACTGAAGGCCAGCAAGGCAGGTTGTTGCAGTTGTTCAACGCGCTGCAGAACTTCGCCTTCGGTGTCGGCGGGCTTGAGCGCCATGTTGAAGTCGTGCAGCAAGTGGCTGAGCAGGGCGCGATAGAGCAACCCGAGGGCTTCACGGGGATGGGTTTGCCAGAGGCTTTCGGCGCTGGCTGCAATATCGGCAGGCAGGGTTTCGCGGTTGAGGTCCAGGCCGAACGCCTGCTGCGGTAACGGCCGCGCGACTTTACGATTTAACGTGGGTCGACGGCTGACAAAGGCCTGCAGCCAGTCGCGGTAACGCCAGATCAATAGCCCAATGGCGCCGATCACTGTGCTCCACAGCAACACTTCGATCAGGCTGGCCAATACGCCAAAGCGTTGGCTGTCCAGCAAGCTGAACAGCGCCTTCAGCCAGGCGGGTGTTTGACCATTGTCCGCAGTGTCGGGGGCGGGTTTGTCTTCGCCAAAACGATAGCGCGTGACCGTTTCCTTGTTCTTGAAGGGGGGCTGATCGAGGATGGCCTTGATGCTGTCCCGAGATGCCTGACTGGTCAGTGGTTGCTCCAACAGGCGGGCAGATTCCGGTGAAGTACTCGGTTCGGCGGCCCAGCCACTTTGCGCCGTCGGCACCAGCAGCATCGCGGCCAGCAGCAGCGTGACGACCGTGCTGGTCAAGCGCTGGCGCAACCGACGGAACACCAGTTCGATATCCCAGGCTTCCAGCCGCGTGCGTCGGTTCAGATAAAGACTGAAACCGCAGGCCACATAGATCGGTTCCCAGACAATCAGCACCAGAACGTAAAAGGTGTTGGTCAGGTGTTCCAGCCAGCGCCAGTCTTGGGTGGCGGCGGTAATCAAGGTCTGCCAGCCCCAGTCGAGTTCGACCTGTTGCGGCAAGAGCATGTAGAACAGCACCATCAAGCCGATCCACAGCGCGGTTTCCAGATGCACGCCGATGATCGTCAGCCATTGGGCGGCACCCGCGTTGCGCTGCAGCAGCACGCGCAAACGTTGTTGGCGTGCTTCGCCCGCCAGACCTTCGAGTTGCACCACCGGCATCAGAAAACTGCGGCTCAGGCTCAGGCGACGCCAGGTCAGGCTGGCCAGCAATTGCGGTTTGAGCAGGCGCGGCCATTGGCGCAGGGCCTGCTTCAGTGTGGGCGTTTCGCCGAACATGGCTTTGGACAGGATGTACAGCGGCAGTCGATCGAACGCCGGTTTGAGCCACCAGAACAGGAAAACGGCGAGGGAGGGCGAATCCCACAAGAGCAAGGTGAGTAGAGCGAAGATCGGCAAGGTCACGATGGCCCAACTGGTCATCAACAAGCGTCGATGGCGCTGACTCAGCAGCACGCCCAGGTCCATGGCTTCCCAGGTCGTGCGCGGGCGGATTACCACACTGGCATCACTCAGGCGCATGACGAGTCCGTCCGGCAAACAGCAGATAAGTCGCCACCAACAACCAGAGCGCCGCGCCGACCAGGTATTTGGTCAGCGGCGCGAGCCCGGTCCGCGACGACCAGTAGGCTTCGATAAACGCCGCAATCAGTAGAAACAGCATGACCCCGCAAATCAGTAACACGCTCTTGCGCGCCGCCAGCTGCAGGGCTTCGGCGCGAGGCAAACGCCCCGGCGCGATCAAGGCCCAGCCCAGTTGCAGGCCTGCGGCGCCAGCCAGGGCGATGGCACTCAGTTCGAAGGCGCCATGGCCGATCACGAACGACCAGAAGGTTTGGCCATAGCCGATATGCGTCAGATGCCCGGCCACCGCACCGATCATCAAACCGTTGAAGAACAGGAAAAACGCGCTGCCCAGGCCAAACAGCAAACCACTGGCGAAGGTCTGAAAAGCGATGCCGATGTTGTGCATGATGTAGTAACCGAACATCACCCAGTTTTCACTGGCCGCCCGTTCGGCCGAACGTCCTAAATGGCCGGCGACGGGGTCGTACATGCTTTGCATCTCACTGACCTGCTCGGCCGGGATCAGGTTGTAGATCAGGTCCGGGAACAGATACACCAGCAACGCGAAGCCGATCAGGCTGCCAAAAAACATCAGGCTGGCGGCAAGCACGAAACGCCACTGCTCACGCACCAGTCGCGGGAAATCGGCGAGGATGAAACTCAACACGTTGGCACCCAGTCGACTGCGATGCCGATAAAGCTGTTGATGTCCGCGCAGTACCTGTTGTTGCAATGAATCGATCAGGAAACTGCTGTAACCGCGTTCCTGAGCCAGGGCCAGGTGTTGGCAGAGCCGTCGATAATCACTGGGGAAACTGGCGACTCCAGAGGCGTCCTTGCCGCGTTCCAGCCGTTCAAGCATGAGTGCAAACTGCTCCCATTCGGCACTGTGGCGACTTTCGAAAAGGCTTTGCTTCATGTCGGGCCCAACAGTCCGCGGGCGATGCCGTTGAGTTCGGCCACCGCCTGCGGCTTCGATACCTGCAACGGTTGCGCGAGTATCGAGGCGAGCTCGTTGGCCCGTGCTTCGGAGAGTTCACCCTGGCGCTCGGCAAACCCGAGGATGGCGCGCTGCTCGGTCAGCGTCAACGCGAAGGCTACGCGCCGTGGCGGGACGTCGGGCAGTTGCGGTCGGGTGAGCGGTTGTTCGCGGTAGATCACCAGCGTACCGGCGGCCAGGTCGCCGAGGCGTTTGAAGGTGGGATGTTGCAGGCAGCTGATTGCTCCGAGGAAGTAGCCGAATGGCAACATGTCGACAAATCGCAGCAGGTTGCGCAGCAAGGACGCGGACCAGCCGATCGGCGTGCCATCGTCATGCACCACGCGTAATCCCATCCATTGCTTGCCCGGCGAGCGGCCCTGATTGAGCACCTCGAACAGCACCATGTACCACCAGCTCACCACGAACAGCAGAATCGAACCCAGCCCGGCGCCGAGTTTTCCGAGAAACGCCAACACAATAAACAGCAGGCCCAGCATCACCCCGCGCAGGCCCAGGTCGATGGCGAACGCCAGCGCACGTACCATCAACCCGGCCGGGCGCAGCGGCAAGTCGATGCCTTCGGGCGTTTCGACGTGATACCGCGTGTCCAGTGGCCGGGACAGCGTCGCTTTCCCTGGCAGTGCTGTGGTGTCGAGCATGGGCACCTTGATGTGGCCTGTTCCGTCGGATGCTAGCAGCCTCTCGGGGGGAAACGACATAACTATGTATTGCACGGTGCGTGGCCAGAGATGTTTGAATAACAGATTGCTGGTCGGGGCGCCGTGTGTGCGCCTAGACTTCGCCGGTCTTCAGTTCAGGAACAGCCCGTGACCTCGATCTTCTGGTACGACTATGAAACCACTGGCATCAACCCCCGTTGCGACCGCCCGCTGCAAGTGGCGGGGATTCGCACCGACTTCGATCTCAATGAAATAGACGAACCGGTCAACCTTTATTGCCAGCCCAGCGAGGACATCCTGCCGCATCCGGCGGCGTGTGCGATCACCGGTATTACGCCCGCGCGTCTGGCCGAACAAGGTTTGAGCGAAGCCGATTTCATGACACGGGTTCATGCCCAGCTCGCGGCGCCCGGCACCTGTGGGGCCGGATACAACACACTGCGTTTTGACGACGAGATGACCCGTTACAGCCTGTATCGAAACTTTTTCGACCCCTATGCACGGGAGTGGCAGGGCGGCAACAGCCGCTGGGACTTGATCGATGTGGTGCGCGCAGCTTATGCCTTGCGTCCCGATGGCCTCGTCTGGCCCAGGGACGAGGAGGGGCGAGTCACGCTCAAACTCGAACGTCTGACCGCCGCCAATGGCATCGATCATGGGCATGCGCACGAGGCGCTGTCGGATGTCCGAGCCACTATCGCTTTGGCGCGCCTGATTCGGGAGAAACAGCCGAAGTTATATGACTGGCTGTTTCAACTGCGCAGTAAACAAAAGGTCATGGATCAAATTCGGCTGTTGCAGCCGATGGTGCATATTTCCGGGCGCTTCTCGGCGGCCCGCAACTATGTGGGTGTGGTACTGCCGTTGGCCTGGCATCCACGTAATCGCAACGCGCTGATTGTCTGTGACTTGCACCTGGACCCTCAGGGGCTGCTTGATCTGGATGCCGAAACCTTGCGTCAGCGGCTTTATACCCGCCGCGATGACTTGGCCGAAGGCGAACTGCCGGTGCCGCTCAAGCTCATACACATAAACAAGTGCCCGGTAGTGGCGCCGTTATCGGTACTCCGTCCTGTAGATCAGCAACGTCTGGGGCTGGATATGGCGCTTTATCAGGAGCGGGCGCTGCGGCTAAGTGACGCACAACAAGTTTGGCGAGATAAAGTGGCAGACATTTACGCCAGCGACGATTTTTCTCCGAGCCAAGACCCCGAGCAACAGTTATACGACGGTTTTATCGGTGATCGGGACCGGCGTCTATGTGAGCAAGTCAGAGCTGCCGACCCTGCGCAATTAGCACATGAACAGTGGCCTTTCGATGATGAACGTTTGCCTGAATTATTGTTTCGTTATCGCGCACGCAACTTTCCCGATACGTTGAGCCTGGAAGAGCAAGAACGCTGGCGAATATTCTGTCAGAAACGTTTGTGTGCACCTGAGTGGGGCGCGCCAAATACGCTGGATAGTTTTCTGGAGGCGGCTGCTCAATTGATGACTAGTGCTACATCGTTTCAGCGAGAGGTTCTGGATGAATGGCAGAATCATGTCCAGTCATTACGCAAACGTTTGAATCTTTGAAAACGAAAATAATCCGCGCTTGAATTTCAGGCATAAAAAAACGCCAGCATTTGCTGGCGTTCTTTTGGTCGCGGATCAGTCTGCGACACGCTTGCGGCTTAGCCCAGCAGGGTAGCCCAACCTTCAACCACATCACCGCCCCACTTGGCTTTCCACTCTTTCAGAGTCTTGTGGTTGCCACCTTTGGTTTCGATGACTTCGCCATTGTGCGGGTTTTTGTATTGTTTAACTTTGCGAGCACGCTTGGTGCCAGTAGTTTTTACTGCGCCGCCACGTGGAGCCTTGGTTTTGGACTCTGGATCCAATAGCGCGATGATGTCGCGCAGGGATTTGGAGTATTCGCCCATCAGGGTGCGCAGTTTGCCTTCGAATTCCAGCTCGGTTTGCAGTTTGTCGTCTTGGGACAGATTCTTCAAACGGGCTTGCAGCTCTTTGATAGCTTCTTCGGTGGCGCGATATTCGTTGATCAAGGACATGAGGACTACCTTATGTTGGGCGCTGGATGGCAGGTGACAGTGCGACAATAATAGTCAGGGTGTTTCATCAAGTAAACATTTAACCGGAGTTTTATTTAAATTAGTTGCGGAACAGGACACACATTGGAGTGATAGTTAAATAGCGTCACAAATATTCTCAGTTGACCTCTTGAAGAATGCCCGCAAGAACACCATCGCGTGGGGCCGCGTCTGCTTGCAGAACCTGTACGGGACCTGCAGGCAACGCCATACGTCATCAATACTGCAGTTTTGCTGCGCAATCGCTAGAATGGCGGCCTTTGCGAAGTTCTGGAGTTTCCCCCTCATGCGCACTTTTCGGCTGGTGATTGCTTGCCCGGACCGCGTCGGCATCGTTGCTAAAGTCAGTAACTTTCTGGCGTCACATAATGGCTGGATCACTGAAGCGAGCCATCACTCGGATAATCTCAGTGGCTGGTTCTTCATGCGTCACGAAATTCGTGCCGATTCGCTACCTTTCGGTATCGAAGCCTTTCGCGAAGCGTTTGCACCGATCGCCGAAGAGTTCTCGATGGATTGGCGCATCACCGACACCGAGCAGAAGAAACGCGTGGTGTTGATGGCCAGCCGTGAATCTCACTGTCTGGCCGACTTGCTCCACCGCTGGCACAGCGACGAACTGGACTGTGAAATCACCTGCGTGATTTCCAACCATGATGATTTGCGCAGCATGGTCGAGTGGCACGGTATTCCTTACTACCATGTCCCGGTCAATCCACAGAACAAGGAGCCGGCCTTCGCCGAAGTCTCGCGTCTGGTTAAACAGCACGAGGCCGAAGTGGTGGTACTTGCCCGTTATATGCAGATTCTGCCGCCCGAGTTGTGCAGCGAATATGCTCATAAAGTCATCAATATTCACCACAGCTTCTTGCCGTCGTTCGTCGGTGCCAAGCCGTATCACCAGGCTTCGATGCGCGGTGTGAAGTTGATCGGCGCCACTTGCCACTATGTCACCGAAGAGCTGGACGCCGGTCCGATCATCGAGCAAGACGTCGTGCGCGTGAGTCACAGCGACAGTATTGAAGACATGGTGCGCTTCGGCCGTGATGTCGAGAAAATGGTGCTGGCCCGTGGTCTGCGTTATCACCTGGAAGACCGGGTGCTGGTGCATGGCAATAAAACCGTGGTGTTCTGATAGCCATACGGTTGAAATTCGAAGGGCCTGGGCGTTCAATCGCTGCAGGCCCTTCGCCGTTTTTTGCACTGAGAACATGACCATGGCCGATCCATTGGACAAAGCCACTTCCAAAGCACCCGCCACATTGGGTGAGGGCTGTTTGAGTCGCTATGACCCGGATGACCTGAGCGCCGAAGACGGCACGGAGTTCCCCGGTGCCGCCGAGTTGTGGGAGCAGTTGCAGGACTGTGGTGAGGGGACTTGTCCCCGTTCGGCGGCGCAGCCGTCGCAAGATCAGCTCACAAGGTATACCTGAAGGAATGCCGGGGGCCGCTTCGCAGCCCAACGGGGGCAAGCCCCCTCGCCACAGGCGATCTTTTAAGCCCGTTTGAACTTCATCAGCTTCCTGAGCAATGGCCGCCCGAGCATCAGCAAAAACACCGGACCACCGACCACCAGGTAGAAGTAATAAGTCACTGTCCGCCAGATCAGAATCGCCGCCGCCGCGGTGGACTTCCCGACCATAGGCGCCAGCAGCGCCGCCGATGTCAATTCCGCCGCTCCGGCCCCGCCCGGCAACAGGCTGAACTGCCCTGCACTCAGCGACAGCATCTGGATCAGAAAACACCAGGCCCACTGCAAGTCCATGCCCAGCCCACGCAACGCCAGATACAACACGCTATAGCGCAAAAGCCAATGCAGGCAGGTCAGTGCAAATACCGTGATCAATGTCTGAAAGGGCAACTTCAGTGTGTCAGTGAACGCCGCCAGGAAGTGCAGGAGCTTTCGTGCCCAGCGCATCCGGGTGGTGCCTTTGACATTGAGATGAGCGAGCAACCGACCACTCAGACGAATCAGCGAGCGGTGGTAGCGAGCCGCCAATACGCAGCTGAACAGTCCTCCGAACATCGAGATGGCGCTGACGGTCAGCAGCCATTCCATGCGCTGACTGAGGTGCTGGAACAGTGCATAAATCAGAATCCCGCTCAGCGCGCAGAGAAAAAACAGCAGATCGCTCAACTGATCCATGGCGAACACGGCGCTGCCCCTGGCCGGTCGTACGCCGTGGCGTGCCAGCAGGGCCATGATGGTCAGCGGTCCGCCACTGCCACCGGGGGTGGCGCAGTAAGCGAATTCGGCGGACATCACCACCCCAAGGCTTTTGACGTGACTGATCTTGCCGCGCTGATCTCCCAGCAACAGGCGCAAGCGCAGGGTGTTGAGCATCCAGCACAGCAGGATCATGCCGAACATGACCAACAACCATTTCAGCGGAAAGCTTTGCAGCCGCGACCATGTCTCGCCGCCGCCCAGTAACGACGGGATGAGCACCGCAGCGAGCAGGGCGACGACCAGCAGAATCCCGCGGCTCATGCGGCGCGACCGACGACGTCGCGTTGCTGTGCCAGCCAGTTGGCCTTGGTCATCGGCACACGTCCCTCGTCGAGCAAGCGTTTGAGGGTGTGCAGCCAGTAGTGACGCGAAAACTCATGGCGCATGTCCACGGGGTGCAGGCCGAGACGAATCACCGGCGCCTGGCGCCAACGTTGCTCGCGCTGATCGCTGACGATTTTCGACAGGCCGCGGCGCCAGGCGCTGCGCGCGCTCCAGACCAGACCGGGGGCATCGATCGCGGTGAAATCCGGCAAACGATACAGATGCTGCGAGTCGCTGGTGTAGCGCAGGGGTAACTGGCGCAAGGCCTGGCGGGTGCCTTCGCTCATCAGCCAGGCGGGGGCGACGAAACCTTCGAGTGGCCAGTTATAACGGTGAAACACCTCGATTCCGGCATGCAGGCGGGAGAGGGCGGCTTCCAGAGGCAGGTCGTAGAACTCGCCTTCATGGGTGTAGATTCGGCGCATGAACCAGTCTCGGGGAGTGATGGGGATTGGCCCTTCATCGCAATGAAAGTAACCGTGCAATGCCAGTTCGTCGCCGCGAGCGACGCGGCGGGTCAGCAAACGTCGAAACGCCGGATACGCGGCCAGGTCGTTACGTTTGTGCAAATCGGGCACCACCAGCCAGGTGATCGGCACCTTACCCAATGCGTCGACGGCTTCGACAAAGGCTTGGTAATCGGGCCAGGTTTGCGGCGCAACGTCGTGCAATACCAATATCAGGCTGGGCGCGTTCATGGGCTCAACCATTGGCGATCAGTGGCCATTGAGTGCCGAGTACTGCGTGATAGTGCCCCAGCAGGCTGTCGACCACGATATCCCAGGCGTAATGCTGCTCGACATGGCTACGGGCTTTCTTACCCAGCGCGGCACTGCCCTGACTGAACAGTTCGCGCACCGCGTTGGCCATCGCTGCTGGATTGTTCGGCGCGCAAAGCAGGCCGCATTGATCGGTGACAATTTCCTGAAAAGCCCCGGCCGCCACGGCCACCACCGGAATGCCACTGGCCATGGCTTCGAGGACCACCAGGCCAAAGGTTTCCTGATCACCGGCATGCACCAGCGCATCGGCACTGGCCATCAAGCGCGCGACTTGCGCCGCCGGGTAGAACTCATCGAGGACGGTGACATTGCGCGGTACCAGGGTCGGCATTGATGAACCCACCAGTAACAGATGGTAACGACGACCCAGGCGTTTCATGCATTTGAGCAGCACCGGCAGGTTTTTTTCCTTGGACCCACGGCCGGCGAAGATCAGCAGGTACGTATTTTCATCGATGCCCAATTCGGCCCGCAAACCTGGATCCCGTGCATTGGGGTTGAACGTTTGCAGGTCGACGCCCAGCGGTTGTACGAAAACGTTTTTTACGCCCAACCCGATCAGTTTATCGGCCATGATTTGACTCGGTGCCAGAACCCGGTCGAAGTTGCTATAAAGCTTGCTGACATAAGCTTCGACATTGGGTGTAACCCAATTGCCCATGCGATTGCTGACCAGCAGCGGCAGATCCGAGTGATAAAAACCGATCACCGGCACATCGAGCTGCCGCTTGGCGTCCAAAGCGGCCCAGGCAGTCAGGTAAGGGTCGCCGGCTTCAATCAGATCAGGCTGCAAATCCTGCAGGACATTACGCCACGGCGCGAGGCGGAGGGGGAAGCGATAACCCTTGCCAAAGGGCAGGGCAGGGGCCGGAACCGTGTAAATGCCATCCTGTTCACTCAAATGAGCCCCAGGAATCAGCAAACTGTGACGAATGCCTGGCTTGCTGCCCAGGCGACGGTGTTTGGCATCCAGATAAGTGCGCACGCCACCGCTGGCAGGGGCGTAGAACATGGTTATGTCAGCGATATGCACGATGAACATTCCTCCGGTCCGTTTGTTCTCCCTTGGGTTGACCTATATGAAGGATAGATGTTCGGTTGGGGTTTTGCGGCGAAGCCAAGGGCTTTGGACGGGGGTGTGGCGAGGGAGCTTGCTCCCGCTCGGCTGCGAAGCAGTCGCAAATCAGCCGGTGTGTTCAATCTGACACACCTTTGATCCCGATTTTGGGGGCGCTTCGCGACCCAGCGCAAGCTCCCTCGCCACAGTGTCCGTAATCAGACGCTAGATGCGGAAACTACCCACCAACTGCTTCAATCGCGAAGCCTGCTGTTCAAGGTCCGAGCATGCCCGTAACGTCGATTGCAGGTTTTCCACGCCTTCCTGGTTCAGCGTATTGATCTCGGTGATATCCACGTTGATCGATTCAACCACCGCCGTCTGTTCCTCGGTCGCCGTGGCCACGGACTGGTTCATGCCGTCAATTTCGCCGATGCGCAGCGTCACGCTGTTCAAGCGTTCGCCGGCCAGGTTGGCGATTTCCACACTGTCCTGGCTGTGGCGCTGGCTGTCGCTCATGGTGCTGACCGATTCCCGGGCGCCCACTTGCAGCTCCTCGATCATGGTTTGTACCTGTTGCGCCGACTCTTGTGTGCGGTGCGCCAGGTTGCGCACTTCGTCGGCCACCACGGCAAAACCGCGCCCGGCTTCACCGGCCCGTGCCGCTTCAATGGCGGCGTTCAGCGCCAGCAGGTTGGTTTGCTGGGAGATGCTGGTGATGACTTCGAGAATCTGCCCGATGTTCACGGTTTTGCTGTTCAGCGATTCGATGTTGGTGCTCGAGGCGCTGAGCATGGTCGACAGCTGATTCATCGCGGCAATGCTGCGATCCACCACTTGCTGGCCATCTTCGGCCAGGCTGCGCGCGTCGCTGGCCTGACTTGACGCTTGCGCGGCGTTGCGGGCGATTTCCTGGGCGGCGGCGCCGAGCTGGTTGATTGCCGCGGCAACGCTGCTGGTGCGCGAGGCTTGCTGGTCGGAATTGAACATCGACGAGTTCGAGGCGGCCACTACACGCAGGGCTACTTCGTTGACTTGGCCGGTGGCCGAGGACACTTCGCGGATCGAGGTATGAACCCGTTCCACGAAACGGTTGAACGCCGTGCCGAGGATGCCGAATTCGTCCTGATTCTGGATGGTCAGGCGCTTGGTCAGGTCGCCTTCACCGTCGGCGATGTCTTCCATGGCGCGGGTCATGACGTGCAGCGGCTGGATCAGCAAGCGGATCAGCATGCCGAGCAAGGCGATGATGATCGCCACGGCAATTATGGTCGCAATGACCGCCGAGGTACGGAATTCGCTGAGCATCGAGAAGGCTTTGTCTTTATCCACCGACAGGCCGATGTACCAATTGACCGAAGACAGGCCTTTGATCGGAGTGAACGTGACGATGCGGGTCTTGCCGTCGACGTCGATTTCACTGAAGTCGCTGCTGATGCGCGGGGTGTTTTTCGGGTACGCCTCGCTCAGGGACTTCATCGCCAGGGATTTGTCCGGGTGCACCAGAATCTTGCCATCGGCGCTGATCAGAAAGGCGTAACCCATGCCGTCGAAGTCCAGCGCGTTGAGGCTGTCGGCGATCACCTGCAAGCTCAAGTCGCCACCGACCACGCCGATGCTTTGACCGTCCTTGAGCACACTGTTGACGATGGAAATGACCAGTTGACCGGACGCCAGGTCGATGTACGGTTCGGTCAGTGCCGAGCCGCCGGTGCTTTGGGCGCTCTTGTACCAAGGCCGGACGCGAGGGTCATAGCCATCAGGCATCTTGCTGTCAGGGCGGATGATGAAGGTGCCATCCTTGTTGCCCAGATAGGCGCCCATGAAAGTCGAGGTTACCGCCTTCTGCTCGAGTAGTTTGGAGACGTTGTCGGTGTCGGCGTTCAGTGCGACGTTTTGTGACAGGTTCTCGATCAACAGGCTGCGTCCGGCCAGCCAGGTCTGGATATTGTTGGCCGTTACACTGCCCATTTCTTGCAGGTAGTTGTCCAGGTCGTTGCGTATCGCATTACGCTGCAGATAGTCGTTGTACAGTGTGAACGAGGCGAAGGCAGCAATAACGATGAGGGCGGCGGCAAGCAGTATTTTATGGCTGAAGCGCAGATTTTTATTCATGGCTTGGGGGTCCGCTAAAGTCTTAATGTCCAGGGCGTGCTTTTATAAAGGCGCGCAAAATGGGCAGTGTTGAAAGTAAGCTGATATTTCCACCTCTCCTTAGGGAATTACCGACGCTATTTTCAGTCTGGTCTCTCGCTTGTTATCGGCCATGAAGGATCAAAGATTAACCATGGGTGACAAAATGCCTGACTCATTGCAACTCGTTATCGGCGCCGATCTCGCGGGCCAGTCCATCGCCCAGGCCATGCGCCTGGCCAACCGTCACGGCCTGATAGCGGGCGCTACCGGGACTGGTAAAACCGTCACCTTGCAGCGCCTGGCCGAAGCCTTCAGCGATGCCGGCGTGGCTGTATTCGCGGCAGACATCAAAGGCGACCTGTGCGGCCTGGGCGCTGCCGGCAACCCTCAAGGCAAAGTCGCCGAGCGGATCGCCGGCATGCCTTGGCTGAACCATAAGCCTCAGGCGTATCCGGTGACCCTGTGGGACATTAACGGTCAGTCCGGTCATCCACTGCGCACGACCTTGAGCGAAATGGGCCCGTTGTTGCTCGGTAGCCTGCTGGAACTGACCGACAGTCAGCAGTCGGCACTCTATGCCGCGTTCAAGGTGGCCGACCGCGAAGGGCTGTTGCTGCTGGATCTCAAGGATTTGAAAGCTCTGCTCAATCACCTGCGCGACAACCCCGAGTTGTTGGGGGACGACGCCGCGTTGATGACCACTGGTTCCAGCCAGGCGCTGTTGCGCCGTCTGGCGACGCTGGAACAGCAGGGCGCCGAAGCGCTGTTCGGCGAACCGGCACTGCAACTGGAAGACATGTTGCAACCGGCCGTGGATGGTCGCGGGCGCATTCACTTGCTCGATGCCAGCCGTCTGGTGCATGAAGCACCGAAGGTCTATGCGACGTTCCTGCTGTGGCTGCTGGCCGAACTGTTCGAGCAACTGCCGGAGCGCGGCGATGCCGAGAAACCGCTGCTGGCGCTGTTTTTCGACGAAGCGCACTTGTTGTTCGCCGGTACGCCCAAGGCGTTGCAGGAGCGTCTGGAACAAGTGGTGCGGCTGATTCGCTCGAAAGGCGTGGGGGTGTATTTCGTCACCCAATCGCCAGGTGATTTGCCGGATGATGTACTGGCTCAACTGGGCCTGCGTATTCAGCACGGTTTGCGCGCGTTTACCGCCAAAGAGCAGAAATCCCTGCGCGCGGTGGCCGACGGTTTCCGGCCGAACCCGGCATTTGAAGCCTTGTCGGTGTTGACCGAGTTGGGGATCGGCGAGGCGCTGGTCGGTACCTTGCAAGACAAGGGCACGCCGGGAATGGTCCAGCGTGTATTGGTTGCACCGCCGCAATCGCGGATCGGACCGCTGACCGAGACCGAACGCACCGTGCTGATCGCCGGTTCGCCGTTCAAGGGGCGTTACGACAAACCGGTCGATCGCGAATCGGCTTATGAAGTGCTGATGGGGCGCAAAGGCCTGGCGCCGGAGCCCGAAGCCGCGCCGGGCAAACCTGCACCTGAAGAGCCGAGTTTCACCGAGCAGGCCGGGGAATTCCTCGGCACAGCGGCAGGCCAGGCATTGAAATCAGCGATGCGACAGGCGGCGAATCAATTGGGCCGACAATTGGTACGCGGGTTGATGGGCTCATTGCTCGGTGGCAGCAAACGCCGATAGCCAGTGGGCAATCAAAATGTGGGGGCTGGCTTGTGGCGAGGGAGCTTGCTCCGGTTGGACTGCGAAGCAGTCCCATTTTGGGGCCGCTTCGCAGCCCGGCGGGAGCAAGCTCCCTCGCCACAGGCCCGCTCCCACATGGGTTCTATGTCACACCTTGGGCTTGGCGTGAGCCGCCAGCCGTTCGAGGGCCGCCCGCAGGTTCGGGTCGGTAATACCATCGGCCGTCGCCTGAATGGTCGCCGCCGCATCGGTCGATAAATTTATCGTATGCCCCGCAGCCCCTTGCTGAACGGTAGGCGGCTGAACCTTGAATAGAATCCGCGTCAGGCTGGCGAACTCGTCGAACAGCTGTAACTGCCGTTGCAGACGCTTTTGTTGATAACGCAGGCGGGTGGCCCAGTGACCGTCGGTGACAATCAGCAATAAACTGCCTTCGCGCCACGACGCCACATGGCAATGCTCGCGGGCTGCTGGCTGCAACTGACTTTCCACCAGACGTTGTAAATGACCCAGGCGTTGAGCGTGGCCAAAAATGGCTTTCAGCGGTTTGGCTTCGCGAAGCAGAACGGCGGGTGCTCTGGCCGTGAGAGGGCGAAATGCCATGATCAGACACCTGAAGTAACAGAGCGGCCATGGTAACAGAAAGCACCCGCTGCCCCCGACCCATTGCTTTGCGAGCGCTTTACCCATTAAATCAACAAGTAACTTGTGCCCTTGATGGGTTGAAGTTCAGCAAAATGCCCTTATTTTAAGTGAGCCCCGTCATAGCGCAGTGCATGCATCGTGGAATAACGCCACTTTCCTCACCATCGTTTCCGGGTAGAATACTCGTTCGCATGCGGCCATGAGGGCTGCACGGGCGACTCACGGGGCCGCCCTCCATCCCTTTAGTGTGGAAGATCCTGCCGATATGTTTGCGCCTTTGTTAAAGAAACTTTTTGGAAGCAAGAACGAGCGTGAAGTCAAGCGCATGCTCAAGACGGTGCAGCTCGTCAATGCCTTCGAAGAGCAAATGGTGGCCCTTTCGGACGATCAATTGCGTGCCAAGACAGACGAGTTCAAGGCCCGCCTCGCCAAAGGGGAAACCCTCGACAAGTTGCTGCCAGAAGCCTTTGCGGTCGCCCGCGAAGCCGGTAAGCGCGTCATGGGGATGCGTCACTTCGATGTCCAGCTGATCGGCGGCATGACCTTGCACGAAGGCATGATCGCGGAAATGCGTACCGGTGAAGGCAAGACCCTGGTGGCGACACTGGGCGTTTACCTCAACGCGCTGTCCGGCAAGGGCGTGCACGTTGTGACGGTGAACGACTACCTGGCCCGCCGTGACGCCAACTGGATGCGTCCGCTCTACGAATTCCTCGGCATGACGGTCGGCGTGGTCACCCCATTCCAGCCGCCGGAAGAAAAGCGCGCTGCTTACGCCGCCGACATCACCTACGGCACTAACAACGAATTCGGTTTCGACTACCTGCGCGACAACATGGCGTTCAGCATGGAAGAAAAATTCCAGCGCGAACTCAATTTTGCCGTGATCGACGAAGTCGACTCCATCCTCATCGACGAAGCCCGTACCCCGCTGATCATCTCCGGTCAGGCCGAGGACAGCTCCAAGCTGTACATCGAGATCAACAAACTGATCCCGCAGCTGGAGTTGCACGTCGAAGAAGTCGAAGGCGAAGTCACCAAGGCTGGGCACTACACCGTCGACGAGAAGACCCGTCAGGTCGAACTCAACGAAGCCGGTCACCAGTTCATCGAAGACATGCTCACCCGCGTCGGCCTGCTGGCTGAAGGCGAGAGCCTGTATTCGGCGCATAACCTCGGCCTGCTGACCCACGTTTATGCCGGTCTGCGCGCGCACAAGCTGTTCAACCGCAACGTCGAATACATCGTGCAGGACGGTCAGGTCGTGCTGGTCGACGAGCACACCGGCCGTACCATGCCGGGTCGTCGTTTGTCCGAAGGCCTGCACCAGGCCATCGAAGCCAAGGAACACCTGAACATCCAGGCCGAGAGCCAGACCCTGGCGTCGACCACGTTCCAGAACTACTTCCGTCTGTACAACAAGCTGTCCGGCATGACCGGTACCGCGGACACCGAAGCGTTCGAGTTTCATCAGATCTATGGCCTGCAGGTCATGGTCATCCCGCCGAACAAACCTTTGGCGCGTAAGGACTACAACGACCTGGTGTTCCTGACCGCCGAAGAGAAATACGCGGCGATCATCGGCGACATCAAGGAGTGCATGGCTCAGGGCCGTCCGGTGCTGGTGGGTACCGCCACCATCGAAACGTCCGAGCACATGTCCAGCCTGCTCGTGAAGGAAGGCATCGAACACAAGGTTCTGAACGCCAAGTTCCACGAAAAAGAAGCCGAAATCATTGCTCAGGCCGGTCGCCCGGGCGCGCTGACCATCGCCACCAACATGGCCGGTCGTGGTACCGACATCCTGTTGGGCGGTAACTGGGAAGTGGAAGTCGCTTCGCTGGAAGACCCGACCCCTGAGCAGATTGCCCAGATCAAGGCCGACTGGCAGAAACGCCACCAGCAAGTGCTGGAGTCGGGCGGCTTGCAGGTGATCGCTTCCGAGCGTCACGAATCGCGCCGTATCGACAACCAGTTGCGCGGTCGTGCCGGTCGTCAGGGCGACGCCGGTTCCAGCCGTTTCTACCTGTCGCTGGAAGACAGCCTGATGCGCATCTTCGCCTCTGACCGGGTGAAGAACTTCATGAAGGCGCTGGGCATGCAGTCCGGTGAGGCGATCGAGCACCGCATGGTGACCAACGCCATCGAGAAGGCTCAGCGCAAGGTTGAAGGCCGCAACTTCGACATCCGTAAACAACTGCTCGAGTTCGACGACGTCAACAACGAACAACGTAAAGTGATCTATCACATGCGTAACAGTTTGTTGGCCGCCGACAACATCGGCGAAACCATCGCCGATTTCCGTCAGGACGTGCTCAACGCAACTGTCAGCGCGCACATTCCACCGCAATCACTGCCTGAGCAGTGGGACGTGGCCGGTCTGGAAGCGGCGTTGCAGAGCGACTTCGGTGTGGCATTGCCAATCCAGCAGTGGCTGGACGAAGACGATCACCTCTACGAAGAGACCCTGCGCGAAAAGCTGATGAACGAGCTGATCGCCGCGTACAACGAGAAAGAAGACCAGGCCGGTGCCGAAGCACTGCGCACCTTCGAGAAGCAAATCGTTCTGCGCGTACTGGACGACCTGTGGAAAGACCACCTGTCGACCATGGATCACCTGCGTCACGGCATCCACTTGCGTGGTTATGCGCAGAAGAACCCGAAGCAGGAATACAAGCGCGAGTCCTTCACCTTGTTCTCCGAGCTGTTGGATTCGATCAAGCGCGACTCGATCCGTGTGCTGTCGCACGTTCAGGTCCGCCGCGAAGATCCGATCGAAGAAGAAGCTCGCCTGCGTCAGGAAGCCGAAGCACTGGCTGCGCGCATGCAGTTCCAGCACGACGAAGCACCTGGCCTGGAGCAACCGGAAGTGTTGGGTGAAGAGGTCGACGTAGCCCTCGCCACCGCACCGGTGCGCAACGAGCAGAAGCTGGGCCGTAACGAGCTGTGCTACTGCGGTTCGGGCAAGAAGTTCAAGCATTGCCACGGGCAGATCCAGTAAACCCGTTTCATTCGCTGAAATACCCGCGCCGCGACCGGCTTATGCCGTCGCGGCGTTTTGCCATTTAAACCACCGCGCCACGTTAAAAGAACGGGGTAATGACGGTGCAGACACTACTTTTTAAGGAGCGCATTCATGGCTGTTGGTCTTGGTCCTTTGCCAACGTTGCACCCGGTTGCCGGTTTTGAACTCGGTATCGCCTCGGCCGGTATCAAGCGCCCGGGGCGCAAGGATGTCGTGGTCATGCGCTGTGCCGAAGGTTCCACAGTGGCGGGCGTGTTCACCCTGAACGCCTTTTGCGCCGCTCCCGTTATCCTGGCCAAACAACGCGTGCAAGGCCCGGTACGTTACCTGCTGACCAACACCGGCAATGCCAACGCCGGTACCGGCGAACCAGGCCTGGCAGCTGCCGAGCGCACTTGCGCCAAACTGGCTGAGCTGACCGGCGTCGATGCAAATCTCGTGCTGCCGTACTCCACCGGTGTGATCGGCGAGCCGCTGCCGGTCGAAAAAATCGAAGGTGCGCTGCAAGCCGCCCTCGACGACCTGTCGGTCAATAACTGGGAAGCCGCCGCTACCGGCATCATGACCACTGACACCCTGCCAAAGGGTGCCAGCCGCCAGTTCCAGCATGACGGCGTGACGATCACCGTCACCGGCATTAGCAAAGGCGCGGGCATGATTCGTCCGAACATGGCGACCATGCTCGGCTACATCGCCACCGACGCCAAAGTTTCCCGCGAGGTGCTGCAAAACCTGCTGCTGGACGGCGCCAACAAGTCGTTCAACCGCATCACCATCGACGGCGACACTTCGACCAACGACTGCTGCATGCTGATCGCCACCGGTCAGGCTGCACTGCCGGAAATCACCGAAGCCAGCGGTCCGCTGTTCGCTTTGCTGAAACAAGCGGTGTTCGAAGTCTGCATGGACGTGGCCCAGGCCATCGTGCGCGACGGCGAAGGCGCGACCAAGTTCGTCACCGTGGAAGTCAACGGCGGCGGCAATCACCAGGAGTGCCTGGACGTCGGCTACACCGTGGCCCATTCGCCGCTGATCAAGACCGCGTTGTTCGCCTCCGACCCGAACTGGGGCCGCATTCTGGCCGCCGTGGGCCGTGCCGGCGTACCGAACCTGGACGTGAGCAAGATCGACGTATTCCTCGGTGACGTGTGCATCGCCAGCCGCGGCGCTCGCTCTGCCACCTACACCGAAGCCCAGGGTGCGGCAGTGATGCAACAGGAAGAAATCACCATCCGTATCGAGCTGGGTCGCGGTGAATGCAGCGAAACCATCTGGACGACTGACCTGTCCCACGAATACGTGAAGATCAACGCCGAGTACCGTACTTAAGACCGAGTCGACGCTATCGCGAGCAGGCTCGCTCCCACAGTAGATCTCCAGTGAACACAGATTTTGTGTATGGCAGAAAAACATGTGGGAGCGAGCCTGCTCGCGATGGCGGTCTGTCAGTCGCTAGCTAGACTGGCCTGTTTCCTCATCAAAAGGTCCCGAACATGAGCCTCCACCTGATCATCGGCGACAAACTGCATTCCTCCTGGTCCCTGCGCGCCGCCCTGGCCCTTGACCTGACTGGCGCGTCCTACACCGAAGAACTGATCAAACTGAACCAGCCGGACACTCGCGAGCGCGTGCTCAAGCATTCGCCGACCGGGAAAGTCCCTCTGCTGAAAACCGAACACGGCACCATCGCCGATTCCCTGGCGATTGCCGAATACCTGGCCGAACAATTCCCCGGCGCCGGGCTCTGGCCCAAAGACACTGTCGCCCGTGCCCAGGCGCGTTCGGCGTGCGCGCAGATGCACAGCGGTTTTTTCGCCATGCGCGGCAACATGCCGTTCGATTTGAGCCACGACGCGCCACTGTCGCCGACCCCGCCTGAGGTTCAGGCTGAAATCGAGCGCATGTTGGCGTTGTGGGCTGAATGTCGCGCAGCCGCGACTGAAACCGGCCCGTTCCTGTTTGGCGGCGCGACCCTGGCCGATGCGTTTTTTGCACCGATCGCCGTACGCCTGCGCACCTATCAGGTAAAACTGCCCGAGGCCGACGCGGCCTATGTCGAAACCATCTACCAATGGCCAGCCTTCAAGGCCTGGCAGAAGGCGGGTCTGGAGGAAATAGAGCGGTGAAACGAGTCCATGTAGCAGCCGCGGTTATCCGCGATAGCAACGGCAAAATCCTCATCGCGCGCCGTGCCGACACCCAGCATCAGGGCGGTTTGTGGGAGTTCCCCGGTGGCAAGGTCGAGGATGACGAATCCGTCGAAACGGCCCTGGCTCGTGAGCTTCACGAAGAGTTGGGCATTGTGGTCAACACCGCGCGGCCGATGATCAAGGTCCGCCACGATTACCCGGACAAGCAGGTGTTGCTGGATGTCTGGGAAGTCTCGGCATTTACCGGCGAACCCCATGGCGCCGAAGGTCAGCCTTTGGCCTGGGTGACCGCGCGGGAACTGGTGGATTACGAATTTCCGGCCGCCAACCAGCCGATCGTCGCCGCTGCACGCTTGCCCGGCGACTACCTGATTACCCCGGAGGGCCTGGAAACCCCGGCCTTGCTGCGCGGTATCCAGAAAGCCATCGCTGGCGGCATCAAGCTGATTCAGTTGCGCGCGCCCAACGGCTACGACCCGCAATACCGCGATCTGGCGGTGGATGCGGCGGGGCTGTGTGCCGGCAAGGCGCAGTTGATGATCAAGGGGCCGTTTGAATGGCTGGGGGACTTCCCGTCCGCTGGTTGGCACATCACATCGCAGCAGTTGCGCAAGTATGCGGCGGCCGGGCGTCCGCTACCGGCGTCACGCTGGTTGGCAGCGTCTTGCCACAACGCTGAAGAACTGGCGTTGGCCGAGCAAATGGGCGTGGACTTTGTGACCCTGTCGCCGGTGCAGCCGACGCAGACTCACCCGGATGCTCTGCCATTGGGTTGGGAGCAGGCTTCGACTTTGATCGAGGGCTTCAGCAAACCGGTGTTTTTGCTCGGCGGGGTGGGCCCGGCAGAGCGGCAGAAGGCTTGGGAAGCAGGGGCGCAGGGTGTGGCGGGGATTCGGGCGTTTTGGCCTGAGGCATAGCACCCGATAGTTCCCACGCTCTGCGTGGGAATGCCTCAACGGACGCTCCGCGTTCGGCTCTTGATTGGGACGCAGAGCGTCCCGGGCTGCATTCCCACGCAGAGCGTGGGAACGATCAGTTACTACACTCCGGGTTTGGCCGCCGGCTGCCAAAGAATCTCGGCAACCCCCTGACGCTTGGCAATCAACCTCGCCGCCACAAACAACAAATCCGACAACCGATTGATATACGCCAGGCCAACCCCGGCCAATGGCTCGATCGCATTCAACTGCTGACAGCGCCGCTCGGCACTGCGCGCCAGGCAGCGGCATACGTGAGCCTGGGCGATCAGCGCGGAACCGCCGGGCAGAATGAAATTCTCCAGCGGCCCCAACTCTTCATTCCACACATCAATCGCCGCTTCGAGCCGCTCGACTTCTGCCGTGTTCAGTGCCTGATACACCGGCATCGCCAGTTCGCCACCCAGGTCGAACAACCGATGCTGGCAGGGCGCCAACACCTCGATCACTTCGTTCAGCCCCGGGTACGTATCACTTTGTGCCGCCAACCCGGCCAACAGCACACCCACCTGGCTGTTCAGCGTATCGACTTCGCCAATGGCCTCGATGCGCGGATGGTCCTTGGGCACCCGGCGGCCATCGCCGAGCCCGGTTTCGCCTTTGTCGCCAGTGCGGGTGTAAATCTTCGACAAGCGAAAGCCCATGGTTACCTCGACAGCTGATTGAGTTCTTGAGAGACCACCGGAGTGCCCGACAACGGCAGGCGCAAGGTGAAACAGGTACCTTGGCCCGGCGTCGATTGCACTTCCATCTGGCCCTTGTGGTTGTTGGTGATGATGAAGTACGAGACCGAGAGCCCAAGGCCGGTGCCCTGACCGATTTCCTTGGTGGTGAAGAACGGCTCGAACGTACGTTTGCGCACGTTCTCGCTCATGCCGATGCCGTTGTCTTCGACCTGAATTTCCGCCCATGGCGGGTTCAGTTTTGTACGCAGAATAATCCGCCCCGGTTCGCGGTCGTCGGTACGCTGATGAATGGCTTGCGCGGCGTTTTTCAGCAGGTTGAGCAGCACCTGTTCCAGTTCGTTGGCAGTGCCGGGCACCGGGCCCAGTGCCGGATCGAACTGCCGAATGATCGCCTGCCCCTTGAAGTCGAAACCGATCGCCAGGTCGAAGTCATTGCCGGCGATTTCCACCGCTTGATCGATCAACGCCGGCAAATCGCATGGCGCCATCTGCCGGGTACTGCGGCGGCTGAAGCTGAGCATGTGCGTCACGATTTTCGCTGCCCGGGCACCTGCCTGTTGAATGCCATCGAGTAATTGCGGCACTTCGCGAACTTTCAAATACTGGTTGACCGTTTCCAGCTCAATGCCCAGTTGCTCCGCTTGTTCGAGGTTTTTCGGCAGATCAGGTGACAGGCGCCGACGAATGTTCTGCACGTTGTGCAGGATTGCACCCAGTGGATTATTAATCTCGTGAGCCATGCCAGCGGCGAGGCCACCGACCGAGAGCATTTTTTCCGACTGCACCATCATTTCTTCCAGGGACAGACGCTGGGTGATGTCGTCGATCCGGATCACCACGCCGCGCCCGGCACCGCCCATCAACGGATAGAACGTCAGGGCGTAATGCTTGGGTTCATCGTCCTTGAGCCAGGTAACCCGTTCAATCTTCGCCACCGTGTGCTGCTCGACGGTTTGCCTGAGTTGCGGCAGGAACGGCTTGAGCGGTTCGAAGGCGAGGAAGATCGGTTGGTTCAAGGCTTCGTCCAGGCGCGTGCCGGACAGGGCGCTGGCTTCCTGATTCCACTGGGTTACGTAGAGCTGCTCGTCGAGGGCGATCAGTGCCGACGGCATGGAGTCGATGATGCTGTTGAGGTAGTTCTGGAAACCGGTGAGTTTCTTTTCGATCTTGCTGCGCACCTGAACTTCCAGTTCCAGCTTGCGGTTGGTGTGACGGGTTTCTTCGGCCAGTCCCTGAGCCTGGTCGTAAGCGGCTTGGGAATCGTCGCGGGCGCGCTTGAGCTGCTGCTCCCGGGCCTCGATGCGCGAGAGCATGGTGTTGAACGCTTCGGCGAGGCTGCCGATTTCGTCGTGGTTGCCGCGCGAGGCGCGCAGGGCGTAGTTCTCTTCCCGGGTCACTTGCCGGGACAACTCTTCGAGCTGGTGAATCGGCCGGGTAATCAGGCGTTTGATCTGCCGGGCGATCACCAGCCACAACAGCACGCTGAAGATCAGAATCCCCAAACTGGCGGTCAGAGTCCCGGTGTAGAACGCCATCGGCAGTTCGCTGCTGGCCACCAGCAGCAAATGCCCAGGCGCAGTGCCGGGGCGGGGCAGGGTGATCACTTGGTTGCTGCGAAACTCCGTGGCTTGCCAGGCGTCGAGGTGCCGGAAATGCTCCGGCAGCTGGAGCTTGTCGCCCTGCTGCAGCTGCGCCAGAAGCACACCTTTGCCGTCATAGAGCGCAGCCGCACGCAGCGGTGTATAGCTGTTGAGTTCGTTGAGCAGGCGTTCGGCGGTTTGTGGCGACTTCAAGGCTTCGGAGATCAGACTTGGGTTGGACACCAGTCGGCCGATGGTCTGCAAGGCCTGGGGAGCCATGCTTTCCTGGGAGATGTAATAGGCGGCGCTGATAAAGGTCAGGTTGGCGACCAGCAAAACGGTGGTCAACAGCACCAGCAGGGCGGCCAGCAATTTCTGGCCGACTGGAAGATTTTCAAGGCGCTGGCGCAATGGCATCAGGTTTATCGCTGAAAAGGAACAAGTGGCCAGCGTAGCCGCTGCTCAGTCGCTGGGCAATCCAAGGCTGCGCAGATGAGCAATCAGGCGCTCCTGCAATTGACTGAGGTGGGGCAGGTTCAGCTGATGCCGCGACGCGACTTTGCAAGCATGGCCCAACAGGTAGCTGATTTCGGTGCGGCGCTGATTCGCGACGTCCTGGTACATCGAGGAGAAATTGGCCGCGGTAGCCTTGATTACCCGTTCGACTTCCTCCCGGAGGTTTTGTGCCGCTGCCGGTTGGCCGCAGCGCTCCAGCAGCTCGGTGAGCTCGGCGCACAGGGTGGCGACTTCGCAATGATGTTGCTGCAAACCGCCGTTGCGGCATTCGTGCAGCACGGTCAGCGGGTTGATCGCACAATTGAGCGCCAGTTTTCGCCACAGCCTTGTGAGGATATCGGTGCTCCACTCGTGGGGAATGCCGGCGGCGCTCAAGTCCTCCAGCCAGATCGGCGCTACCGGATGGCCCGCATCGCCCAGCCAGGTGTAGCCGTGACCGGCGAACACCACACGCCAGTCGCCATCGCGAAACGCGCCTTCGGTGCTGGAGGCGAAGATGCAGCGCGCCTGAGGCACCTGCGCGGCAACCGCGTCCTGACTGCCGAGGCCGTTCTGCAGCAGGATCAGTTCGGCGTCGGGTGTCAGCCGGTGGGCGAGACGGGCCACGGCTGTTACGGCGTCGTAGGCTTTGCAGGCCACTAGCAGACGGCTGATGGGCTCGTCGCTGTCGGCTGTTTCGCCGGGTACCGGATACAGCTGCGCTTCGCCATGTTCGACCAGCGTCAAACCGCCAGCCGTCCGATAGGCCTGTAAGCGTGTCGCGTCCCGCACGATCAGCCTGACCGGCACGTCAGCCCGCGCCAGACGTGTGGCCCAAAGGGTGCCGAGGCTGCCGGCGCCCAGAATATGCCAAGGGGTAGACATCAGCTTTTTGCTCGGTTTGACGCTGGCATGTGAGGCTCGCAGTATCGGTTGGAAAAGACCCGTTATAATGAGCCCGATTTTAACCGCAAGCCAAGCGCGCTCCATCGTTATCGAGCGCGCCTTTTATTGGAGAGATTACATGCCGTCGTTCGACGTGGTATCCGAACTGGACAAACACGAAGTCACCAACGCGGTCGAGAACGCCGTCAAGGAACTCGATCGTCGTTATGACCTGAAAGGCAAAGGCACCTTCGAGTTCAAGGAAAAGGACCTGACCGTCAACCTGACCGCGGAAGCCGATTTCCAGCTCGAAGCGATGATCGAGATCCTCAAGCTGGCCCTGGTCAAGCGCAAGATCGACGTGCAGTGCCTTGAAGTCAAGGATGCCTACGCGTCGGGCAAGTTGATGAAGCAGGAAGCGGTCCTCAAGGAAGGCATCGACAAAGAGCTGGCGAAGAAAATCGTCGCTCACGTCAAAGACGCCAAGCTCAAGGTCCAGGCCGCCATTCAGGGCGAGCAAGTGCGCATCACCGGCAAGAAGCGTGATGACTTGCAAGAAGCAATTGCCGCACTGCGCGCCAAATCCTTCGATTTGCCGCTACAGTTCAATAACTTCCGCGACTGACTTTTCAAGCGGGAACCTCTCGGCGTTTTCGACGTCCGAGGCCCAAGCAACGGCAGAAACGATTGAATCCTTCATGGGTTCGGTCTTTCTGCCGCTCATTTTTTGCGTGCCGGGTAGCCGGAAATCAGGAGAAAAAAGATGGATTTGAATGCTGAAGTGGACAACCTGGTCAAGGAATCCCAAGCCTGGATTCCGATGATCATGGAATACGGCAGTCGTGTGCTGTTGGCGGTGATTACCCTGGCCATCGGTTGGTGGCTGATCAACAAGGTGGCGCAAAAACTCGGCGGCCTGCTGGCGTTGCGTAATGCCGACCTGGCGTTGCAAGGTTTCATCAGCAACCTGGCGAACATCATTCTCAAGGTTCTGCTGATCGTTAGCGTGGCGTCGATGATCGGCGTGGAAACCACCTCGTTCGTCGCAGCGATCGGTGCTGCTGGCCTGGCGATCGGTCTGGCGTTGCAGGGCAGCCTGGCGAACTTCGCTGGCGGCGTGCTGATTCTGTTGTTCCGTCCGTTCCGCATCGGCGACTGGATCGAAGCTCAAGGTGTTGCGGGTACTGTTGATAGCATCCAGATCTTCCACACCGTACTGCGTACCGGCGATAACAAAACCATCATCGTGCCTAACGGCAATCTGTCGAACGGCATCATTACCAATACCAACCGTCAGCCGACCCGCAAGGTGATATTCGATGTCGGCGTGGCTTACGAGGCGGACTTGCAGAAGGCCCGTGAAGTGTTGCTGGACCTGGCAAAAGATGAGCGCGTTTTGGCTGACCCGGCACCTCAGGCAGTGATTTCTACTCTGGGCGACAGTTCGATTACTGTTTCCCTTCGAGTGTGGGTGAAGACGGCGGATTATTGGGATGTGATGTTCATGTTCAACGAACAGTCCCGTGATCGTTTGAAAACGGCCGGTATCGATATTCCGTTTCCACAGCGGGTGATTCGAGTGGTTCAGGAATCTGCGGTGCAGTAAGCAACAAAAAAGGCCCATCCGAAGATGGGCCTTTTTGTTTGTTACCGCAAACTAACTGGATGCGATTACAAAATCGACAGCGGGTAGTCGACGATCACACGGAACTCTTTCACGTCGCCTTCACCTTCGTCGGCGTTAGCAAAGTGCCAAGCTTGACGGAAGCGGACGGACAGATCTTTTGCCGGGCCAGACTGAACAACGTACTTGGCTTCGAAGTTGGTTTCGTTGTGCTTGCCATCTTCACCGTACAGGCCGGCGTAAGCGCTACCTGCTGGAGTTTTGGTACCGTCGATGTCCCAACCTTTCACATAACGGGTCATGAAGCTCAGACCAGGAACGCCGTACTCAGCCATTTTCAGATCGTAACGGATCTGGGCAGACTTCTCGCCAGGGGCGTTGAAGTCAGAGTACTGGATGGAGTTGGCGAGGAAGATCGAGTCGCCGCCGCGGTTGTTCTTGCCAATACCGACGTAGTCGAACGGGGTATCGCCATTAACCTTTTGGAAGGCCAGGGTGATGGTGTGTGCTTTCAGGAACGACAGAGCAGTGGCCAGCGAGAATGCTGTGTTGCTGATGTCACCGGCTTTCGCGTCACCGGTGTCGGTGGTGCGGTAGATGTTGAAGTCGGTGTTCAGCGACGTGTCACCACCAAATGGAGTGGTGAGGTTCACGTTGGCGTAGTACTGGTTCCAGATGTCTTCCAGCTTGGCGCCATACAGCGATGCGGAAAGGTTATCGGTAATGCCGTACTTGCCACCGAAATAGTCGATGCTGTTGGCTTCAACGCCGGCGTAGTTTGCAAACAGACCGCCGTCACGGGCGTTTTTGTCCTGGCTGGAACCCGAGTAGAAGTGACCGGCTTCGAGGTCAAGGTCTTTGACTTCGCTGCTCTGCAGTTGGAAACCGCTGGCAACTTGAGGAAGGATACGGGAACCGCCAACAGCAAACACTGGAGCAGTGCTTGGCGACATGTCGCCGAATTTCAGCTCGGTTTTGGAGACGCGGAATTTAATGGCCCCCCCGGCTTTACCCTGGCTGTCGTTGACGTTGCGGCCACCGTTGGCGTTGACGGTGTCGCTACGGCTCATGTTGCCCGAACCGGAAGTGCCATCGCCGCCATCCAGTTTGATGGCCAGGTAACCGAATGCATCAACGCCAACGCCAACAGTACCCTGGGTGTAACCGGAGTTGAAGGTGCCCCAAAGACCTTGGGTCCAGTCTTTAACGTCGCGGGCGCCATCTTTGTTGTCACGGTTGAAGTAATAGTTGCGAATCAGCAAGTCGAACTTGGCGTCTTCAACAAAACCTTTGGCTTCAGCCTGGTCACTTACGAAAGGTGCGGCCGTAGCCATTTGGGTACTGGCTGCTGCTGCAACTGCCAGTGCGATCATGCTCCACTTCATCACGCGCATCGTGATTTGCTCCTTTGGTTTTTAGAAGAGTACTGCCGTCCCGCCTGTTTTATTATCCGGGCGGCTCTTTCTTTTTGTGTCGGCGCAAACTTATATCACGCCGACCATGTTGGCGATACTTGCGCATCTAACCTTTCAGCTTCTTTACGACCCTGTCGCAAATGGCTTGGTAGATGTCGCAAATTCACAATCCCGACGCAATCGGACTGACAACTTCAACGTTGTTTTCCATGGCTTGAGCGTCGGTAAAAAAGAGTCCCTTGTCCTGCACTTGAATCTCCATCGGGCAACCCTGCCGCTGTTTTTATTGGCCTTAAGGCTTCCACTTCCAGCGGAGCGCTTATAGACGATACGGGTGTGAATGCAACAAGCGTGCACAAATCGGAATTCTGTTGCTGTTTTTTTCCAAAGGCCTGCCTGTTGCTGTAAAAACCTCATAAAACCGGGGGGTTCAAGCTTGTTTTGCCTGAGCTTGACGCCATGCTTCGCATCGTGTTTACCACATCGATCCAGTGGGGGCGACAACCAAAAACGTTACCGGTTCACCCCGCCAGTGAGTAGTTAGCGGATGCTGACGCACTGAGCGTAGACGCGTTGTGCGGTTTTGGTGCAAAAAATTTCAATTGTTGTATCGAATTCACACGGTGTCGCTTTGTCGTGGATTCGAACGGCCCGTCGTTTATCGGTCATTTCGGCATTTTTTGTGCGGTGGCTGGTTCTGTCATGGTGCATACCGGATCAAAATGGCTCATGTCGGGGCGCCCGTAGGGTGCAGCAGGTGGCAGTTCGTCGTGAAGCGTGTGGCGTTCGCAGGTATGCTGCCGTCCTGTCGCTTGGTGCGCCGTCTTTCGCAGGGGGGCGCTAAGCTGAAAAAAGATCACCAGAGGGGAGTGTGCGCTGTGTTCGCTTTAGATCCACGACTTCAACAAGACACGTTGCCTATCGGCGATTTCCCGCTCTGTCGGTTGCTGTTGTCCAATGATTCGAACTACCCGTGGTTCATCCTCGTGCCCCGCCGCGAGGATATCAGTGAGATATTTCAATTAGATGTCGCAGATCAACAGCAGCTGTGGCAGGAAACCACCGCACTGGCGGAAATGCTCAAGGACTCGTTCGATGCGGACAAGTTGAACGTCGCGGCCCTGGGTAATGTCGTCAGCCAGTTGCACATGCATGTGATTGTGCGCAAGCGTGAGGACGCCGCCTGGCCAGCTCCGGTCTGGGGCAAGCAGCCGGCCAAACCCTACAGTCCAGAGCAGATCGCGGCGATTCGTGAGCGGCTGCGTCTGGTGTTGACCGATGACTTCACGTTTCTGGAGGGCTGAAACATGAGCCTGGAAGAACGCGTTACCGATCTGGAAAGCCAGTTGGCGTTTCAGGATGACACCATCCAGGCATTGAGTGATGTGCTGGCGGCGCAGCAGCGGATGGTAGAGCGCTTGCAATTGCAAATGGCTGCGTTGCTCAAGCGGCAGGAGGAGATGGCCGGTCAGTTCGAGTCCTTCGAAGAAGAGGCGCCACCGCCGCATTACTGAGCCACATTAGTGAAGAAGAGGCCATAAAAAAACCGCGAACAGCCTGGGCTGTTCGCGGTTTTTTTTAGCCTTGGAATCAGCGACGCGGCAGGGCGGCGATCACATCTTCGGCTTGCAGGCCTTTGTCACGGTTCATGACAGAGAACTCCACGCGCTGGCCTTCGACCAGAACACGGTGGCCTTCACCGCGAATTGCCCGGAAGTGCACGAAAATATCATCGCCGGAATCACGGGAAATAAAGCCGAAGCCTTTGGAGGTGTTGAACCATTTAACGGTGCCAGTATCGCGGTTGCTCATGTCATAGCTTGGCGAGGCGGCGGCCGGTGAAGATTTGTAGAAGCTGACGGCCAGGTGCAAAAAAATGGCGATCAGGGCAACGACCAGACTGAACAGAACGGCAGGTTGACCGGCGATGACAGGCATCGGGGCGAACAATGTCAGTGTTTGCAATACCACAGCCAGAACCAGCAAGGCGCTGACCAGGTTTTGCAGTTGATGACGTGGGCCTTTGTTCCAGTAAGGGATAACAGGTGCAAGGGTGAGGTTGAGCAGGCCGAAAAAGGCCAGGTACAGCGCATCGGGTTGTTGCAGGTAAGGTAGCGCTTCGGATCGCAGGCTAGGGATGAAGGACAGCAGCAAGGCTGCTGCGCCCATTAGCAGGTGGACGATTTTCAACATTTTGATTAACTCACGTTAAGACGGATCACAAGGAAGAGCTGATGGAGCACGGTTCGCTTCGGAACAATAAGAGGCGTTGGACACGTTCCCGCTATCAGCCTATGCGCAGCCCCCGGAAAATAGGCGGTAGCGACACACTGCCTATTTAACAGCAAAGCCCGCAGCTACTCAAATCAGGCAGTCCAGCGGTACTCCTGCTGGCCGCTGTGTGCATGACGCTTGCTGAGTATTATTTGCCTGCTGTGTTTCTCGCGTCTTTTTGCCGTTCCGCTGAAAGACATTGCGTCAGTTTTCGTAGGAAATCGTCCGGCCTAGGACGAGCTCCATGATCTCCCCTCAGTTGTTGGCTTATCCTACGTCGATGGTCATAAAGTCATCTAGATATCCCTGTGCGCCTGCGCTTTTATAAGCAAACGGAATATGACTCTTATAAGCAGCAAGGATGGCAAAGGAGTGTCAACGCTATGGTTTATCAAGACAGGCGAAGCGAGGGGAGGGTCGGTCCACTCAAGGAAGTAAGGATTGATTCATTTGTCAGCGAATTCGATATGGGCCTGGCCCAGCCATTATCCCGGTCAGTGCGCTTGAACGGCTTTGCGACCTGTTTGCGGCTGGAGCAGGTTTATTGGGATATTTTGGGTGATATGGCCAAGGTCAATTGCTGCTCGGTCAGTGCACTGTTGTCCCACGTGGATCGCGAAGTGCATCTGCGCCACGGCGGGGTGAAGAACTTCACCGGGCTGGTGCGGGTTGTCTGCGTCGTGCACAGCCTGAAGGAAGGAAGTTGCCCCGTCATGGCTTGACGATGGCGGTTGATCGGGTCGAGTGTCGGTCTGTGCAGTCTTACGGCTGCACAGGCTGCATTTAATGGATATAATCCCGCCCTTTGCCGCAAAGCCCAGCATGCGCGGTAGCAATCTGATCGCCGAGACAACCCCCATGCCGATGTACGACTATCAATGTGCTTCCTGTGGTCATCAGTTGGAAGCCATTCAAAAGATCAGCGCAGCACCGCTGGTCGACTGCCCTGCCTGCCAGGCGCCAGAGCTTAAAAAGATGCTGTCCATGCCGGGCTTCCGCCTCAGCGGCACCGGCTGGTACGAAACCGACTTCAAGACCGGTTCCAAGAAAAATCTGGCCGGTGGCGACAAAGCTGACTAGGGTCTAGCGCCCGGGCTGAATGACACGCGCGAGTTCTTGCATCATCTGGCACCTGATTCAAGTGCGGGGGTGCGGCAAGACCTCCAACCGAATTTCGAATTACGAGAAGCGAAACCACTACCATGATGCGCAGCCATTATTGCGGCCAACTGAACGAAAGCCTGGAAGGCCAGGAAATTACCCTTTGCGGATGGGTCCATCGTCGTCGTGACCACGGTGGGGTGATTTTCCTCGATATCCGTGATCGTGACGGTCTGGCCCAGGTGGTGTTCGACCCGGACCGCGCTGAATCCTTCGCCGCCGCCGATCGCGTGCGCAGCGAATACGTGGTCAAGATCACCGGCAAGGTGCGCCTGCGTCCGGCCGGTGCCACCAACGCCAACATGGCGTCGGGCATGATCGAAGTGCTGGGCTACGAGCTGGAAGTATTGAACGAAGCGGAAACCCCGCCGTTCCCGCTGAACGAGTTCTCCGATGTCGGCGAAGAAACCCGCCTGCGTTATCGCTTCCTCGACCTGCGTCGCCCGGAAATGCTCGAGAAGCTGCGTCTGCGTTCGCGCATGACCACCAGCATCCGTCGCTTCCTGGACGAGAACGGCTTCCTCGATGTCGAGACGCCGATTCTGACCCGCGCCACGCCAGAAGGCGCTCGCGACTACCTGGTGCCGAGCCGTACTCACGCAGGTAGCTTCTTCGCCTTGCCGCAATCGCCACAGCTGTTCAAGCAGCTGCTGATGGTCGCCGGCTTCGACCGTTACTACCAGATCGCCAAGTGCTTCCGCGACGAAGATCTGCGCGCCGACCGTCAGCCGGAATTCACCCAGATCGACATCGAGACCAGCTTCCTCGATGAAAAAGAGATCATGGGCATCACCGAACAAATGATTCGCAACCTGTTCAAGGAAGTGCTGGACCTGGAGTTCGGCGACTTCCCGCACATGACCTTCGAAGAGGCCATGCGTCGTTACGGTTCCGACAAGCCGGACCTGCGTAACCCGCTGGAACTGGTTGACGTTGCCGATCAACTGAAAGAAGTCGACTTCAAGGTGTTCAGCGGCCCTGCCAACGACCCGAAATGCCGCGTTGCCGCTCTGCGCGTTCCAGGCGCGGCAAGCATGCCGCGCAGCAAGATCGACGACTACACCAAGTTCGTCGGCATCTACGGTGCCAAGGGCCTGGCGTACATCAAGGTCAACGAGCGCGCCAAAGGCGTTGAAGGTCTGCAATCGCCAATCGTCAAGAACATCCCTGAGGCTAACCTGAACGTGATCCTCGATCGCGTCGGTGCAGTTGATGGCGATATCGTGTTCTTCGGCGCTGATAAATCGAAGATCGTCAGCGAAGCCTTGGGCGCGCTGCGGATCAAGGTTGGTCACGATCTGAACCTGCTGACCTGCGAGTGGGCACCGATGTGGGTCGTCGACTTCCCGATGTTCGAAGAGAACGACGACGGCAGCTTCACCGCGTTGCACCACCCGTTCACCGCGCCGAAGTGCACGCCGCAAGAACTGGAAGCCAACCCGGCAACCGCGCTGTCCCGTGCCTACGACATGGTCCTGAACGGCACCGAACTGGGTGGCGGTTCGATCCGTATCCACCGCAAGGAAATGCAACAGTCGGTGTTCCGCCTGCTGGGTATCAGCGAAGCGGAACAGGAAGAGAAGTTCGGCTTCCTGCTCGACGCCCTGAAATATGGCGCGCCGCCGCACGGTGGTCTGGCCTTCGGTCTGGACCGTCTGGTGATGCTGATGACCGGCGCCCAGTCGATCCGTGAAGTGATCGCCTTCCCGAAAACCCAGAGCGCTGCCTGCGTCATGACTCAGGCACCGGGGCTGGTGGATGCCAAGGCATTGCGCGAACTGCACATTCGTCTGCGCGAAACGCCTAAAGCTGAGTAAGGCTGGCCAGAAGGGCGCATCTTCGGATGCGCCCTTTCTTTATACAATGGTCGAGATTTTTATTTGCTGGCCGGCGCATCATGGCGTGGCGGGCAATGTTTCAAAGATAATTCGGAGCGAGTTATGGCGGGTCATTCCAAGTGGGCGAACATCAAGCACCGCAAAGAACGTCAGGATGCCAAGAAGGGCAAGATTTTCACCAAGTGGATTCGTGAACTGACGGTTGCTGCTCGTCAGGGCGGCGGTGATCCAGGCTCCAACCCGCGCTTGCGTCTGGCGCTGGATAAAGCGCTGGGTGCGAACATGAGTCGCGACATCATCGATCGCGCAGTGGCCCGCGGTGCCGGTGCTGCCGATACCGACGACATGGTCGAACTGACCTATGAAGGTTACGGTCCGGGCGGTGTGGCGGTGATGGTCGAATGCATGACCGACAACCGCAACCGTACTGCAGCGGCTGTTCGCCATGCGTTCAGCAAGTGTGGCGGCAACCTCGGCACCGATGGTTCGGTGGCCTACCTGTTCGAGCGCAAGGGGCAGATTTCCTTCGCGCCAGGCGTGGATGAGGATGCGCTGATGGAAGCGGCCATGGAGGCCGACGCCGATGACGTGGTGACCCACGAAGACGGTTCTATCGACGTGTTCACCTCGTTCGCCGGCTTCTATTCCGTGCGCAACGCTTTGGAGGCTGCAGGCTTCAAGGGCGATGACGCAGAAATCGTCATGCTGCCGACCACCAGTGCCGAACTGGACCTGGAAGGCGCCGAGAAGGTTCTGAAGCTGATCGATATGCTCGAAGACCTGGATGACGTGCAAAATGTGTATTCCAACGCGGACATCCCGGAGTCGGTGGCCGCACAGCTCGGTTGATGCATTTATAAAAGATCGCAGCCCTTGCCAGGCCCTACGCTAAACCCGTAGGAGCTGCCGAAGGCTGCGATCTTTTGACTTTAAGATCGAAAATCAAAAGATCGCAGCCTTCGGCAGCTCCTACACAGTTATCCTCAAGCCACCGCGATCTCTTTCTGCAGGCGTTATGACTTTAATTCTTGGTATCGACCCCGGTTCGCGTATCACCGGTTATGGCGTGGTACGTGATACCGGGCGTGGCTGCGTGTACGTGGCGTCGGGCTGCATTCGCACGGGCTCCGGCGAGCTGCACGAGCGCCTGCAAATCGTCTACCGGGGCGTGCGCGAAGTGATCCAGACCTACGGCCCGGTGACCATGGGCATCGAAAAAGTCTTCATGGCCCGCAATGCCGACTCCGCCCTCAAGCTCGGTCAGGCCCGCGGCGCTGCCATCGTGGCCGGTGCCGAGGAAAGCCTGGAAATCGCCGAATACACCGCGACCCAAGTCAAACAGGCGGTGACCGGCACCGGCGCGGCGAATAAGGAGCAGGTGCAGATGATGGTCATGCACATGCTGAAATTGACCAGCAAGCCGCAAATCGATGCCTCGGATGCCCTGGCCATCGCGATTTGCCACGCTCACACCCGTTCCAGCCTGTTGCCTCATGGTCTGGGCACAGCACGCAGTCGTGGCGGGCGCCTGCGTCTCTGATAGCATCAGCAATCATTTTTATGGAATGAGGGTTTTGCGCCTGTGTTGTCGGCGCAAAACCCTTGTTCTGTCAGTCGCCAGCACTGATCTGGCCAAGGCTCAAGGATCTGAAACGTGATTGGACGCTTGCGCGGCACTTTGGCTGAGAAACAGCCGCCGCACCTGATTCTGGATGTAAACGGTCTGGGGTATGAGCTGGAAGTGCCCATGACAACGCTTTATCGCTTGCCGTCGGTCGGTGAACCACTGACCTTGCACACCCATTTGGTCGTACGCGAAGACGCGCAGTTACTCTATGGCTTCTTTGGCAAGCGCGAGCGAGACTTTTTTCGCGAGCTGATCCGTCTCAATGGTGTGGGGCCGAAACTGGCGCTGGCCTTGATGTCGAGCCTGGAGGTCGACGAGCTGGTTCGTTGCGTGCAGTCCCAGGACACTTCGGCCCTGACCAAGGTGCCTGGCGTTGGCAAGAAGACGGCCGAGCGGTTGTTGGTGGAACTCAAGGATCGCTTCAAGGCGTGGGAAACCGTGCCGGCGATGTTTGCGTTGGTGCCAAACCAGCCGGGTGGGCCAGATGCGCCAGCTCCAGTCGCCACCGCCGAAAATGACGCGGTCAGCGCGCTGATTTCCCTGGGCTACAAGCCGCAGGAAGCCAGCAAGGCAATTTCTGCGATCAAGGAGAAAGGTTTGAGCAGTGAAGACTTGATTCGTCGTGCCCTGAAGGGAATGATCTAAGTGATTGAAGCTGATCGTCTGATCGCTGCCACGGGTGATCCCCGTGACCGCGAGGAAGTCCAGGACCGGGCGATTCGTCCCGTCAGCCTGGCCGAGTACATTGGCCAGCCAACCGTTCGCGAGCAAATGGAGTTGTTCATCCAGGCCGCGCGTGGGCGCAATGAATCCCTGGACCACACGCTGATTTTCGGCCCGCCGGGGCTGGGTAAAACCACCCTGGCCAACATCATTGCCCAGGAAATGGGCGTGTCGATCAAAAGCACCTCGGGGCCGGTTCTTGAGCGTCCAGGTGATTTGGCAGCGTTGCTGACCAACCTTGAACCCCATGACGTGCTGTTCATCGACGAGATCCATCGGTTGTCGCCGATCGTCGAAGAAGTGCTGTACCCGGCGATGGAAGATTTCCAGCTCGACATCATGATCGGCGAAGGGCCGGCCGCGCGCTCGATCAAACTCGATCTGCCGCCGTTCACCCTGGTCGGCGCAACCACCCGGGCCGGCATGCTGACCAACCCGTTGCGCGACCGTTTCGGGATCGTTCAGCGTCTGGAGTTCTACAACACCGCCGACCTGGCAACGATTGTCAGCCGTTCGGCGAACATTCTCGGTTTGCCGCTGGACCCGGAAGGCGCCTTCGAAATCGCCCGCCGTGCCCGTGGCACGCCGCGGATCGCCAACCGCTTGCTGCGACGAGTAAGGGATTTCGCCGAGGTTCGCGCCAAAGGCCACATCACCAAGCCGATCGCCGACCTGGCGCTGAACCTGCTGGATGTCGACGAGCGTGGCTTCGATCACCAGGATCGACGCCTGCTGCTGACCATGATCGAGAAGTTCGACGGTGGGCCGGTGGGGGTGGACAGTCTGGCGGCGGCGATCAGCGAAGAGCGTCACACCATTGAAGACGTGCTGGAGCCGTATTTGATCCAGCAGGGCTATATCATGCGCACTCCGCGGGGGCGGGTGGTCACTCGACATGCGTACCTGCACTTCGGTTTAAACATCCCGTCACGATTAGGCGAGATGCCCGTGGTAGACGAGTTCCTCGATGCCGTGGACGATTAGTAACCTTTGCGCGCTGATTTATTCGGGGTTTGTGCTGTCCCAGGACCGTACTTTCACCAGAAAGCCGCGAATCAATGAAAAACAGTTGCCTGGCCGGATTGGCAACCTGAGGAGTAAGCACTAGAGTATGCGCGCGCAAAACGGGCTTGAGCCGTTCGCACATCGTTGTCGCGTTTATTACGAGGACACCGATGCGGGCGGCATCGTGTATTACGTCAATTACCTCAAGTTTATGGAACGGGCTCGAACCGAGCGGCTCCGGGAGCTGGGCTTTGCCCAGTCGGCGCTGGCAGGGGAGGACCTGTTGTTTGTCGTGCATTCCAGCGAAGCGCGTTACCACGCGCCGGCGCGACTGGACGACGAACTGCTGGTAAGCGCTGAAGTAATTGAATTGAACCGGGTCAGCCTGCGCTTCAAACAGCAGGTCAGGCGGGCTACGGATAATGTGCTGCTCTGCGAAGGGCAGTTTCTGGTGGCCTGTGTGCGCACCAACAGTTTGAAACCCCGGGCCATTCCCGAAGCTCTACGTGCGGCCTTTGCCGACGTGAGCGGCGCGGGTACACACTCAAAGCAGGAGATAAAGCGTGGAAGCTAACGTCGTCGACCATTCCTCCATGTGGAGCCTGGTCAGCAATGCCAGTATCGTGGTGCAACTGGTAATGCTGATCCTGGTAGCCGCATCGGTGACCTCATGGATCATGATCTTTCAGCGCAGCAACTTGCTGCGCGCCGGTCGACGTGCCCTGGAGAGCTTTGAAGAGCGCTTCTGGTCCGGTATCGACCTGTCCAAACTCTACCGTCAGGCCGGCAGCAACCCTGATCCGGATTCGGGCGTCGAGCAAATCTTCCGTGCCGGCTTCAAGGAATTCTCCCGTCTGCGTCAGCAGTCAGGCGTTGACCCGGAAGCGGTCATGGAAGGCGTGGCCCGTGCCATGCGCGTGGCCATCTCCCGCGAGGAAGAAAAACTCGAGCAGAGCCTGCCGTTTCTCGCCACCGTCGGTTCCGTCAGCCCGTACATCGGTCTGTTCGGTACGGTCTGGGGCATCATGAACTCCTTCCGTGGTCTGGCAACTGCCCAGCAAGCGACCCTGGCCACTGTGGCCCCTGGTATTGCCGAAGCACTGATTGCTACCGCGATCGGTCTGTTCGCCGCCATCCCGGCCGTTATAGCGTACAACCGTTTTGCTGCTCGCAGCGAAACCTTGCTGGGCCGTTACTACACCTTCGCCGACGAATTCCAGGCGATCCTGCACCGCAAAGTGCACACCAGCGAAGAATAAGCAGGTAATTTCCAATGGCTTTAATCGCTCGAGCTCGCAAAAAGCGCAAGCCGGTTGCCGAGATGAACGTGGTGCCTTACATCGACGTGATGCTGGTACTGCTGGTCATCTTCATGGTGACCGCGCCGATGCTCAATCAGGGCGTGAAAGTTGATCTGCCCAAGGTTTCCAGCGAAGCCTTGCCGCAGGACAACAACACTCAGGTCCTGACCATTTCGATCAAGTCTGACAAGACCTACTACTGGAACCTTGGCAGCGAAGTCGACACCGAAAAGCAGCAGGACAAGGCCATGACCTTGCCGCAAATGACCGACGCGGTGACCAAGATCATTCGCGCCGGTACTGAAGGCGGCAAGCGTACCCAGGTATTCATTCGCGGCGACAAGACTGTCGATTACGGCTCCGTCATGGGCGCGATGGGCGGGTTGCAGAAAGCCGGGGTCGGTAATGTTGGCTTGATTACCGAGGCACCCTGATGCAGCAAATGCGAGAGCCGTCCGCCTCGGAAAGCTACTTCTGGCCTAGTGTCTGGGCGATTGTCTTGCACGTGCTGGTGTTCGGCATGCTGTTCGTCAGTTTCGCCTTCACACCGGAGCTGCCGCCGGCCAAGCCTATCGTCCAGGCGACCCTGTACCAGTTGAAATCGAAAAGTCGGGCGACCACCCAGACCAATCAGAAGATTGCGGGTGAAGCGCAGAAATCTGCTGCGCGCCAGACCGAAGTCGAACAGATGGAACAGAAAAAGATCGAACAGGAAGCGATCAAGGCCGCGGAACAAAAGAAGGAAGATGCGGCTCAAAAAGCCGAAGAATCCAAGAAGGCCGACGAGACGAAGAAAGCGGAAGAGGCAAAAAAGGCTGATGAAGCCAAGAAAGCCGATGAAGCCAAGAAGACCGCCGAAGCCAAAAAGGCCGAAGAGAAACAATTGGCTGATATAGCCAAGAAGAAATCTGAAGAAGAAGCCAAGAAAGCTGCTGAAGAAGAGGCCAAGAAAGCGGCCGCTGAAGAAGCGAAGAAAAAGATCGTCGAAGACGCGAAGAAGAAAGCCGCCGAAGACGCCAAGAAGAAATCTGAAGCTGAAGAGGCGAAGAAGAAAGTCGCCGAAGACGCGAAGAAGAAAGCTGCTGCCGATGCCGCGAAGAAAAAATCGCAGGAAGCGGCACGTAAATCCGTCGATGAGAAAAAG
The DNA here is from genome assembly GCF_056279485.1 of Pseudomonas sp. TE12508. Classification (NCBI taxonomy): domain Bacteria; kingdom Pseudomonadati; phylum Pseudomonadota; class Gammaproteobacteria; order Pseudomonadales; family Pseudomonadaceae; genus Pseudomonas; species Pseudomonas sp. TE12508. Next base: position 209,124 of record NZ_JBWCCN010000006.1, on the reverse strand, counting down.
GCTCAGGCCCTGGCAGATTTGCTTTCCGACACGCCGCAGCGTCAGCAGGCCTTGGCCGATGAGCAGGGTGACGAAGTCGCCGGCAACTTCGATGACCTGATTCGCTCGCGTGCTTCTGAAGGTTGGGCGCAGCCACCGTCGGCCCGCAAGGGCATGAAAGTGATCCTGCAAATCAACATGCTGCCTGACGGAACGATCTCCGGCGTATCGGTTGCCCGTTCCAGTGGTGATGTGCCGTTCGACAGTTCAGCGGTAGCGGCAGTAAAAAATATTGGTCGATTGACCGAAATGCAGGGTCTGAAGCCAGCTGATTTCGCACCCTATCGTTCATTCAAGATGACATTCACACCTGAGGATCTAGCCTTGTGAGAAACCTTCTTCGAGGACTGCTTGTAGTCATGTTCTGCTTTGCAGGACTGGCCACGGCAGATGAAAAAAATATCCTGGTCAGCAGTGGTAGCTCCCAGGCAACTCCAATTGCCGTAGTGCCATTCGGTTTCCAGGGTGGCACCGTGCTGCCGGATGACATGGCCGAAATCATCGGTAACGACCTGCGTAACTCGGGTTACTACGCACCGATTCCAAAGCAGAACATGATCAGCCAGCCAAGCCAGGCCAGCGAAATCATTTTCCGTGACTGGAAGGCTGTTGGCGCCCAGTACATTATGGTTGGCAGTATCGTTCCTGCGGGCGGTCGCCTGCAGGTTCAATACGCACTGTTCAACGTCGCCACCGAGCAGCAAGTGCTGACCGGCAGCGTGTCGGGCAGCGTCGATCAACTGCGTGACATGGCGCATTACATCTCCGACCAGTCGTTCGAGAAACTCACCGGTATCAAAGGTGCGTTCTCGACTCGTCTGCTGTACGTGACGGCCGAGCGGTTCTCCGAGAAGAACACTCGCTACACGTTGCAACGTTCGGACTATGACGGTGCCCGTGCCGTGACACTGCTGCAATCGCGCGAGCCGATCCTGTCGCCGCGTTTTGCACCGGATGGCAAACGCATTGCTTATGTGTCGTTCGAGCAGAAGCGTCCGCGCATTTTCATGCAGAACATCGACACCGGTCGCCGTGAGCAGATCACCAACTTCGAAGGCCTGAATGGTGCGCCAGCCTGGTCGCCGGATGGTCAGCGTCTGGCATTCGTACTGTCGAAAGACGGTAACCCGGACATCTATGTGATGAACCTGGGTTCGCGTCAGATCAGTCGCGTCACCAACGGTCAGGGCATCAACACCGAGCCGTTCTGGGGTAAAGATGGTTCGACCATCTACTTCACCTCCGACCGTGGCGGCAAGCCACAGATCTACAAAACCAGCGCAAGCGGTGGTGGTGCGGAGCGTGTGACCTTCATCGGTAACTACAACGCCAACCCTAAACTGTCGGCCGATGAAAAGACCCTGGTGATGATCCATCGCCAGGAAGGTTTCACCAATTTCAAGGTGGCGGCCCAGGATTTGCAGCGCGGTAGTGTAAAGATCCTCACTGATAGCACTCTGGACGAGTCGCCTACTGTTGCGCCCAACGGCACCATGGTAATCTACGCCACCCGCCAGCAGGGCCGGGGAGTCTTGATGCTCGTGTCCATTAATGGACGCGTGAGGCTCCCGCTTCCTACCGCACAAGGCGAAGTCAGAGAACCGTCCTGGTCCCCTTACCTGAACTGACGCGGCGCTACACGTTGTACTTAACACACTGGGGTTCATTAGGAGTTTCACGATGGAAATGCTGAAGTTTGGTAAATTTGCTGCGCTGGCTCTGGCCATGGCTGTAGCTGTAGGTTGCTCGTCCAAAGGCGGCGACAACGCCGGTGAAGGCGCTGTTGATCCAAACGCTGGTTACGGCGCTAACACTGGTGCTGTTGACGGCTCCCTGAGCGAAGAAGCTGCTCTGCGCGCAATCACCACCTTCTACTTCGAATACGACAGCTCGGACCTGAAGCCAGAAGCCATGCGCGCTCTGGACGTTCACGCCAAAGACCTGAAAGCAAACGGCGCTCGCGTTGTTCTGGAAGGCAACACCGACGAACGTGGTACTCGTGAGTACAACATGGCACTGGGCGAGCGTCGTGCGAAAGCCGTTCAGCGTTACCTGGTACTGCAAGGTGTTTCCCCAGCTCAGCTGGAACTGGTTTCCTACGGCGAAGAGCGTCCAGTTGCTACCGGCAACGACGAGCAGTCCTGGGCTCAAAACCGTCGCGTCGAACTGCGTAAGTAATTCGTCATGCGAACGTGCCGTCGTGCTGTAACTGTTTTGGCTCTCAGCCTCGCACCGCTTGCGGTGTGGGCTGCGGTTCCTGTGGTCGAGGACAACTCCGGCTATAACAATAGCGGGAGTAGTTATCCGCCTGCGGGTTACGGTACGAACGGCGCCTATGCCGGGGGAGGGGTTTCGGCCCCTGTCTCGGCACAGGGCGAGCTGTTCAACCAACTGCAATCGATGCAGGAGCAGATCTCACGCCAACAGGGTGTGATCGAAGTTCTGCAAAATGATGTAGCGCGCATGAAGCAAGAGAACCTGGAGCGATATCAGGATCTTGATCGGCGCATAGGAACCGGCGTTGCACCAGCCGCGACTCCTGATAATTCTTCCACCGGTGGCAACTTGAATGCCCCCGGTGCAGCAGCCGGCGCAGGTGTGGGGGCGGCAGCCGCTGCCACTTCCACACAAGCGCCTGCCGCAGGTAGCGAACCGGCTGATCCGGCGAAGGAGAAACTGTATTACGATGCAGCCTTCGACCTGATCAAAGCCAAGGATTTCGACAAGGCCAGCCAGGCTTTCGCCGCATTCCTGCGCAAATACCCGAACAGCCAGTACGCGGGCAACGCCCAGTACTGGTTGGGTGAAGTGAACCTGGCCAAAGGCGATCTGCAAGGCGCAGGTCAGGCATTTGCCAAGGTTTCGCAGCTGTACCCCAAGCACCCAAAAGTGCCTGACTCGTTGTACAAGCTCGCTGATGTAGAGCGTCGCCTCGGTCATACCGACCGGGTCAAAGGCATTCTGCAGCAGGTCGTGTCCCAATATCCGGGCACTTCCGCCGCTCAGCTGGCGCAGCGTGACTTGCAGCGCATGTAAGCCTGTAAGCTTGTAGAAATAGTTATGTTTAGAAGAAACCCGCGCCTATCGCGGGTTTTTTCGTTAGAATTCATGCCCTTTTTATGAAACACGCTTTTTGGGATCTGCGCGTTGGCGAGGTTCCTTGAAGTGCCTGACGGAGGCGGACAGCCTGTTTAGCTGTTACGCCCGTGGCGACTATGCAAGACACATTGAGAATCACCGAAGTTTTCTACTCGTTGCAGGGTGAAACGCGGACTGCCGGGCTGCCCACTGTTTTTGTGCGCCTGACCGGTTGCCCATTGCGTTGCCAATACTGCGACAGCGCCTACGCGTTCACTGGCGGCACCATTCGCACGCTCGATGACATCCTCGAGCAAGTGGCCGGTTTTCGCCCGCGTTATGTCTGTGTCACGGGCGGCGAGCCCCTGGCGCAACCGAATGCCATTCCCTTGCTCAAGCAGTTGTGTGACGCCGGCTACGAAGTGTCGCTGGAAACCAGTGGCGCGCTGGATATCTCGGCGGTCGATCCGCGGGTCAGTCGCGTCGTCGACCTGAAAACCCCGGGTTCGAAAGAAGCGCATCGCAACCGCTACGAGAACATTGAGCTGCTCACGCCTAACGATCAGGTAAAGTTTGTCATCTGCTCGCGGGAAGACTACGACTGGGCCGTGTCCAAGCTGATTCAATACGGTCTGGATCAGCGTGCCGGCGAAGTCCTGTTCTCGCCGAGCCACCATGACCTGAACGCGCGTGATCTGGCGGACTGGGTGGTGGCGGACAATCTGCCTGTGCGCCTGCAATTGCAGCTGCATAAATATCTTTGGAATGACGAGCCGGGGCGCTGAAATGACTGAACAACTGAACACTGTCGAAAAACGTGCGGTCATCCTGCTGTCCGGCGGTCTCGACTCCGCGACAGTCGTGGCCATGGCCCGCGCTGAAGGCTACCGCTGCTACACCATGAGCTTCGATTATGGTCAACGTTCCCACGCCGAATTGCACGCCGCCGCACGCGTCGCCCGCGATTTGGGTGTGGTCGAGCACAAGGTGATTGGCCTGAACCTGAATGGCATCGGCGGCTCGGCGTTGACCGACACTAGTATCGATGTGCCGGAAACACCGGGTGAAGGTATCCCGGTGACTTACGTGCCGGCGCGCAACACCGTGTTTCTGTCTCTGGCGCTGGGCTGGGCCGAAGTGCTGGGCGCGCGTGACATCTTTATCGGCGTTAACGCGGTGGATTACTCCGGTTACCCGGATTGCCGTCCCGAGTTCATCGAAGCCTTCGAGCGCATGGCTAACCTGGCGACCAAGGCCGGGGTAGAAGGGCAGGGCTTCCGTATCCAGGCGCCACTGCAGAATCTGAGCAAGGCGCAGATCGTTCAGGCTGGCGTGAAGCTTGGCGTCGATTACGGGCTGACTGTTTCCTGCTATCAGGCAGACGATAACGGCCGCGCCTGCGGTAAATGCGACAGCTGCCGCCTGCGTGCAGAAGGCTTCGCGGCGGCCGGTGTGACTGACCCAACACCTTATTTTTGATTTATTTCAAATTAGGTGTTGAATAGTCCTTAAAAATCAGTATTATACGCGCCACCACACAGCGGGTCGTTAGCTCAGTTGGTAGAGCAGTTGGCTTTTAACCAATTGGTCGTAGGTTCGAATCCCACACGACCCACCATTTTAAAAAATCTGGAAGGCCCACGTAAGTGAGGATTTCCGGGTTTTTTTTTGCCCGCGATTTTAGGTCGACTCAGTCCGGGTGACGCAGGTCAGAATCATCTTTTGCATCCACGGGATATTCTGTAGCCTTGCGCAGCTTCAACGCTATCCACGCCTGATGAATACTCACTCTCCCGGCGGTACCCTTAAGGGTCCGGAGCCGGGTGTATACTCGACTTTCGCGCGAAAGCGCCTGCAGGTCTTGCGAACATGACGCAGATTTCCGAACGCCTTCTGGTTCAAGCCCACCTCGACGCCAAGCAGCCCAAGCCGCTGACGGCCGAGGAAGAGGCTTATTACCGTACTGCCATCGCTGCCGAGCTCAAGGCTCAGGACGCGGTGCTGGTTGCCCACTTCTATTGCGATCCCGTCATTCAGGCCCTGGCCGAAGAAACCGGTGGTTGCGTCTCCGACTCTCTGGAGATGGCCCGCTTCGGCAATGCCCACCCGGCCAAGACTGTGGTAGTCGCCGGCGTGAAGTTCATGGGCGAAACCGCGAAAATCCTCAACCCTGAAAAACGTGTACTGATGCCGACCCTGGAAGCGACCTGCTCGCTGGACCTGGGTTGCCCGGTGGACGAGTTCTCGGCGTTCTGCGATCAGCATCCGGAACGTACGGTGGTGGTGTATGCCAACACCTCGGCGGCGGTCAAGGCGCGTGCGGACTGGGTGGTGACGTCCAGCTGCGCGCTGGAAATCGTCGAAAGCCTGATGGATAACGGCGAAACCATCATCTGGGCACCAGACAAGCACCTGGGCACTTACATCCAGCGCAAGACCGGTGCCGACATGCTGCTGTGGGACGGTGCCTGCATCGTCCATGAAGAGTTCAAGGCCAAGCAGCTCGAAGACATGAAGGCGCTGTACCCGGATGCGGCCATCCTGGTGCACCCGGAATCGCCTACCGCCGTAATCGAGTTGGCCGACGCGGTGGGTTCCACCAGTCAGCTGATCGCTGCGGCGCAAAGTCTGCCGAACAAGACCCTGATCGTCGCCACCGACCGTGGCATCTTCTACAAGATGCAGCAGCTGTGTCCGGACAAGGTCTTCATCGAAGCGCCAACGGCCGGTAACGGCGCAGCCTGCCGTAGTTGCGCACATTGCCCATGGATGGCGATGAACACGCTTGAGCGCATGCTGAAGAGCTTGAAGGAAGGGACTAACGAGATCTTCGTCGACCCGGCGTTGATTCCGCAGGCGATTCGGCCGCTCAAGCGCATGCTTGATTTCACGCAGGCGGCGCGGATGAAGTTGGCCGGCAACGCCTAATACTTACTGTGGCGAGAGCTGTTGTGGCGAGGGAGCTTGCTCCCGTTCGGTCGCGCAGCAGCCGCATTTGGGGGCGCTTCGCACCCCAGCGGGAGCAAGCTCCCTCGCCACCGTGATTTGCATTGCCAGTGCTATTTGGTCTTCTTCGGAATCCGCACAAGCTGGGTATTGGAGTAGATGTCATGCCAGCTGCGTTTCTGCTTGTCGAACAGCGACCAGAAGAACCCAAGCCCAAGGCATAGCCAGGATGCGATCGATACCACAAAGCGCAGCAGTGCCTGCCACAGGCTGATGGATGAGCCGTCGGCGTTTTGCACGCGGATGCCCCACACCTGCATGCCCAGTGTCTGCCCCGACCAGATCCAGAACTTGGCGAAGAAACCGAACAGCACGAACAACAGCACCGTTGATAGCAGCGGATCACCGTCCAGCGCGCCGGCGTCGGTCAAGGCGCGCATTTGGCCTTCGCCGATGATCGCCATCTGAATCATCTTGTAAATGCCGCTGGTGACGATCAGCAGCGCGGTGCATAACAGGAAGTCGTAGAACATCGCTGCCAGGCGACGACCCAGGCCGACGGCGGGGAAGTCGCCCTGTGGATATAGCAGGTGTTTCGACATGGCAGCCTCTGAACGGAAAAAGAAGCCATTTTACGGATTTACGCGCACAAAAAAGCCCCTGATATCAGTATCAGGGGCTTTTTCGCTACAGAAGATCAGGCTTCTGCTTGTACTTCGTCAGCCTGCATGCCTTTCTGGCCTTGCACAGCAACGAAAGTCACTTTCTGGCCTTCTTTCAGGCTCTTGAAGCCGTTGCCCTGAATAGCGCGGAAATGTACGAACAGATCCGGACCGCTTTCTGGAGTGATAAAACCAAAACCTTTCTCGTCGTTAAACCACTTGACGGTACCGCTCTGACGTTGGGACATTTCTTATTTCCTTTGACGCAAAAAAATGAATGACAGTCTCCTTCTGGTGAAAGAGTACTGGGGCTGGTTGCAGGAGAGTAAGAAGACGTCGAACGGGATGTAGCTAACTTGTAGGCTACTGCCCAGGTCACGATTCCAAGCGACCCATGCAAACACAGTGAACAAACTCTACGCCAACTACGGGAGAAAAAACAAGCCCTGCGAAGGCCCGTATTTCCTCGGGTTGGTGGCACTAGCGCAGGCTTATTCGATGGAGTTGTTCAGTTGTTTTCGATCGTTATAAGTAACGTTCATAAACGAAACGTTCGCACTGTTTTATGGCGCCTGCGTTACAGATTAGTGCACTGTTAACGCAGCCGCGTTACTTATAGAAACGGTCGATCAACCACGATAGTAGCGTTGTGGAACAAATGGCATTTTGCTTACAAGCAAAGGCACCTTTTTCCCACGAACAATTGCCCAAACCGGCGTATCCAAAGCGATATAAGCGCTGTCGAGGTAACCCATGGCCAAAGGACCGCCGAGGGTCGGACCGAAGCCACCGCTGCACACGCTGCCGATGATTTCGCCGGCTTCGTTGACGATCTCTGCACCTTCGCGCACTGGCGTACGTTCCTGTGGCAGCAGGCCAACGCGTTTGCGGCTGACACCGGTTTGCTGTTGGGCGAACACGGGTTCAGCGCCGGGGAAGCCACCGGCCCGCGCGCCATCGGCACGACGAGGCTTGGAGATGGCCCACAGCAGGCTGGCTTCGATTGGGGTGGTTTCGGTGTTCATGTCGTGACCGTAGAGGCACAGACCGGCTTCCAGGCGCAGGGAGTCGCGAGCGCCGAGGCCGATGGCCGCCACTTCCGGTTCGGCCAGCAGGGCGCGAGCCAGGGCTTCGGCATTGGCGGCTGGTACGGAGATTTCGAAACCGTCTTCACCGGTGTAGCCCGAGCGGCTGACAAAGCAGTCCACGCCCAACAGCTTCACGCGGGCGAGCTGCATGAAGGTCATCTTCGCAACTTCAGGTGCCAGGCGTGCGAGCACGGTGACGGCGGCCGGGCCTTGCAACGCCAGCAACGCGCGCTCTTCGAACAGTGGTTCGATCGTGCACTGGTCGCCGATGTGCTTGCGCAGGTGCGCCAGATCCTGATCCTTGCAGGCCGCGTTGACCACCAGGAAAAGTTCGTCATTACCGAGGTTGGCGACCATCAGGTCGTCGAGGATGCCGCCGGTCTCGTTGGTGAACATCGCGTAGCGCTGCATGCCCACCGGCAAATCGATGATGTCCACCGGCACCAGCGTTTCCAGGGCCTTGGCAGCGTTGGCGCCGGTCAGGCGGATCTGGCCCATGTGCGAAACATCGAACAACCCGGCCTGATCACGGGTGTGCTGGTGTTCTTTCATTACGCCCAGCGGGTATTGCACCGGCATATCGTAGCCGGCAAACGGCACCATGCGGGCGCCGAGTTCGAGGTGCAGTGCGTGCAACGGGGTTTTCAACAGTTGTTCGGTGGACATATCCAGCTCCTGAAAATAGTGCAGATGCGCGCATCAGCACTCGATAATGTTGACCGCCAAACCGCCACGGGCGGTTTCCTTGTATTTGCTTTTCATATCGGCGCCGGTCTGGCGCATGGTGCGGATGACTTTGTCGAGGGAGACGAAGTGCTGACCGTCGCCGCGCAAGGCCATGCGCACCGCATTGATGGCCTTGACCGAGCCCATGGCATTGCGCTCGATGCAAGGTACTTGCACCAATCCGCCAATCGGGTCGCAGGTCAGGCCGAGGTTGTGTTCCATGCCGATTTCGGCGGCGTTTTCCACCTGCTGCACCGTGCCGCCCAGCACTTCACACAAGGCGCCGGCGGCCATGGAACAGGCGACGCCAACCTCGCCCTGACAGCCGACTTCGGCGCCGGAGATAGAGGCGTTTTCCTTGTACAGAATGCCGATCGCGGCGGCCGTCAGCAGAAAGCGTACGACGCCGTCTTCGTTGGCACCGGGGATGAAGCGCATGTAGTAATGCAACACCGCCGGGATGATTCCGGCTGCACCATTGGTGGGCGCGGTGACCACGCGTCCGCCGTTGGCGTTTTCTTCGTTGACCGCCAAGGCGTACAGATTGACCCAGTCGAGCACCGACAGCGGATCGCGCAGTGACGATTCCGGGTTGTTGCACAGTTGCCGATGCAGCGCTGCAGCCCGGCGTTTGACCTTCAGCCCACCGGGCAAAATGCCTTCGTTGCGACAACCCGCGGCGACGCAGTCTTGCATCACTTGCCAGATCTTCAGCAAACCGGCACGGGTTTCCGCTTCCGGACGCCAGGCACTTTCATTGGTCAGCATCACTTGGCTGATGGACAAACCGTAGGTGGTGCAATGACCGAGCAGGTCCTTGGCGCTTTTGAACGGGAAGGTCAGCGGCGTGGCGTCTTCGACAATGCGGTCGGCACCGGCAGCGTCTTCATCGACCACGAACCCGCCACCAACCGAGTAGTACTCGCGGCTGCGGATTTGCAGGCCAGCGGCATCGAATGCGCGAAAGATCATGCCGTTGGGGTGATAGGCCAACGGTTTGCGGATCATCGCCAGGTGTTCTTTCTCGTTGAACGCAATGCTGTGTTCGCCGAGCAGGTTCAAGCGACCATTGCCGCGAATCTCTTGCAGGCGAGCGGCGACGGTTTCGGTGTCTACGGTATCCGGGTGTTCGCCTTCCAGGCCCAGCAACACAGCCTTGTCGCTGCCGTGGCCTTTGCCGGTGGCGCCGAGCGAGCCGTAGAGCTCGACTTTGACGCAGGTGGTTGCGGCCAGCAGCCCTTCACGGCGCAGACCTTCGGCGAAACGCGCAGCGGCACGCATCGGGCCGACGGTGTGGGAACTGGAGGGGCCGATGCCAATCTTGAACAGGTCGAACACGCTTAACGACATGGTTGTTCTCCGGTTTTCTTGTTATGGGAATTGGCGAAATGTCAGGCCAGGCACGATCCTGTGGGAGCTGGCCTGCCAGCGATTGCAGGGTGTCAGGCAACGGAAATGTCGACTGATGCACCGCTATCGCTGGCAGGCCAGCTCCCACAGGTTTTTGTGGTGTTCTTGAAATCGGGGGCGAGTGAACCCGCCCCCCATTGGTTTAAGCGTAGCTTTCGATCGACGGGCAGGCGCAGACCAGGTTGCGATCGCCGAAGACGTTGTCGACGCGACCGACCGGTGGCCAGTACTTGCCTTCGATCAGCGACGCAACCGGGTACACCGCTTGCTCGCGGCTGTACGGGTGAGTCCACTCGCCGACGATTTCTGCGGCGGTGTGTGGCGCGTTTTTCAGTGGGTTGTCGTCCTTGTCCAGCGTGCCGTTTTCCACCGCGCGGATTTCTTCGCGGATGCGGATCATGGCGTCGCAGAAGCGGTCCAGTTCTTCCTTGGATTCGCTTTCGGTCGGCTCGATCATCAACGTGCCGGCCACCGGGAACGACATGGTCGGGGCGTGGAAGCCGAAGTCGATCAGGCGCTTGGCGACGTCATCGACACTGATGCCGCTGCTGTCTTTCAACGGACGCAGGTCGAGGATGCATTCGTGCGCCACCAGACCATTGCTGCCGGTGTACAACACTGGGTAATGCTCTTCGAGGCGACGGGAAATGTAGTTGGCATTCAGGATTGCCAGTTGCGAAGCACGCTTGAGACCCGCACCACCCATCATTCGAATGTACATCCAAGTGATCGGCAGAATGCTCGCGCTGCCGAACGGTGCCGCGCAGACCGCGCCTTCCTTGCGTTCCATCTGGGCGTGGCCCGGCAGGAACGGCGTCAGGTGCGACTTGACGCCAATCGGGCCGACGCCCGGGCCGCCACCGCCGTGTGGGATGCAGAAGGTTTTGTGCAGGTTCAGGTGGGACACGTCGCCGCCGAACTTGCCCGGTGCGCAGAGGCCGACCATGGCGTTCATGTTGGCGCCGTCGATGTACACCTGGCCGCCGTTGTCGTGAATGATGCCGCAGATTTCGCGGATGCCTTCTTCGAACACACCGTGGGTCGACGGGTAGGTGATCATCAGCGCGGCGAGGTGTTCGCGGTGCTCGATGGCCTTGGCGCGCAGGTCTTCGATGTCGACGTTGCCGCGGGCATCGCAGGCGGTCACGACCACGCGCATGCCGGCCATGTTGGCGGTGGCCGGGTTGGTGCCGTGGGCGGACGACGGGATCAGGCAGATGTCGCGACGGTCTTCGCCACGGCTCTGGTGGTACGCACGAATCGCCAAGAGACCTGCGTATTCACCCTGGGAACCGGCGTTCGGTTGCAGGGAGATCGAGTCGTAACCGGTGGCGGCGCAGAGCATCGCTTCCAGTTCATCGGTCAACTGCTGGTAGCCGGCGCTTTGCTCGGCCGGGGCGAACGGGTGCAGGGCACCGAATTCAGCCCAGGTCACCGGGATCATTTCGCTGGCGGCGTTGAGTTTCATGGTGCAGGAACCCAGCGGGATCATGGTGCGATCCAGGGCCAGGTCCTTGTCGGCGAGCTTGCGCAGGTAGCGCATCAGCTCGGTTTCCGAGTGGTAACGGTTGAACACCGGATGGCTGAGGATCGGCGACTGGCGAACCAGCGCGGCCGGGAGGGTGCTGACCACCGAGGCGGCGAGGGCGGCGAAATCTGGCAGCGCCTTGCCGTTGGCCAGCACGCTCCACAGGGTTTCAACGTCAGCTTGCGACGTGGTTTCGTCCAGCGACAGGCCCAGACGTTCAGCATCGACGACGCGCAGGTTGATCTGCTGAGCACGCGCCTGGTCGTGCAGCTTGGCGGTGTTAACGCCGGTTTTAATTGTCAGCGTATCGAAGAAGTTGGCTTGCTCGACGGTCAGACCCAATGCGCTCAAGCCTTTGGCGAGGATCGCGGTCAGGTGATGAATGCGCTGGGCGATCTGCGTCAGGCCTTTCGGGCCGTGGTACACGGCGTACATGCTGGCGATGTTGGCCAGCAGTACTTGAGCGGTGCAGATGTTGCTGGTGGCTTTCTCGCGGCGGATATGTTGCTCGCGGGTCTGCATGGCCAGGCGCAGGGCCGGCTTGCCGAAACGGTCCACGGAAACGCCGACCAGACGGCCCGGCATGTCGCGCTTGAACGCATCGCGGGTGGAGAAGTAGGCCGCGTGCGGACCACCGAAACCCAACGGCACGCCAAACCGTTGCGCGCTGCCGATGGCCACGTCGGCGCCGAATTCGCCTGGCGGGGTCAGTACGGTCAGGGCCAGCAGGTCAGCCGCGACGGCGACCAGCGCATTAGCCGCGTGGAAGCGCTCGGTCAGTTCGCGGTAGTCGAACACGTCACCGTTGCTGGCCGGGTATTGCAGCAAAGCGCCGAAGAATGCGCTGACGTCGCTCAGTTCGCGCTCGTCGCCGACCACCACGTCGATGCCCAACGGCTCGGCACGGGTGCGCAGCACGTCGAGGGTCTGCGGGTGGCAATGAACCGAGGCGAAGAACGCATGGCTGCCTTTATTCTTGCTCAGGCGTTTGCAGAAGGTCATGGCTTCGGCAGCAGCGGTGGCTTCGTCGAGCAGGGAGGCGTTGGCGATCGGCAGGCCGGTCAGGTCGCTGATCAGGGTCTGGAAGTTCAGCAGCGCTTCGAGACGACCTTGGGAAATTTCTGGTTGGTACGGGGTGTAAGCGGTGTACCAGGCCGGGTTTTCCAGCAGGTTGCGCAGGATTGGCGACGGCGTGTGAGTGCCGTAGTAGCCCTGACCGATGTAGGTCTTGAACAGTTGGTTTTTGCCGGCGATGGATTTGATCAGCGCCAGGGCATCCGCTTCACTCAGGCCGTCTTCCAGGCCGAGGACGCTGGTGCCTTTGATGCTATCGGGAATGACGCTGGCGCTCAGGGCTTCCAGGGAATCAAAGCCGAGGCTGTTGAGCATGGCTTGCTCATCGCCGGCACGCGGGCCGATGTGGCGCGCGATGAATTCGTTGGCAGTGCCGAGATTAATTTGAGTCATGTCAGCGCTCCTCAGGCTTCAGCGTTGGCTTTGATCAGACGGTCGTAAGCGTCTTGATCCAGCAATTGGCCGACAGCTGAGGCGTCGGTTGGCTGGAAGCGGAAGAACCAGCCTTCGCCCAGCGGATCTTCGTTGACCAGTTCAGGGCTGCTGTCGAGCGCCGGGTTCACTTCCAGTACTTCGCCGTCGAGTGGCATGTACACGCCGCTGGCGGCTTTTACCGATTCCACGGTGGCGGCTTCAGCGCCTTTGTCGTAGGACTGCAGCTCAGGCAGTTGTACGAAAACCACGTCGCCCAGGGCGTTCTGCGCGAAAGCGGTGATGCCGACTGTGACGGTGCCGTCAGCTTCGGTGCGCAGCCATTCGTGATCTTCAGTAAAACGCAACTCGCTCATGGAAACTCCTAAGGGGGGCCAGACTCGTCTGGTGGACGCGATTGAATGCTCGGCAATGCCGTACTTTATGGATGGTTACTAAGCAAAAACGCGGCCAATGTTATTTATTCTTTATAAATCAATAAGTTATTTGTTTTTGCGGAAGAGGGAGAAGGGCTTGCTGTAGCGAAATCGCTACAACACAGGCTGAAGAAAAAAGCTGAGGTGGATCAAAGCCTTGCACAGCGGCGATCAGGAGAGGGTGTAGCGATATCGTTCCGCTGTAGCGCTTTCAGTACAGATGGAGGTCGTTTTTGAAGACGATTTTGAAAAGCAGCGCAGAACCTGTGGGAGCGGGCTTGCCCGCGATTGGGCCATTACATTTAACCTCTATGCCGAATGTTAGATAGCCATCGCGGGCAAGCCCGCTCCCACAGGGTTTTGTGGTGTTGAGGGGATTGTGTTCAGCCACAAGCCTTACGGTTTGTTGGGTATGCCGTACTTACGCAACCGATGGGCGATCGCGGTATGGGAGGTTTGCAGGCGGCTGGCCAGTTGGCGGGTCGAGGGGTAGCTGACGTAGAGCTTTTCCAGCAGGGTTTTCTCGAACTCTTCCATGGCCTGTTCGAGGCTGTCGACCTCGCTGTCGCTCTGGCGCGCCACGGAGGTGCCAGCGATGTCGAGGTCGCCGATGTCCACCAGGCTGCTTTCGCAAATCGCCGCGGCGCGGAAGATTACGTTCTGCAATTGCCGCACGTTCCCCGGCCAGCGATTGTCTAGCAGCGCCGGATAAGTGCCCGGCGCCAGGCGACAGACCGGGCGCTGGATCTGCGCGCAGGCCTGCTGCATGAAGTAGCGCGCCAGCAGCAGAATGTCCTGGCCCCGTTCGCGCAACGGCGGGACTTCGACATTCAGCACGTTGAGGCGATAAAACAGGTCTTCGCGGAAGGTACCTTCACTGACCATTTTTTCCAGATCGCGGTGAGTCGCGCTGAGGATCCGCACATTGACCTTCACTTCGCGATCGCCACCAACCCGTCGGAAGCTGCCGTCGTTGAGAAAGCGCAGCAGTTTCGCCTGCAAATACGGCGACATTTCACCGATCTCGTCGAGAAATACCGTGCCCTGGTTGGCCAGTTCCATCAGCCCCGGTTTGCCGCCCCGTTGCGCGCCGGTGAAGGCGCCGGGGGCATAGCCAAACAGTTCGCTTTCGGCGAGGTTTTCTGGCAATGCCGCGCAGTTCAAGGCCAGGAACGGCGAACCGTGGCGGGCGCTGATGGCGTGGCAGGCGCGGGCCACCAGTTCTTTACCGGTGCCGGTCTCGCCCTGGATCAGCAACGGTGCATCGAGGGCCGCAACCCGTTGGGCGCGCGTCTTGAGTGTACGAATCGCCGGCGATTCGCCGAGCAGGGCGTCGAAGCCTTCGGCATGGTCGTGGTGCAGCGCCGAGAGGCGTTCACCGATGCGGTTCGGTTGGTACAGGGTCAGCAGCGCGCCGGCGTCGGTGATCGGCGTAGCGTCCAGCAGCAGGGTCTGACCGTTGACGGTGATCTCCCGCAGCGGCAGGCGGAAGCCGTTTTCCAGCAACGTGTCGAGCAGCGCCGGGTCGGCAAACAGCTCGCTGATGCTTTCACCCGCCGGTTCGCGGCCGTACAGGGCGATCAGCGCCGGGTTGGCCAGCAGCACCTTGCCAGCGCTGTCCAGAGCCAACACCGGGTCGGTCATGGCGGCGAGCAACGCATCGAGCTGCAAGTGACGGCGCTGGCCGGGAAGAATGTCGACCACCGTCACCGCTTGCACGCCACGTACGCTGAACAGCGCATCGCGTAGCTCTTCGAGCACTGCCGGGCTCAAGGTCGGGGCGTCGATGTAGACGTTGGGCGGGACCATTTCCACCGCATCCAGATTGAGATTGCGCCCACCGAGCAGGGCCAGGACTTCCTGGGTGATGCCGACGCGGTCGATGAAGCTGACGTGGATACGCATGGGGCGGTTGGGTTCTGGAGTGCGAAGGGTGGCAAGTATGCCTTGGGGCGGGCCAATGGTGAAATCCTGCGCAGGACTTCAGGGCTACACCGAACCAATGTGGGAGCGGGCTTGCTCGCGAAAGCGGTATAGCAGGCAACATTTAGTCGACTGACACTCCGCCTTCGCGAGCAAGCCCGCTCCCACAGGTTCAGCGTTCATCCAGGGTTATTCGAAGTTCTCGAGGTTTACCGGGTCGCCGGATTTCATATCCAGCTGCTTCCGGATGTCTTCAAACATTAAATCGTAATGCTTGTGAACCGAGCCGATCTGGCTGTGTGTCTTCGGGATTCCGTACTTCTCGGCGATTTTCGTCACGTTGTTGGCGAAGTTGTAAGCCTCCTCCTTGGGCAGAAAGAAGGTCTCCGTCATGTCTTTTCCCTGCATGCTGCCGTGCATGGTGAACAGAATCCCTTTGCCTTTCTTGGGATCCTGCGAGACTTCATAGTCGAGGTGCACGTTGTAGTTGACATCATCCGGGGTCAGCGCGTGGCGCTCGATGTGCAGATGACCGGGCTCAAACGTTGCCATTGACGTCTCTCCTTACAAGTAAGTTATGCCAGGTGTCGCCGTACTGATACGCGTGCCGGCCTTGCCCTGGACGATCGCTTCGATGTCCGAGAGTGAACCGATCACCGCGGTTTTTCCAGTATGGCGGGCGAACTCGCAGGCCGCCTGGACCTTCGGTCCCATGGAGCCGGCGGCGAAGCCGAGTTTTTCCATCTCATCGGGGTGGGCCTGGGCGATGGCTTTCTGGGTCGGTTTGCCGAAGTCGATGAACGCCGCATTGACGTCGGTGGCGATCACCAACAGATCGCTTTCAAGCTGTTCGGCCAGCAGCGCCGAGCACAGGTCCTTGTCGATCACCGCTTCCACGCCTTGCAGTTTGCCGCTGGCGCCATACATCGTCGGGATGCCACCACCGCCCGCGCAGATCACGATGCTGCCTTTTTCCAGCAGCCACTTGATCGGGCGGATTTCGAAGATGCGTTTCGGTCTCGGGCTGGCCACCACGCGGCGGAACTTGTCGCCGTCCGGCGCAATCGCCCAGCCTTTCTCGGCAGCGAGTTTTTCTGCTTCGGCCTTGGTATAGACCGGGCCGATAGGTTTGCTGGGGGCCTGGAACGCCGGGTCGTTGGCGTCGACTTCGACCTGGGTCAGCAGGGTGGCAAACGGGACTTCGAAGTCCAGCAGGTTGCCCAGTTCCTGTTCGATGATGTAGCCGATCATGCCTTCGGTTTCGGCACCGAGCACGTCCAGCGGGTAAGCGGACACCTGGGTGTAGGCCGCCGCTTGCAGCGACAGCAGGCCCACCTGCGGACCATTGCCGTGGGCGATCACTAGTTGGTTGCCGGGATGGACCTTGGCGATCTGTTCGGTAGCGATCCGGATGTTGGTGCGCTGGTTGTCCGCGGTCATGGGTTCACCCCGGCGGAGCAGGGCGTTACCGCCCAGAGCAACGACGATACGCATAATGCAGTCCTTTCAGAGAGGGAGCGAACAACACGATGATCGTTCCCTCGCTGATCGTTCCCACGGTCCCCGTGGGAATGCCGCCCGGGACGCTCTGCGTCCCATGTGACGCGGAGCGTCACCGGATGCATTCCCACGCAGAGCGTGGGAACGATCAGCGGAGAGCGTAGGAACGATCACCGCGTCAGTCTTTAAATATCCGCCAGCGCCGACACCAGAATCGCCTTGATGGTGTGCATGCGGTTTTCCGCTTGCTCGAAGGCGATGTTGGCCGGCGACTCGAAGACGTCTTCGGTCACTTCGACGCCGTTGGCCAGGTGCGGATAGCGCGCGGCGATGTCCTTGCCGACCTTGGTTTCGCTGTTGTGGAACGCCGGCAGGCAGTGCATGAATTTCACCCGCGGGTTGCCCGAAGCCTTCATCATCTCGGCGTTGACCTGGTAGGGCAGCAGTTGCTCGATGCGCTCGTCCCACGCCTCCACCGGCTCGCCCATCGACACCCAGATGTCGGTGTGGATGAAGTCCACGCCCTTGACCGCTTCCTTCGGGTCTTCGGTGATGGTGATGCGCGCGCCGCTTTCCTCGGCGAAGGCTTTGCACTGATCGATGAAATCCTGATGTGGCCACAGCGCTTTCGGCGCGGCGATGCGCACATCCATGCCGAGTTTGGCGCCGATCATCAGCAGCGAATTGCCCATGTTGTAGCGGGCATCGCCGAGGTAGGCGTAACTGATGTCGTGCAGCGGTTTGTCGCTGTGTTCACGCATGGTCAGGGTGTCGGCGATCATTTGCGTCGGGTGGAATTCAGCGGTCAGGCCGTTGAACACCGGCACGCCGGCGAACTTCGCCAGTTCTTCGACAATTTCCTGTTCGAAGCCACGGTACTCGATGGCGTCGAACATCCGCCCCAGCACGCGGGCGGTGTCTTTCATGCTTTCCTTGTGGCCGATCTGCGACGACACCGGGTCGATGTAAGTGACGTGGGCGCCTTGGTCATGGGCCGCGACTTCGAAGGCGCAACGGGTGCGGGTCGAGGTTTTTTCGAAGATCAGCGCGATGTTCTTGCCTTGCAGGTGCGGACGCTCGGTGCCGGTGTACTTGGCGCGTTTGAGGTCACGGGACAGGTCCAGCAGGTAATTGAGCTCGCGAGTGGTGTGGTGCATCAAACTCAGCAGGCTGCGGTTGCGCATGTTGAAAGCCATGATTGGATCTCCTTGGGTATCGGTTATCCCCCGGGCCGCGCTGGATAAGCGGCGGCCAGGGTTTGAAAGTTAATAGTCGATAGGGTCGCGAATGATCGGGCAGGTCATGCAGTGGCCGCCGCCACGCCCGCGACCGAGTTCGCCGGCGCTGATGGTGATGACCTCCACACCGGCCTTGCGCAGCAGGGTGTTGGTGTAGGTGTTGCGGTCGTAACCGATCACCACCCCGGGTTCCACGGCCACCACGTTGTTGCCGTCGTCCCATTGCTCGCGTTCGGCGGCGAAGCTGTTGCCGCCGGTTTCCACTACGCGCAGTGCTTTGAGGTTGAGGGCCTTGGCCACGGTGTCGAGGAAGCTGGTGTCTTCGCGGCGAATGTCGACGCCGCCCGGTTTGCTTTCGTCAGGGCGCACGCTGAAGGCGACGATCTGGCTCACCACTTCCGGGAAAATGGTCACAAGGTCGCGGTCGCAGAAGCTGAACACGGTGTCCAGGTGCATCGCGGCGCGGGACTTCGGCAGGCCGGCGACAATCACACGTTCGACCGCTTTGTTCTTGAACAGATTGACCGCCAATTGACCGATGGCCTGGCGGGACGAACGCTCGCCCATGCCGATCAACACCACGCCGTTGCCGATCGGCATCACGTCGCCGCCCTCCAGGGTGGCGCTGCCATGGTCCTGATCCGGGTCGCCGTACCAGATCTGGAAGTCGGCGTTGGTGAACTGCGGGTGGAATTTGTAGATTGCCGTGGTCAGCAGGGTTTCCTGACGGCGCGCCGGCCAGTACATCGGGTTGAGCGTCACGCCGCCATAGATCCAGCAGGTGGTGTCACGGGTGAACTGGGTGTTGGGCAGCGGCGGCAGAATGAAGCTGGAGTGACCGAGAAATTCGCGGAACATCTGGATGGTCTTGCCACCAAAGCTATCCGGCAGGTCATCGGCCGAGACACCGCCAATCAGAAACTCGGCGATCTTGCGCGGCTCCAGGCTACGCAGCCAGGAACCGGTTTCGTTGACCAGCCCAAGGCCGACCGAGTTGGCGGTGATCTTGCGTTCCAGAATCCAGTCCAGCGCTTCTGGAATGGCGACGATGTCGGTCAGCAGGTTGTGCATTTCCAGCACTTCGACGTTGCGCTCGCGCATTTTGGTGACAAAGTCGAAATGGTCACGCTTGGCTTGGGCAACCCACAGCACATCATCGAAAAGCAGTTCGTCACAGTTGTTCGGGGTCAGCCGCTGATGGGCCAGGCCGGGGGAGCAAACCATGACTTTACGCAGTTTGCCGGCTTCGGAATGGACGCCGTACTTAACTTTTTCGGTGGTCATTACAGTGATCCTCCAGATGACAAATGGGTCAGGTGTTACAGGGTCAGGAAGCCGTCATACAGCCCGTAAGCCGCCACCAGGGCGCCCACGACGACCGCTGCGAAAATCAGCTTCTCGACGTTGGTGAAAACCGGTTTGTTGACTTCAAGCTTGGCCTTGGCGAACAGGATCGCGCCGGGTGCATAGAGCAGGGCGGAGAGCAGCAGGTATTTGACGCCACCGGCATAGATCAGCCAGACCGCGTAGATCAACGCGACGGCACCGATGAGCAGGTCTTTCCTGCGCTCGGCCGCAGCGTTTTCATAACTCTCGCCGCGCACTGCCAACAGCAGCGCGTACGCCGCCGACCACAGGTACGGCACCAGAATCATTGAGGTGGCGAGGTAGATCAGCGACAGGTAAGTGCTGGCCGAGAACAGCGTGATGATCAGGAACAACTGGACCATGGCGTTGGTCAGCCACAGCGCGTTGACCGGCACATGGTTGGCGTTTTCCTTACGCAGGAAGGCCGGCATGGTGTGGTCCTTGGCGGCGGCGAACATGATCTCCGCACACAGCAACACCCACGACAGCAGCGCACCGAGCAACGAGATGATCAGGCCGACGCTGATCAGCACCGCGCCCCAATGACCGACCACATGCTCCAGCACCGCGGCCATGGACGGGTTCTGCAGTTTGGCCAATTCCGGTTGGGTCATGATCCCCAGCGACAGCACGTTCACCAGCACCAGGAACAGCAGCACGGTGATGAAACCGATAACGGTGGCTTTACCCACGTCGCTGCGTTTTTCCGCACGGGCCGAGAAGATGCTCGCGCCTTCGATGCCGATGAACACCCAGACGGTGACCAGCATCATCTTGCGCACCTGGTTCATCACGCTGCCCAGGTCCGGGTTTTTCAGACCCCAGATGTCGGCGGTGAAGATCTCCAGCTTGAAGGCGAAAATCGCGATCAGGACAAACAGCAGCAGCGGCACGATTTTGGCGACGGTGGTCACCAGGTTGATGAACGCTGCTTCCTTGATTCCGCGCAATACCAGGAAATGCACCCCCCAGAGCAGCAGCGACGCACCAATCACAGCCGCAACGGTATTGCCCTCGCCAAAAACGGGAAAGAAGTAGCCGAGGGTACTGAACAACAGAACGAAGTAACCAACGTTACCCAGCCAGGCACTGATCCAGTAACCCCAGGCGGACGAGAAACCCATGTAGTCGCCGAAACCGGCTTTGGCGTAGGCGTAGACACCGCCGTCCAGATCAGGTTTTCGATTAGCGAGGGTCTGGAAGACGAAGGCCAGGGTCAACATGCCCACAGCGGTAATTGCCCAACCGATAAGAACGGCCCCGACGTCTGCACTGGCGGCCATGTTCTGGGGCAAAGAGAAGATCCCGCCGCCAATCATTGAGCCGACAACCAATGCAACCAGGGCGCCGAGTTTCAGTTTTCCGGGGGATTCAGACATTGCATGACTCCAGTGCAGGAGAAGAGAGAAAACAGATTAATTTCGTTTGCTGTTCAATTATCTGACTTAGATCAATGCATGGTCACATTCCATTGTTAATTAAAGACTTATGGGTCTTTGGCAGGCATAAGGTCTAATGCCCGAAAAGCCCTTTCCAGAGGCTTCGTATAAAAGTTAAAGAAATAAAGCGTATCAGTTGAAGTGTAGACGCTAGTTTGTTTTTTTGTTTTGGCAAGTATTGGTCATTTGATTTTGCAGTGATATTGATTTATTAGGATCTACCGACAAAACCGCTATTTCTGGATGGCTGCGATAGCGTGATCAGTTATAAATAAAAACAAGATTGGCGTTAATGGATAAACGTTATTACGCTTTATCTATTTAGTTAAAAACCGACTATGTGACGGTCTTGAGACCATAGCGCGGCGGGGAAAGGGAGATGCACGAATGTCGCAACCGACACAAAAGCTTCGCCTGGGTGCGCTGATCGCTTTGGTGGTGGGATCGATGATTGGTGGTGGGATTTTTTCCTTACCGCAAAACATGGCGGCGCGTGCCGATGCCGGGGCGATATTGATTGGTTGGGCGATTACTGCTGTTGGCATGCTGACCCTGGCTTTCGTCTTTCAGACCCTGGCCAATCGCAAGCCGGAACTGGACTCCGGGGTGTACGCCTACGCCAAGGCAGGTTTCGGCGATTACATGGGTTTCTCGTCGGCCTGGGGATACTGGATCAGTGCCTGGCTGGGCAACGTCGGTTATTTCGTCTTGCTGTTCAGCACCCTCGGTTATTTCTTCCCGGCCTTTGGCCAAGGCAACACGCCCATCGCCATCGGCTGCGCGTCGGTGCTGCTGTGGGCGGTGCATTTTCTGGTGCTGCGCGGAATCAAGGAAGCGGCGTTCATCAATCAACTGACCACGGTGGCCAAGATCGTGCCGCTGATCATGTTCATCGTCATTGCCGCTGTGGCCTTCAAGGCAGACATCTTCACCCGAGACATCTGGGGGCGCAGCAACCCGAATTTCGGCGGCGTGATGGATCAGGTGCGCAACATGATGCTGGTCACCGTGTTCGTCTTCATCGGCATCGAAGGCGCCAGCGTGTATTCGGCGAGGGCGCAGAAACGTTCGGACGTAGGCCGGGCGACGGTCATCGGTTTTATCGGTGTGTTGGCGCTGCTGGTGCTGGTGAACCTGTTGTCGCTCGGCATCATGAGCCAACCGGAATTGGCCACCTTGCAGAACCCGTCGCTGGCGGCAGTGCTGGAGCATATCGTCGGCCCTTGGGGCGCGCTGTTGATCAGCATCGGCTTGGCTATTTCGCTATTGGGAGCGTTGCTGTCCTGGGCGCTGCTGTGCGCCGAAATCCTTTTCGCCACCGCTAAAGACAAGACGATGCCAGCCTTCCTGAAAAAAGAGAACGCCAACCATGTGCCGGTCAACGCACTGTGGCTGACCAACGTGATGATCCAGATTTTTCTGCTGATCACGCTGTTTTCCGCCGGTACTTACACCAGCCTGATCTACCTCGCCTCATCGATGATTCTGGTGCCGTATCTGTGGTCGGCGGCGTATGCGGTGTTGTTGAGCGGACGAGGGGAAACCTATGAGCATGCTTCGGCCGAGCGCACGAAAGACTTGCTGATCGGTGGCATTGCCCTGTGTTATGCGGTTTGGTTGTTGTATGCCGGTGGCGTGAAATACCTGCTGCTCTCGGCGTTGTTGTATGCCCCGGGGGTGATTTTGTTTGCCCAGGCCAAGCGGGAGCAGGGCAAACCGCTGTTTACGTTGATGGAGAAAGGCATTTTCAGCTGTGTGGTTGCCGGGGCGGGGTTGGCGGCCTATGGGTTGTACAGCGGATTGTTGTCGTTGTGAGGTTGTTGCTGGCATATCAACCGCCTTATGACTGGTCGGCGATGCTGGATTTCTTGTCGGCGCGGGCGGTGGTCGGGATGGAAACCGTGGTCGATGGGGTGTACTCGCGCAGCATTGCATTGAACGGTGTTCACGGTGTGATTTCGGTCAGGCCAGGGGCGGGCGATGTGCTGGAAGTGACGCTGGATTTTCCTGATTCAGCGGCCGTACCGGAGATTGTCGCGCGGCTGCGGCGGATGTTTGATCTGGATGCGAATTTGCCAGCCATTCATCGACAACTGGCGGTCGATCCGTTGATCGCGCGCTTGATTGCCGCGCGTCCGGGGCTGCGAGTGCCCGGGGCTTGGGATGGGCTGGAGTTGGCCATTCGTGCGGTGTTGGGGCAGCAGATCAGCGTGGTCGCGGCGATCAGGTTGGCGGGGAAACTGGTGGTGCAATATGGACAGCCATTGCAGTCGCCGAGGCCGGGGTTGAGTCATGTGTTTCCTGATGCTGCCACGTTGGCAGCGGCGGATCTGGCAATGTTGGGAATGCCGAAAAGTCGCGGTCGGACCTTGTCTGGCGTGGCTCAGGCGTTGCTGGATGATCCCCGGTTGTTTGAACCGGAACGGCCAGGTGGTGTGGCGCGGTTACTGGCGTTGCACGGGATTGGTGACTGGACGGCGCAATACATTGCCTTGCGGCAGATGCGGGAGATGGATGCATTTCCGAGTGGGGATGTGGGGTTGATCAACTCGCTGGTGGCGCTGGAAGGTGGGTCGGTGACGGCTCGGGAGTTGTGGGTGAGGGCCGAGGCTTGGCGGCCCTTTCGAGGGTATGCGGCGCAGGTGCTTTGGACATCGCTTAGCCGACGGGATTGAGCTGAGATGTGTAGTGAACCTACGGGCCCTTTCGCGAGCAAGCCCGCTCCCACATTTGATTGCATTCCTCCAAGGAAACTCGGTCGACTGTGGGAGCGGGCTTGCTCGCGAAGGGGCCCGGAGAGTCACCACCACTGCGCGCGATGGGAACCCAATTCCCCGGCTGGCAGCGCCCACTGTAGCGGTGTCCCGGTGATTTTCAGCGGTACATGAAGCCGATGCGCCGGCCCCCAAGGCGTCTGTTCAACCAACATCCCTTGATCGCTTTGATCCTCCGCCCGTAATGCCTCATCGGTCCCCGCGCCATGTTCAATCAGCAACTTGGCGGTCCGCGCCAACGACAACCTGGCCGACCCGCCACGTCCCAATAACGTGATCGCCGCCGCAGCCATCAAATACCCGGTGGCGTGATCAAGCGCCTGCACCGGCAGCGGTGTGGGCTGGTTCGCTTTCTTCCACTGCATACCCGCTTCGGCAATCCCGCTGCTCATCTGTACCAGACTGTCGAACCCTCGACGGTTTTGCCAAGGGCCGCTCCAACCGTAGGCGTTGAGGCACACATCAGTCAGGCCCGGCGCCAGTTTTTGCCGCACGGCGACGCCGTAGCCCAACTTTTCCAGTGCATCGGCGCGGTAGCCGTGGAGCAAGATATCGGCGTCCTTGAGCAGGCTTTCGAACACCACACGATCAGTCTTGTCGTGCAGATCCAGGCGCGCACAACGTTTGCCCAAAGTGACTTCCGGCACTACGCCCGGTTCGTTCCAGGTTGGTGGGTCGATGCGCAATACATCGGCGCCGAGACCGGCGAGAAAACGACTGGCGATGGGGCCGGCCAACACGCGGGTCAAATCCAGCACCTTGATGCCCGCCAGCGGTTGCGCCACCGAACCCCGCCACGGCTTTGCATTTTCGCCGCTGTCGGCGCTGAACTGAATCAACGGCTCGGCGTTCACCGCTACACCTTGGGGATGCGCTTGCCATTGCGCCCAGCTGCGCATTTCGGCCGCACAACCACCGGCATCGACTACGGCCTGTTCCAGATCGCTTTTGGCCCATTGAGCTACCTTGCTCGCCATCGCGGCGCGGTCGGCACAGGCGCCGAGGACGCTTTCAGCGGCGGCACGATGATGAGGTGCGTTGGTATGCAGGCGGATCCAGCCGTCCTTGGTCGCATAGTCGCCGGCGACCGGATCCCACAACGGTGGAACGCTCCAGCCCACGGGGCGGATCGACGTTGCGAACCAGAACGACGCCAGGCGCCGGTCGACGTCAAGAGTAGGCAAACGGCCGGTGTGTTGTTGCAGCCATTCACTGACAGCCTGACCGGCGGCGGCAATGCTTGCGCAGGCAAGGTCGGTGACAGCAAATGCCGAGGGCAGGGCGCCGCTCGAGGTGAACGAGATGGGTGTGTGGGGCAAGCCGAGTGCGGCTTGAATGGACGTTAGTAAATCAGTCATCGAAGGCCCTCCGGAGCGAGAGCCCGAGCATAGATCAAAAAACTGGCGGGTCGGATGAAATCCTGTGGGAGCGAGCCTGCTCGCGATAGCGGTCTTTCAGTCGACATCCATGGTGAATGTCATCCGTCATCGCGAGCAGGCTCGCTCCCACAGGGGATTTGTGTCAGGAGGGTATCGAGAGTGATTCCGGGTGCTTTACCCGCGCCCCAGCAAATAGGTCGCGTAATCCGGGATGCGGTGTTCGTGAGCCTGATCCATCAACGGACTGCTGAGCAGGTAATCGGCGCTGCATTCGTTGCAGGCCACCGGGATGTTCCACACCGCCGCGACCCGCAGCAGGGCCTTGATGTCCGGGTCGTGGGGTTGCGGTTCGAACGGGTCCCAGAAGAACACCAGCATGTCGACCCGCTGCTCGGCGATTCGCGCGCCGAGTTGCTGATCGCCGCCCAGCGGACCGCTGATCATGCTTTCCACCGGCAGATCGAGGCGTTGTTGCAACAACAACCCCGTCGTGCCGGTGGCGACCAGTTCATGTTGCGCGAGTTTGTTTTTTTGCCGCTCGGCCCAGTCCAGCAAAAATACCTTGCAGTGGTCGTGGGCAACCAGGGCGATACGCTTGCGCGCCGCCAGGGTCTTTTGCGTAAAGCTGATACCGATCATCGCTTGCTTCTCCCAGGCGTAATGCGCCGCGTAGGAGCTGCCGAAGGCTGCGATCTTTTGATCCTGATTTTCAGCGATCCGGAGAAGATCAAGATCAAAATATCGCAGCCTGCGGCAGCTCCTACGGGGGCCGCGTCGACGCAGCTGTTTATTCTGCGTTGCAGAGCGCCAGGCAGTTATCGAGCATGCGGTTGGAGAAGCCCCATTCGTTGTCGTACCAGGCCAGCACTTTGAGCAGCTTGCCGCTGGACTTGGTGTGGTTGGCGTCGAAGATCGACGACAGCGGGTTGTGGTTGAAGTCGCTGGAAACCAGCGGCAGGGTGTTGTAGCCGAGAATCTTCGAGTGCTGGCTGGCTTGTTTGAGCATCGCGTTGACTTCATCGGCCGACGCTTCACGCTTGAGCTGCACGGTCAGGTCCACCAGCGACACGTTGATCACCGGAACACGCACCGCCATGCCGGTCAGTTTGCCCGCCAGTTCCGGCAGCACCAGGCCTACCGCTTCAGCGGCGCCGGTCTTGCTCGGGATCATGTTCTGGGTGGCGGAACGGGCGCGGTACGGGTCGGTGTGATAGACGTCGGTCAGGTTCTGGTCGTTGGTGTAGGCATGGATGGTGGTCATCAGACCGCTTTCGATGCCCAGCTCGCGGTGCAGCACCTGGGCCACCGGGGCCAGGCAGTTGGTGGTGCACGAGGCGTTGGAAATGATCTGGTGCGATTGGCGCAGAATGTCGTGGTTAACCCCATAAACCACGGTGGCGTCGGCGCCTTTGGCCGGGGCCGAGATGATCACTTTGCGCGCGCCGGCCGTAATATGCGCGGCGGCTTTGGCACGGTCGGTGAACAGACCGGTGCATTCGAACACGACGTCGACCTTTTCCGCGGCCCAAGGCAGTTCGGCCGGGTTGCGAATGGCGCTGACCGAAATACGGTCGCCGTTGACGGTCAGGCTTTCCTGATCGTGCTGGACATCGGCATCGAATGTGCCGTGAACGGTGTCGTACTTGAGCAGATGAGCATTCATCGAGCTGTCGCCCAGGTCGTTGATCGCTACGATCTGCAGATCCTGACGATAGCCTTGGGTATACAGTGCGCGCAGGACATTACGGCCGATACGGCCAAAACCATTGATTGCAATTCGAAGAGTCATTTACAGCGCCGCCGTCGTTTTGTTGTTGGAATTACAAGATTATTCGCAAAAAAATAGAAAACAAGCCTTTTTAGTGGCAATATTTTGTTTTATCTACAACGAGTGACCTGAATCAACTGGTCCGAATGATCAAGAAAACCGTCTGTCACCCCGATCACAGCGGTACTTGGTCAGCATAGACAATCAGGTCGCCACATCCGTTAGCCTGGAGTTCTACACATGCATCCCCGCGTCCTTGAGGTCACCGAACGGCTTATCGCCCGCAGCCGCACCACGCGTGAGGCTTACCTTGCATTGATCCGCGGCGCCGCCAGCGACGGCCCAATGCGCGGCAAGCTGCAATGCGCCAACTTCGCCCATGGCGTAGCCGGGTGTGGCAGCGACGACAAGCACAGCCTGCGGATGATGAACTCCGCCAACATCGCCATAGTTTCGTCATATAACGACATGCTCTCGGCGCACCAGCCGTACGAAGTCTTCCCGGAACAGATCAAAAAAGCCCTGCGCGAAATCGGCTCCGTCGGCCAGTTCGCTGGCGGCACCCCCGCGATGTGCGATGGCGTGACCCAGGGCGAGCCGGGCATGGAACTGAGCCTGCCGAGCCGCGAAGTGATCGCGTTGTCCACTGCTGTGGCGCTGTCCCACAACATGTTCGACGGCGCGTTGATGCTCGGCATCTGCGACAAGATCGTGCCGGGCCTGATGATGGGCGCGTTGCGGTTCGGTCATCTGCCGACGATTTTCGTGCCGGGCGGGCCGATGGTTTCGGGCATCTCCAACAAGCAGAAAGCCGATGTGCGTCAGCGCTACGCCGAAGGCAAGGCGACGCGCGAAGAGCTGCTGGAATCGGAGATGAAGTCCTATCACAGCCCTGGCACCTGCACTTTCTACGGCACCGCCAACACCAACCAGTTGCTGATGGAAGTCATGGGCCTGCACTTGCCAGGCGCCTCTTTCGTCAACCCGAACACCCCGTTGCGCGATGCCCTGACCCGCGAAGCGGCGCACCAGGTCACCCGCTTGACCAAGCAGAACGGCGACT
The DNA here is from genome assembly GCF_056279485.1 of Pseudomonas sp. TE12508. NCBI lineage: Bacteria > Pseudomonadati > Pseudomonadota > Gammaproteobacteria > Pseudomonadales > Pseudomonadaceae > Pseudomonas > Pseudomonas sp. TE12508. Next base: position 181,273 of record NZ_JBWCCN010000006.1, on the reverse strand, counting down.
TCATGCCGATCGGCGAAATCGTCGACGAGCGTTCGCTGGTCAACTCCATCGTGGCCCTGCACGCCACCGGCGGTTCGACCAACCACACCCTGCACATGCCAGCCATCGCCATGGCCGCGGGCATTCAGTTGACCTGGCAGGACATGGCCGACCTCTCCGAGGTGGTGCCGACCCTGAGCCACGTGTACCCGAACGGCAAAGCCGACATCAACCACTTCCAGGCGGCGGGCGGCATGTCGTTCCTGATCCGCGAACTGCTGGAAGCCGGCCTGCTCCACGAAAACGTCAACACGGTGCTGGGCCACGGCCTGAGCCGCTACACCATGGAACCGTTCCTCGAAAACGGCGAGCTGGTCTGGCGCGAAGGCCCGATCGAAAGCCTCGACGAAACCATCCTGCGTCCGGTCGCTCGCGCATTCTCGCCAGAGGGTGGCTTGCGCGTAATGGAAGGCAACCTCGGCCGTGGCGTGATGAAGGTCTCGGCGGTCGCTTTGGAAAACCAGGTCGTCGAAGCACCGGCCATGGTGTTCCAGGATCAACAGGACCTGGCCGATGCGTTCAAGGCCGGTTTGCTCGAGAAGGATTTTGTCGCGGTGATGCGCTTCCAGGGACCGCGTTCCAATGGCATGCCGGAGCTGCACAAGATGACGCCGTTCCTCGGCGTGCTGCAGGATCGCGGTTTCAAAGTCGCGTTGGTGACTGACGGGCGTATGTCCGGCGCCTCGGGGAAAATCCCGGCGGCGATCCACGTCAGCCCCGAAGCTTATGTGGGCGGCGCTTTGGCGCGGGTGCAAGAGGGCGATATCATCCGCGTCGATGGCGTCAAAGGCACCCTGGAGCTTAAGGTGGACGCCGAAGAATTCGCAGCGCGCGAACCTGCCAAGGGTCTGTTGGGCAACAACATTGGCAGCGGTCGCGAACTGTTTGGTTTCATGCGCATGGCCTTCAGCTCCGCAGAGCAAGGCGCCAGCGCCTTTACTTCTGCCCTGGAGACGCTTAATTGAAACTGGCTCTGGTCGGTGACATCGGTGGCACCAACGCACGTTTCGCGTTGTGGAAAAACCAGCAGCTGGAATCGGTCCAGGTGCTGGCGACGGCAGACCACGCCAGCCCGGAGGAGGCGATTGCGCTCTACCTGAGCGGCCTCGGTCTGGCGCCGGGTTCGATCGGTTCGGTGTGCCTGTCTGTGGCAGGCCCCGTGAGCGGGGATGAATTCAAGTTCACCAACAATCATTGGCGGCTCAGTCGCCAGGGGTTCTGCAAGACCTTGCAGGTGGATCAACTGCTGTTGATCAACGATTTTTCGGCGATGGCCCTGGGCATGACCCGCTTGCAACCGGGTGAATTTCGGGTGGTCTGCGAGGGCACGCCGGAACCGTTGCGTCCGGCGGTGGTGATCGGCCCGGGCACTGGCCTGGGCGTGGGCACCTTGCTCGATCTGGGCGAGGGCCGTTTTGCCCCGCTGCCGGGGGAGGGCGGTCACGTCGACCTGCCACTGAGCAGCCCGCGAGAAACCCAACTGTGGCAACAGATCTTCAATGAGATCGGCCATGTCAGCGCTGAAACGGCGTTGAGCGGCAGTGGTTTGCCGCGGGTCTACCGGGCGATCTGCGCAGTGGACGGTCACACGCCTGTGCTCGACACGCCTGAGGCGATTACAAAGGCCGGGCTGGCGGGTGATCCGATTGCCCTGGAAGTGCTCGAGCAGTTCTGCTGCTGGCTCGGTCGCGTGGCTGGCAACAACGTGCTGACCACCGGTGCACGGGGAGGTGTGTACATCGTCGGCGGGGTGATTCCACGGTTTGCCGATTTCTTCATCGAAAGCGGTTTCGCCCGCTGCTTCGCCGACAAGGGTTGCATGAGCGATTACTTCACAGGCATTCCGGTGTGGCTCGTCACTGCGCCGTATTCCGGGTTGGTGGGTGCGGGAGTGGCGCTGGAGCAATCCATTCCAGCCTGAAATGCAATCAAATGTGGGAGCGGGCCTGTGGCGAGGGGGCTTGCCCCCGTTGGGCTGCGCAGCAGCCCCAAAATCTCTGATGCACCAAAGATCTTGTGAGTGCTGCGCACTCAAACGGGGGCAAGCCCCCTCGCCACAGGTCCGTTCCCACAATTGGTTCTGCGGTGTTTGTAGATTTCGCGCTTAAGGCATAATCCACCTAATTCAAACAACAAGGACGCCGCCCCGTGAGCTCAGTCAACAAGTCGATTTTGTTGGTCGATGACGATCAAGAGATACGCGAGTTGCTGGACACCTACCTGACCCGCGCCGGTTTCCAGGTCCGTACCACGCCCGATGGTGCAGGCTTTCGTCAGGCCTTGAACGAGGCGCCGAGCGATCTGGTAATACTCGACGTGATGCTGCCGGACGAAGACGGGTTCAGCCTCTGCCGCTGGATCCGCCAGCACCCGCGTCAGGCCCATGTGCCGATCATCATGCTCACCGCCAGTTCCGACGAGGCCGACCGTGTCATCGGCCTGGAACTGGGCGCAGACGACTACCTCGGCAAACCCTTCAGCCCCCGTGAATTGCAGGCGCGCATCAAAGCCTTGTTGCGCCGCGCGCAGTTCGGTCAGGAGCGTTCCGGCAGTGAAGTGCTGGCCTTCGATGATTGGCGGCTGGACATGGTCAGCCATCGGCTGTTCCATATCGACGGCGAGGAAGTGATTCTTTCGGGCGCCGATTTCGCGCTGCTGAAACTGTTCCTCGATCACCCTCAGGAAATCCTCGATCGCGACACCATCGGCAACGCTACCCGTGGCCGTGACCTGATGCCGCTCGATCGCATCGTCGACATGGCGGTCAGCCGTTTGCGCCAGCGCCTGCGCGATACCGAAAAACCGCCACGGCTGATCCGTACCGTGCGGGGCAGCGGCTACCAACTGGCAGCCAACGTGGTTGCCAGCAATGGCCACTGAGTTCCTGCGCAAGCTCGCCGGGCGGGTGCCGGTACCGCGCTCGCTGCTCGGGCGCATGTTGCTGCTGACCCTGCTGGCGGTGCTGTTCGCCCAGACACTGTCGAGCGTCATCTGGGTGTCGCAATTGCGCGCCACGCAGCTCGAAGGCCTGGTCACCAGCGCCCGCAGCCTGGCCCATTCGATGACGGCCAGCGTCAGTTATTTCCGTTCATTACCGGTGGCGTTCAGGCCGCTGGTGCTCGATCAATTGCGCAGCATGGGCGGCACCCGGTTCGTGGTGACCCTCAACGACAAACCACTGGGCATGGAAGTGCTGCCGATCACCCCGCGCAAAGCAGCGGTGCTCAAAGCGGTGGACGAAGTGCTGCGCCAGTCGCTGGGCCAGGACACCGACATCTCGGTGACCTTCGTCAGCCCCGAAGACCTGCGGATTTTCAATGGCGGCCTGAAACTCGATGAGTTGCCGCGCTCCTGGGCGCATTACGCGTTGACCCTGGAGCCGGTGAACCCACCGGTGCTGGTCACGCAAATCCAGATGGCACCGGGGGAATGGCTGTACATCGCCTCCCTGTTGCCCGAGCCCTACACCAGTCTTGAGGAACAAGGCCTGCCGGCGCAGCAGGTCTGGTTCATCGTGCTCACCAGCGGTTTCCTGCTGCTGTTCATCGGCCTCTTGGTGCACTGGCAGAGCCGACCACTCAAGCGATTGGCGCGGGCGGCGCGGGACATGTCTCTGGGTGCTGAAGTCGAACCGGTGGCCGAGGGTGGCGGCAGTGAAGTGGTGGAAGTGGGTCGCGCCTTCAACGCGATGCGTGAGCGCATCAGCCGTTACCTGACTGAACGCAGCCAGTTGTTCAGCGCGATTTCCCATGACTTGCGCACGCCGATTACCCGGCTGCGATTGCGGGTGGAATTGCTTGAAGACGAAAAACTGCAAGCCAAGTTCGGCCGTGATCTGGATGAGCTGGAGTTGCTGGTCAAGGGCGCGCTGCAATGCGTGAAAGACACCGACATCCACGAGAACATCGAGCCGGTGGATCTCAATCATGTGCTCGACTGTCTGGTGGAACCGTATCTGGCGCCCAACGGCAATGGTCGCGTGACCCAGCATGGCCGGGCGCTGGCGCCGTATCCCGGCAAGCCGCTGGCGCTCAAGCGTTGCATCGGCAACCTGATCGACAACGCCTTGAAATATGGGCAGAACGCGCATTTGCACATCGATGACGATGAGAGCGCGTTTGTCCTGCATGTCGATGATGAAGGGCCGGGCGTGCCGGAGCAGCGTCTGGAGCAGGTGTTCGAACCGCACTTCCGCTTGGCCGGACAGCAGCAGGGTTATGGCTTGGGGCTGGGGATTGCGCGCAACATTGCCCATAGCCATGGCGGTGAAGTCAGCCTGCAAAACCTGCGTGAAGGCGGGTTGCGGGTGACGTTGCAGTTGCCGCGATCGGTGGATTGACACCGCCCCTGTGGCGAGGGAGCTTGCTCCCGCTGGGGCGCGGAGCGGCCCCCCTTATCCCTGAAAAGAATGGGACTGCTGCGCAGTCCAACGGGAGCAAGCTCCCTCGCCACAACACATCACTCACCTCAAAATCAGGGGAAATGTCACAACTCGGTGACATAACTCGCCCCCTTCGTTACCTGCCCGCCACCGCCCGTTGTTTAGACTGCCCCCAGTCATAACAACAAAAAAGGTCTTCCCATGGACACCTTCCAACCCGCCTTCAGCAGTTGGCTGAACGCGCCTGCCCATCAGCAATGGCTCGCCGCCGAAGGCCTGCGCCTGCTGGCATTCGCCAAGGCTGCAAAGCTTGCCGAAGGCTTCGGCAATCTCGATGAAAAGGGTCGCTTGGCGGCCAACGCGCAAGCTGAAACCATGAACACCGCGCGCATGACCCACAGCTTCGCCATGGCCCACATCCAGGGCCTGCCGGGTTTCGCCGAGCTGGTGGATCACGGCATCCAGGCCCTCAGCGGGCCGCTGCGTGATGCCGAACACGGTGGCTGGTTCGCCACGCCCGAACACCGCGACGGCAATACCGGCAAAGCCGCTTACCTGCATGCCTTCGTGGCATTGGCTGCGAGTTCTGCGGTGGTCGCCCAGCGCCCCGGCGCACAAGCGCTGCTGGACGATGCAATCCACATCATCGACAGTCATTTCTGGAGCGAGGAGGAGGGCGCCATGCGCGAATCCTTCAACCGCGACTGGAGCGTCGAGGAAGCCTATCGCGGCGCGAACAGCAACATGCACGCCACCGAAGCCTTCCTCGCCCTGGCCGATGTCACCGCCGACAACCGCTGGCTGATTCGCGCCCAGCGCATCGTCGAGCGCGTCATTCATGATCATGCCGCGGCCAATGATTATCTGGTGGTCGAGCATTTCGACCGCGACTGGCAGCCGTTGCGCGACTACAACCACGACAACCCGGCTGACGGTTTCCGCCCTTACGGCACCACGCCGGGCCATGGTTTCGAATGGGCGCGGCTGTTGCTGCATCTTGAAGCGGCGCGGGTGCAGGCCGGGATACTCACACCGGGCTGGCTGGCAACCGATGCGCAAAAACTCTTCGAGCACAATTGCCGTCACGGTTGGGATGTCGACGGCGCGCCGGGCATTGTCTACACCCTCGATTGGGATAACCGTGCGGTGGTTCGCCATCGCCTGCATTGGACCCACGCCGAAGCCAGTGCCGCCGCCAGTGCGCTGCTCAAACGCACCGGTGATGAGCAATACGAGCGCTGGTACCGACTGTTCTGGGAATTCTGTGACAGTCATTTCATCGACCGTTGCGATGGCAGTTGGCACCATGAACTCGATCCGCTGAACCGTCCGAGCGCCGATATCTGGGCCGGCAAACCCGACCTGTATCACGCCTGGCAAGCCGTTTTGATCCCGCGCCTGCCACTGGCGCCGAGCATGGCGAGTGCACTGGCGCAGTTGTCCCAGAGCGTTGCTGTGTAACCATGTGGTGACATTCGCGCGTCCCTTCGTTACCTGCGAAGGGGCATCCCCTGTTTAGAATCCTATGCAGCGCAAGCACCAGACTTGCATGCATAACAACAAGAAAGGTACTACTAGATGAATGCGATTTCTCGCCTCGCTACTGTCATTTCTCTCGCTTCACTGCTTCCTGTTGCTGCATTCCCCGTCAGTGCCCTTGCCGCCGATGCCAAAGGTTCGGTGGAAGTCGTTCACTGGTGGACGTCTGGTGGTGAAAAAGCAGCCGTCGATGTGCTCAAGGCCCAAGTCGAAAAAGACGGTTTCACCTGGAAGGACGGCGCAGTTGCCGGCGGTGGCGGCTCCACGGCCATGACCGTACTCAAAAGCCGCGCCGTGGCCGGTAACCCGCCGGGCGTTGCCCAGATCAAGGGGCCGGACATCCAGGAGTGGGGCAGCACTGGCCTGCTCAGCACCGACACCCTCAAAGAGGTTTCCAAGTCCGAAGGCTGGGATAACCTGCTGATCAAGAAAGTCTCCGACACCGTGAAATACGAAGGCGATTACGTCGCCGTGCCGGTGAACATCCACCGCGTCAACTGGCTGTGGATCAACCCGGAAGTCTTCAAGAAAGCCGGGATCGACAAAGCGCCAACCACCCTCGAAGAATTCTATGCCGCTGGCGACAAGCTCAAAGCCGCCGGCTTCATTGCGCTTGCCCACGGTGGCCAGCCGTGGCAGGACAGCACCGTGTTTGAAGACGTGGTGCTCTCGGTCATGGGCGCAGATGGTTACAAGAAAGCCCTGGTCGACCTGGACCAGAAAACCCTCTCGGGGCCTGAGATGGCCAAGGCCTTCACCGAGCTGAAAAAAGTCACCGGCTACATGGACCCGAACCGCGCCGGTCGTGACTGGAACATCGCCGCAGCCGACGTCATCAACGGCAAGGCCGGCATGCAGATGATGGGCGACTGGGCCAAGAGCGAATGGACCGCCGCGAAGAAAGTCGCAGGCAAGGACTATCAGTGCGTGCCGTTCCCGGGCACTGAAAAAGCCTTCACCTACAACATCGACTCGATGGCCGTGTTCAAGCTCAAAGCCGATCGCAAAGGCGACATCGCCGCCCAGCAAGACCTGGCCAAGGTCGCTCTGGGCAAAGACTTCCAGAAAGTCTTCAGCATCAACAAAGGCTCAATCCCGGTGCGTACCGACATGCTTAACGACATGAGCGCGCTGGGCTTCGATTCTTGCGCTCAAGCCTCCGCCAAGGATTTCCTGGCTGACGAGAAAACTGGCGGCCTGCAACCGAGCATGGCGCACAACATGGCCACGTCCCTGGCCGTACAGGGCGCGATCTTTGATGTGGTGACCAACTTCATGAACGACAAGAACGCTGACCCGGCCAAGGCCAGCGCGCAACTGGCCTCGGCTGTCAAAGCCGCCCAGTAATCCCTGACGCCGCGTTACCCCTGTGGGAATGGGTTTATGTGGGAGTCAGGCTTGCCCGCGATGCAGGCGATTCGGTTTAGCTTCAAACCGAGTTGATGCCATCGCAGGCAAGCCAGCTCCCACAGAAGCCCGCTCCCACAAGGGATCGCCGTGCCGATTTCATTCCTCTTCAACTGGATTATCCCGATGAGCTCTGTGGCGGTTTTCAGCAAAGCCTCACCGTTCGACGCATTGCAGCGCTGGCTCCCCAAACTGGTTTTGGCGCCAAGCATGCTGATCGTCCTGGTTGGTTTTTACGGTTACATCATCTGGACATTCGTTCTGTCCTTCACCAACTCCAGTTTCATGCCGAGCTACAAGTGGGTTGGCCTGCAGCAATACATCCGCCTGATGGACAACGATCGCTGGTGGGTCGCGAGCAAGAACCTCGCGGTGTTCGGCGGCATGTTCATCGGCATCAGCCTGGTGCTGGGGGTGTTCCTCGCGGTGCTGCTGGATCAGCGCATTCGCAAGGAAGGCTTCATCCGCACCGTTTACCTGTACCCGATGGCGCTCTCGATGATTGTCACCGGTACCGCGTGGAAATGGCTGCTCAACCCAGGCCTGGGTCTGGACAAAATGCTGCGTGACTGGGGCTGGGAAGGCTTCCGTCTCGACTGGCTGGTGGATCAGGATCGCGTGGTGTATTGCCTGGTGATTGCCGCCGTGTGGCAAGCCTCCGGGTTTGTGATGGCGATGTTCCTGGCCGGCCTGCGTGGCGTCGATCAATCGATCATCCGCGCGGCGCAAGTCGACGGTGCGAGCCTGCCGACCATCTACCTGAAGATCGTATTGCCGAGCCTGCGCCCGGTGTTCTTCAGCGCTTTCATGATCCTGGCGCACATCGCGATCAAGAGCTTCGACCTGGTGGCGGCAATGACCGCGGGTGGCCCGGGCTACTCGTCTGACCTGCCGGCGATGTTCATGTACTCCTTCACTTTCAGCCGTGGCCAGATGGGCATTGGTTCGGCGAGCGCGATGATGATGCTCGGCGCGATCCTGGCGATTCTGGTGCCGTACCTGTACTCCGAATTGCGAGGCAAACGCCATGAGTAATCAACTTGGCAAACCGGGTATCAGCTTCAGCCGCATCGCGATCTACGCAACGTTGCTGTTGGCTGCGGCGATCTATCTGGTCCCGCTGGTGGTGATGCTGCTGACCAGTTTCAAATCCCCGGAAGACATCCGCACCGGCAACCTGTTGAGCTGGCCGCAAGTGATTGATGGCATCGGCTGGATCAAGGCCTGGGACAGTGTCGGCAGCTACTTCTGGAACTCGGTGAAAATTACTGTGCCGGCGGTACTGATCTCTACGTTCATCGGTGCCATGAACGGCTACGTACTGTCGATGTGGCGCTTCCGTGGTTCGCAACTGTTCTTCGGCCTGTTGTTGTTCGGCTGCTTCCTGCCGTTCCAGACCGTGCTGCTGCCAGCCTCGTTCACCCTCGGCAAGATCGGCCTGGCCAACACCACCACGGGCCTGGTGCTGGTGCACGTGGTCTACGGCCTGGCGTTCACCACGCTGTTCTTCCGTAACTACTACGTGAGCATTCCGGATGCGCTGGTCAAGGCGGCGCGGCTGGATGGCGCGGGCTTCTTCACGATTTTCTGGAAGATCCTGCTGCCGATGTCGATCCCGATCGTGATGGTCTGCCTGATCTGGCAGTTCACGCAGATCTGGAATGACTTCCTGTTCGGCGTGGTCTTCGCCAGTGGCGATGCCCAGCCGATTACCGTGGCCCTGAACAACCTGGTCAACACCAGCACCGGGGCCAAGGAATACAACGTTGATATGGCCGCCGCGATGATCGCCGGGCTGCCGACACTGCTGGTCTACATATTCGCTGGCAAGTATTTCCTGCGTGGGCTGACGTCCGGCGCGGTCAAGGGGTAGAACATGGCAACTCTCGAATTACGCAACGTCAACAAGACCTACGGTGCCGGTTTGCCGGACACCCTGAAAAACATCGAACTGAAGATCAATGACGGTGAGTTCCTGATCCTGGTCGGTCCATCGGGCTGTGGTAAGTCCACGCTGATGAACTGCATCGCAGGACTTGAAAACATCAGCGGCGGCGCGATCCTGGTGGACGACGCCGACATCAGCGGCATGAGCCCGAAAGATCGCGACATCGCCATGGTGTTCCAGTCCTACGCGCTGTACCCGACCATGAGCGTGCGCGACAACATCGCGTTCGGCCTGAAGATTCGCAAAATGCCCACCGCCGAAATCGACGAAGAAGTCGCTCGCGTGGCCAAGCTGCTGCAAATCGAACACCTGCTCAGCCGCAAGCCGGGCCAGCTTTCCGGTGGTCAACAACAGCGCGTGGCCATGGGCCGGGCGCTGGCGCGGCGGCCGAAGATTTACCTGTTCGACGAACCGCTGTCCAACCTCGACGCCAAGCTGCGGGTCGAGATGCGCACCGAAATGAAGCTGATGCACCAGCGTCTGAAAACCACCACGGTCTACGTGACCCACGACCAGATCGAAGCCATGACCCTGGGCGACAAAGTGGCGGTGATGAAGGACGGGATCATTCAGCAGTTCGGCACGCCGAAAGACATCTACAACAACCCGGCCAACCTGTTCGTGGCGAGCTTCATCGGTTCGCCACCAATGAACTTCATTCCTCTGCGGTTGCAGCGTAAGGAAGGTCGTCTGGTGGCACTGCTCGACAGCGGTCAGGCGCGCTGCGAATTGCCGCTGGGCATGCAGGATGCCGGTCTCGAAGACCGCGAAGTGATCCTCGGCATGCGCCCGGAGCAGATCGTGCTGGCGGGTAGCGAGCCGAATGGTTTGCCGACCATTCGTGCCGAAGTGCAGGTCACCGAGCCGACCGGTCCCGACACCCTGGTGTTCGTCAACCTCAACGACACCAAAGTCTGCTGCCGCCTGGCACCGGACGTCGCGCCGGCCGTGGGCGAGACCCTGACCCTGCAATTCGATCCATCGAAAGTGCTGTTGTTCGATGCCAAGACCGGTGAACGCCTGGGGGTGGCCGGCCTGCCGAAAACCGAAGCTCACAGCGCCAACGTGGCGCAGTTCAAAGGCCGCTGAAGAATCAAATGTGGGAATGGGCTTTTGTGGCGAGGGGGCTTGCCCCCGTTCGACTGCGAAGCAGTCGTAAACCGGTCACTGCTTTCTAATCCTGGATCGCGGTGACTGGTTTCAGGGGTGCTTCGCGCCCCAACGGGGGCAAGCCCCCTCGCCACAGGCTCGCTCCCACAGGGGGGATCTGTGGCGCCCGGACTGTCGTGCGTCGCAATCGATGTAAACCGCGTTAGATAAAAACAGTTAATAACAATAAAGACGAGGATGTAGGGATGAAGAAGAAGAACAACGCTCAGCTTATCTGCCAATTGTCAGCTCTTGCGATGATGACTATGGCCGGTAGCGCGCACGCGGCTGACGCGTTCAGTGCCGACTCGCAGTGGATGACCGGGGATTGGGGCGGCGAGCGGACCAGGCTGATCGAGCAAGGTATCGACATCAAGGCCGACTACGTTGGTGAAGTGGGCGCCAACCTGCATGGCGGCTACAACGACGACAAGACGGCGCGTTACGCCGACCAGTTTGGCTTGGGCGTGGCGCTGGACCTGGAAAAACTGTGGGGCTGGGATAACACCCAGGCGAAGATCCAGCTCACCAACCGTAACGGCCAGAACATCTCCAATGACCGTGTCGGCGACCCGCGTGCCGGCACCTTGAGTTCCTCCCAGGAAGTCTACGGCCGTGGCCACATGGTCCGTCTGACCCAGTTGTGGATCAAGCACCAGTTTCTCGACGGTAAACTGGACGTCAAGGCCGGTTACTTCGGCGAAGGCGAAGACTTCAACACCTTCCCTTGCGAGTTCCAGAACCTGGCATTCTGCGGTTCACAAGCGGGTAACTGGGCAACCAACATCTGGTACAACTGGCCGGTCATGCAGGCAGCGGTTCGCGTGAAGTACAACATCACGCCCGAGTTCTATGCGCAGATCGGCGCGTACAACCAGAACCCGTCGCAACTTGAGCACGGTAACGGCTTCAAGCTCAGCGGCAGTGGTACCGAGGGCACCGTCTTGCCGGTTGAATTGGTCTGGTCGCCGAAGGTCAACAACCTGCCGGGCGAATACCGTGTCGGTTACTACAAGAGCACTGCCAACGCCGATGACGTGCGTAAAGACGACAACGGCGACGATGCGGCAACCAGCGGTAATGCCTATCGCAGTCACGATAGCAAGCACGGCTACTGGTTCGTGGCGCAGCAACAACTCACCACGCATAACGGTGATGCTTCACGCGGTCTGAACATCGCCGCCAACGCCACCTTCCACGACAAGGACACCAACTTCGTCGACAACTACCAGTCGCTGATGTTTGTGTACAAGGGGCCGTTCGATGCGCGTCCTAAAGACGACGTCGGAATCGGTTTCGCCCGTATCCATGTCAACGATGACGTGAAGAAAAACGCCGAGTTGGTCAACGCTGCCAATGGTGTCACCGACTACGAAGACCCGCTGTTCTCGCCGTTGCGTTCCACCGAGTACAACTACGAGATCAACTACGGCTTCCACGTTACCAACTGGCTGACCGTCCGTCCTAACCTGCAATACATCACTCACCCGGGCGGTGTGGATGAAGTCGACAACGCTCTGGTGGCTGGTCTGAAAATTCAGTCGGTGTTCTAACGCTGTTGCGATAAGCTCCTCTCTATGTGCGCATATTTGCGGACGGCCATGGCTGTCCGCTTTTTTTTGGGGGCAGCGCACCCCTTGGACAGATCGTTCCCACGCTCTGCGTGGTAACGCCGCTCTGGACGCTCTGCGTCCATCGTATGTGACGCAGAGCGTCACGGGATGCATTCCCACGCAGAGCGTGGGAATGATCAGGTAGAAAAATGATTTTCAGGACCGTGGCACATGCTTGAGCATCCGCTACAACGCTTCTTCAAATCCTTGCGCGAACGTCCGGTGTTTGCGTGGGAGCGCTATCAGATGCGCGATGTGCTGGTGATCGACCATCCGCTGTGTCAGGCGGTGTTCAGTCGGCAGGGCGCGCAGTTGCTGCACTTCCAGCCAAAGGGGCAGAAACCCTGGCTGTGGTGCGCGGCGAAGTGGCCGCATGTCGGTGCGATTCGCGGCGGTGTGCCGGTGTGCTGGCCGTGGTACGGCCGTCATCCGAGCGAAAACGCCTGGCCGTCCCATGGGTGGGCGCGTTTGCTCGACTGGAAACTGCTCGACAGCAGCGCTGATGACGATGGCGTGCACCTGCACTGGCAGTTACAGCTGTGCGACTGGCAAGTGGACTTGCACGCGCATCTGGGCGAACGCATGGATTTGCACCTGAGCACCGAGCATCAAGACGACATGCCGTGCCAGTTGAGCCAGGCGTTGCATGCCTATTGGCGTATTGGTGATGTGGGCGAGGTAGCGCTGTCTGGGCTCGATGGCGCGCAAGGTTACGACCAGTTGAGCCGCCAGGTTTGTCAGCAGGAAGGCGAGTTGCGGGTTGATGGCGGTTGTCAGCGAGTGTTCCAGCATGACGGCGAATTGCAGCTCAAGGACCACGCCTGGCAGCGGCAATTGTGCATCGACACCGGCGATCATGCAGACACGGTGGTCTGGCATCCCGGCTCGCGGCCGTTGCTGGGCGTGAGCTGGAACGAGGTTTTAGAGTTTGTTTGTGTGGAAGCGGCCAGCGGCGGCACCGACAGCCTGTGCCTGGAACCGGGGGAGCGGGCGCATTTGAGTTTGCAGGCGCGGGTGATCGTTCCCACGCTCTGCGCTTGATCGTTCCCACGCTCTGCGTGGGAATGCAGCCCGTGACGCTCCGCGTCACTGGACGCGGAGCGTCCCTAGAGGCATTCCCACGCAGAGCGTGGGAACGATCGGTACGAGTTAATTAAACTCATCCCCAATCGGATACCGACTGGCATTCAGGCTTTCTTTGATCTTGCGCAAATGCGGCTGGAAATCCACGCCCCGGCGCAGGGTCATGCCGGTGGCGAGCACATCGAGCACGGTCAGCTGAATGATCCGTGACGTCATCGGCATGTAGATGTCGGTGTCTTCCGGCAACGGGATGTTCAGGCTCAAGGTGCTGGCCTTGGCCAGCGGCGAACCCTCGGCCGTCAGGCCCAGCACCGAAGCACCGTTTTCCCGGGCGATGCGCGCCACTTCCACCAGTTCCCGGGTGCGGCCGGTGTAGGAAATGATCACGAACAACTCACCGGTGTGGGCCACCGAGGCAATCATGCGTTGCATCAGCACGTCGGCATGGGCGGTCACGGCCAGGTTGAAGCGGAAGAACTTGTGCTGGGCATCCAGCGCCACCGGGGCCGAGGCGCCGAGGCCGAAGAAGTGGATCTGCCGGGCCTGGATCAACAAGTCAACGGCACGGCTGATCAGGCTCGGGTCAAGCGCCTGCAACGCACTGTCCAAAGAGGCGATGGCGCTGCCGAAAATCTTTTTTGTATACGCTTCCGGATTGTCATCGGCTTCAACCGCCCGGCTGACATACGCCGCGCCACTGGCCAGGCTCTGGGCCAGCTGCAGTTTCAGTTCCGGGTAGCCGCTGACGCCGAACGAGCGGCAGAAACGGTTGACCGTCGGCTCGCTGACCTTCGAGGCCTGGGCGAGGGCGGCAATGCTGAACCGGGTGGCCTGCTCCGGGTTGAGCAGAATCACTTCGGCGACTTTGCGTTCAGCCTTGTTCAGGTCTTCAAGGCGATTCTGGATCTGTTCCAGTAAATTTCGCACGCGATCCATTTCATGTTCCTTAGGTCAGCAGCGCAAATAAGCGTTCGACTAATGCAAATTGGGCCTTTGATACGGCCCATAACGGTGGCCTATCCTACTGATGGCTCCGACCGACCACCACTCGGAATCTGTATTTTGCGAAAATGTTGTGGTTATTACTACATTTTCCCTTGAGTGATGCCTTGAAAAAAGGTATTTGTAGCTTAACTTGATAAAAGAACAAACATCATGCCTTCGATTACGGTTGAACCTTGCACCTTTGCCTTGTTCGGCGCTCTCGGCGATCTGGCCCTGCGCAAGCTGTTTCCTGCCCTTTATCAACTCGATGGCGCCGGCCTGCTTCATGAGGATACGCGCATTATCGCGCTGGCCCGTGAACCCGGCAGCGAGCAGCAGCATCTGGCATTCATCGCCACTGAACTGCGCCGCTACGTGGGCGCCAAAGAGCTGGATGAAGCGGTGCTCGAGCGCTTCCTGGCCCGTTTGAGCTACCTGCACGTCGACTTCCTCAAGGCTGACGATTACGTCGCCCTGGCCGAGCAGGCCGGCAGTGCCCAGCGGGTGATTGCCTACTTCGCCACCCCGGCGGCGGTGTATGGCGCTATTTGCGAGAACCTGTCGAAGGTCGGCCTGACCGAAAACACCCGCGTGGTGCTGGAAAAACCCATCGGTTCGGACCTGGAATCCTCGCGCAAGGTCAACGACGCCGTGGCGCAGTTCTTCCCGGAGAACCGCACCTACCGCATCGACCACTACCTGGGCAAAGAGACCGTACAAAACCTGATCGCCCTGCGTTTCGCCAACAGTCTGTTCGAAACCCAGTGGAACCAGAATTACATCTCCCACGTGGAAATCACCGTGGCCGAGAAGGTCGGGATCGAAGGCCGTTGGGGCTATTTCGACAAGGCCGGGCAGCTGCGGGACATGATCCAGAATCACCTGCTGCAATTGCTCTGCCTGATCGCCATGGACCCGCCGGCTGACCTGTCCGCCGACAGCATTCGCGATGAGAAAGTCAAAGTCCTCAAGGCGCTGGCGCCGATCAGCCCGGAAGGCCTGACCACTCAAGTGGTGCGCGGCCAGTACATCGCCGGCCACAGCGAAGGCAAATCGGTACCCGGGTATCTGGAGGAGCCTAATTCCAACACCCAGAGCGACACCGAAACCTTCGTCGCCCTGCGTGCCGACATTCGTAACTGGCGCTGGGCCGGTGTGCCGTTTTACCTGCGGACCGGCAAGCGCATGCCGCAGAAGCTGTCGCAGATCGTCATCCACTTCAAGGAACCGTCGCACTACATCTTCGCCCCCGAGCAGCGCTTGCAGATCAGCAACAAACTGATCATCCGCCTGCAACCGGATGAAGGCATTTCCTTGCGCGTGATGACCAAAGAACAAGGCCTGGACAAGGGCATGCAGCTGCGCAGCGGTCCGTTGCAGCTGAATTTTTCCGACACTTATCGCAGCGCGCGGATTCCCGACGCCTACGAGCGGTTGTTACTGGAAGTGATGCGCGGCAATCAGAATTTGTTTGTCCGTAAAGATGAAATCGAAGCCGCGTGGAAGTGGTGTGACCAGTTGATCGCCGGGTGGAAAAAATCCGGCGATGCGCCCAAGCCGTACGCGGCAGGGTCGTGGGGGCCGATGAGCTCCATTGCACTGATCACGCGGGACGGGAGGTCGTGGTATGGCGATATCTGAATTGAAACTGCCTCAGGGCGTTAGCGCTCATGAGTTCAAAAGCCCGGTGTTGCTGGCCGAAGGCCTGGCATTGACGGTGGCCAAGCAATTGAGCGACGCCATTACCGCACAAGGCGCCGCGACGCTGGTGGTGTCTGGCGGACGCAGCCCGGTCGCGTTTTTCCAGCACCTGGCCAAGCAGAAGCTGGACTGGTCGAAAGTGGTGGTCAGCCTGGCTGACGAGCGCTGGGTGCCGGTGGAACATGCCGACAGCAATGCCGGTCTGCTCAAGCGTTACCTGTTGCAAGGCCCGGCGGCCAAGGCTCAGTTCCTGAGCCTCTACAGTGCCACCGCCAACCTGGAACAGGCCGCCGAGCA
The DNA here is from genome assembly GCF_056279485.1 of Pseudomonas sp. TE12508. Taxonomy (NCBI): domain Bacteria; kingdom Pseudomonadati; phylum Pseudomonadota; class Gammaproteobacteria; order Pseudomonadales; family Pseudomonadaceae; genus Pseudomonas; species Pseudomonas sp. TE12508. Next base: position 165,132 of record NZ_JBWCCN010000006.1, on the reverse strand, counting down.
GGCTGATCGCTTGCTCGCCGAATTGCCAGCGATTGACGTGCTGGTGCTGGGCATGGGCGACGACGGTCATACCGCGTCGCTGTTCCCCAACAGCCCGAACCTGGCCGATGCCTTGAAAGTCGACGGCACCCGTCGTTGCTGGCCGATGCTGGCGCCGACCGTGCCCCATCAACGCCTGACCATGAGTCGCGCGCTGCTGGCTTCGGCGAAGCACACCGTTCTATCGATTTCCGGTCAGTCCAAGCTGACCACCCTGAATGCCGCCCTGGCCGGTGACGATGTCGCCGCCATGCCGATTCGGGCGTTTCTGCAACCTACGTTAGAGATTTACTGGTGCCCATGAACCAAGGATCAGCCGCTATGACAAACACATCCCCGACCGTTTCCATGGCGGACAAAGTTGCCCTGATCGACAGCCTTTGCGCCAAGGCGCGGATCCTGCCGGTGATCACCATCGCCCGTGAACAGGACGTACTGCCGTTGGCCGACGCCCTGGCGGCCGGTGGCCTGACGGCGCTGGAAGTGACCCTGCGTTCGCAGTTCGGCCTCAAGGCGATCCAGATCCTGCGCGAGCAGCGTCCGGAACTGGTGACTGGTGCCGGTACCGTACTGGATCGCAGCATGCTGGCCGCTGCCGAAGCGGCGGGTTCGCAATTCATCGTCACGCCGGGTATCACCCGTGATCTGCTTGAAGCCAGTGTCAACAGCCCGATCCCGCTGTTGCCGGGTATCAGCAATGCCTCCGGCATCATGGAAGGCTATAGCCTGGGTTATCGCCGCTTCAAGCTGTTCCCGGCGGAAGTCAGTGGCGGCGTCGCGGCCATCAAGGCCCTGGGCGGCCCGTTCGGCGAAGTAAAATTCTGCCCGACCGGCGGCGTCAGCCCGGCCAACATCAAGAGCTACATGGCGTTGAAAAACGTGATGTGCGTGGGCGGTAGCTGGATGCTTGACCCCGAGTGGATCAAGAACGGCGACTGGGCCCGCATCCAGGAATGCACCGCTGAGGCGTTGGCCCTGCTGGACTGATTAACCGGATTTACCAAACACTTCGTTGTGTGTTCTACGGCTTTACGGTGCGCTTGGTCGGCGCACCGTTTTTTTTTGCCTGAAATAAACCCCTTATGGCTGCAACCCCTTTTTTGCCAAAAAAATCCTACAAGAAAAAAAGCGATACATAGTTACCGCATCTCGTCGCCCGTCCAGCGTTAACCTGCGTTCATCTTATGGAAGAGAGAACGTCATGGACGACAATACTGCAATGACATCCCCACCTCCGGCTTGCCAACTGTCACCCGAACAGATCGCCGGCCCGTATTTTCGAAACCCGAAACTGATCCGGCGCAACATCAGCGAAGGCGTGGACGGCATCCCCTTGGTGCTGCGGCTGACGATCGTCGATGCGATGACCGGTCAACCGGTCACCGGGGCGGTGGTCGATATCTGGCATTGCAACGCGCGCGGGGCGTATTCGGGGTGGAGCAAGATCAACCCGGACAAGAAAGTCAGCGTCGGTGATATCGGGTCTATCCCGCGTACCGATGATGATACCTACCTGCGTGGTGGGCAATTCACGGACAAAAACGGCATCGTCCGGTTTACCACGATCTATCCGGGGTTTTATGCCGGCCGAGCGCTGCACATACATGTCGCGGTACGCATCACAGCCGGCAACAACTATCTCGAAGAACGCCATGTCGCCTGGGTTGGCCAACTCTACTTCCCGGACGTAGCGTCGAGATCGGTGCTTGATACCAGAGAATACGGCGGGCGCACGGTATCAGCGCTGACAAACGATGAAGATTTTCACTACAAACACCGAGGCGGCGAAGCCTCGACCTTGAATGTCCATGCCATCGGTCGAGACTCGAACGACGACGGCTTTTTCGGGCACATGACCATCGGCGTCGACACGTTTGCAGTGTCATCGCAAATCAAGCCCGAGGACTTCGACAAATACACCGTGTGACCTCAGCGCAATTCAGTCAGCGCCCGTGCCAGCCGATCCATGTCGGCTGCGGTGGTGGTGAGGCCCGGCGTAATGCGGATGCACGGGCCACACGCCGCACCGCTGCGCGTCACGGTAAACAGGTTGTAGTCGTTGAGCAGGCGCTCGACCATCGCCTGCTGATCGGCATGCCGGGTAAAGCGCATCGAGGTGATGGCGCAATACAGGCGCGGGTCATCCGGGGTCATGACTTCAATTCCCGGTAACCCCCGCACGGCATCGACCCATCGGTTACGCAGGTAATTGAGCCGCATGCCCTTGGCGACGGAACCGCCCATGGCGTGATGTTCTTCGAACACCAACGGCAGGGTCAGCAGGGCCGGAATATTGGGCGTGCTGTAGGGCGTGCGGGCGCGAATGTCGGTGACCGGGAAATGCATCTCGCCCATGTCCGGGTCAATATCGGCCAGGCGCTCGGGGGCGATGTAAATGAAGCCCAGCGTCAGCGGCGCACCGATCCATTTGTGCAAGTTGTAACCAGCAAAGGCGATGCCCAGTTTCTCGAGATCGAACTCGATCTGACCGAGGGCATGGGCGCCGTCGAGGATCACATCGATCCCGTGTTCCCTGGCGGCAGCGGCAATCGCCTGCACCGGCATGACCAGTCCGGTGCGATGGGTGACGTGGGTCAGCGCCATCAGCTTCAGTCGCGGATAACGCACGAAAGCTTCGCGGTAAGCGGTGAGTAAACTGTCGAAACTGGCGGGGTGGCGGTGTTCGATCTCGATCACTTCCACGCCTCGATAACGTGCCAGCCAACGCATTGCGCCCTTGACCGTGTCGTACTCCAGATCGCTTATCAGCACCTGATCGCCCGGTGCCAGGCGATTGTAGTTGCGGATCAGCGATTGCAGGCCATCCGAGGCGTTGCAGGTGAAGGCAACGGCTTCGGCGGGGGCACCGATCAGCTCGGCCAGTTGCGCACGAATCTTGACGCTTTCACCCTGTTCGAAGCGCTGGCGCACATGCACCGAGTTGCCGCGGTTGATGAGTTCGATGTTGCGCTGATACTCCTCGACCACGGTGCGCGACATGCGCCCGAAATAACCGTTTTCCAGGTTCAGGGGGCCGGGTTCGACAGCGTAGCGGTCGGCAAAGGTCTGCCAAAAGGCTTCATCGCGGGTACGGCGGGTGTTATCGGGCATGAGCAACTCGGTGAGGTAGGGCGGGTCAGTGGCGAGGCGCGGGTTTGCCGTGTTTGGCGCGCAGGGGTTCGAGCAGTTCCGACAAGCCGTTGTGGTCGATTTCCTGCATCAAAGCCAGCAAACCGCCCAGTTCACCGTGGGGGAAACCTTCGCGAGCGAACCAGTTCAGGTATGGGCCGGGCAGGTCAGCGATGATGCGGCCCTTGTATTTGCCGAAGGGCATTTCGCGGGTAATCAGCAGTTCGAGCTTTTCGGGATTCATCATCAGTCATCTTGATTCAAGGCAGTCTGGAAAATACAGGCATTCTGCATGCAGGCCAAATGACAGATCATGCAAAAAAAGCGGATACAGATTCCTCGTTAAAACCTAACCAATTGAAATATAAGTAAAAAGTTATAAATTCAAAGCTGGCATGCAGGCTGCAACTACTTATTGCATCTTTCATCAACCGCAAGGAATTGAAAAATGACCGACATTAATAAAGAAGCGATTTCTGTACTCAACGACCTGATTGAAACCAGTAAAGACGGTCAGGAAGGGTTCAAGACTTGCGCTGAAGACATCAAGAATCCAGAACTCAAAAACCTGTTCATGCAGCGCTCCGCCGACTGCGCTACTGCCGCTGCCGAGCTGCAGGCGACTGTGCGCTCCCTCGGTGGTGATCCGGAAACCTCCACCAGTGTCAGTGGCGATATGCACCGTCGCTGGGTCGATGTGAAGGCGATGTTCACCGGCAAGGATGAAGAGGCAGTGTTGAACGAAGCCGAACGCGGTGAAGACCACGCGCTGAAGGCCTACAAGGAAGCACTGGAAAAAATCAACAAAGACAACCTGGTGAGCATTCGTGACATCGTTGAACGCCAGTATCACGGTGTGCAACGCAACCACGATCAGGTGAAAGCCCTGCGTAACCAGGCTCGCGCACGCTCATAAGCGTTCGTTATCTGTCAAAAACGCCAGCCAGTCTGGCGTTTTTTTATGTTCGGGATTTAACACTGGACGGGATATAGATAGCTAGCTAATAATTTGTTATTCAAATCATCACGCCTAACCCGGCTATCGTTAAACCGTCCTTTCAAGAGTGTCCTACGTGCCTATCACTTTGCAGGCCTTGTTCGCGCCTGACCGCCGCGCCTTGCAGTTCGCGATCAAGACTTTGATCGGCGGCGGCCTGGCACTGTGGCTGGCGTTGCGCTGGGGGCTGGAGCAACCGTCGTGGGCGTTGATGACGGCATTTATCGTCGCCCAACCGTTGTCCGGGATGGTGGTGCACAAGGGTTTGGCACGGCTGTTGGGTACGCTGGTCGGGACGATCATGTCGGTGGTGTTCATGGGCCTGTTCGCTCAGACGCCCTGGCTGTTTTTGCTGGCGTTGGCGTTGTGGCTCGGGTTGTGTACGGCGAGTTCGACCTTGCTGCGCAGTGCCTGGTCCTATTCCTTCGTGTTGGCCGGTTACACGGTGGCGATCATCGCATTGCCAGCCATTACCCATCCGCTGACAGTGTTCGATCAAGCCGTGGCGCGCTGCACGGAAATCTGCCTGGGCATTCTCTGCGCCACCGCTGCCAGTGCGTTGCTCTGGCCTTTGCGGGTCGAACGGCAACTGGCGGACCAGGCCCGGGCAGCCTGGCAAAGCGGCATGAATGCCGCGCGTGCGACGTTGGCCGGCGACGCTCAGGCGCGTAAAGGCTTACTGGAAATACTCGGGAAAATCGTCGCGGTCGATGCCCAGCGCGAGCATGCCTGGTTTGAAGGTAGCCTCGGTCGGCAACGAGCGCGGGCCATCAGCGGTTTGAGTCAGAAGTTGTTGATGCTGTTGCGCATCGCCCGTTCGGTACGCCGCCAATGGAATCAATTGGAACTGCTCGAAGCCGAGCAACTGATGCCATGGATGACCGAGGTTCAAGAAGCGATTGGCGCTTGTGATACCGCCCAGTTGCAAGCCTTGCGCCCGAGGTTGCTCGACGCCTCTCACGATCCACACATCAGTGCTGCGCAAAGTTACTGTCTGGCCCGTTTCACTTTGTTGCTCGATACCGCCATGGCGGCCTGTACCGCATTGAAAGCGGTGCAGGAGGGGCGTGAAACGGCCGACCCGCCGAGAACCCTTACGCCGCATCGCGACCTGTCATTGGCGCTGGTCTTTGGCGCGCGCAGTGCGCTGGCGTTTCTGGTGGTGTCGGGTTTCTGGCTGGCGACGGCATGGCCTGCGGCGTCGGGCGCTCTGGTGCTGACGTGTGTGGTGTGCAGTCTGTTTGCCAGCCGCGAGAATGGGGCGCAAATCGGCATGAGTTTTCTACGGGGCATCCTGCTGGCGATTCCATCGGCGTTTATCGTCGGGCAGTTTCTGCTGCCGCAATGGAGCGGGTTTGCGCTGCTGTGCATGGGCATGGGCGTGCCGCTGTTTCTCGGCGCGCTGGGCATGGCCAAACCGCAGATCGGCGCCACGGCCACTTCCTTCTGTCTGCACTTTATTGTGCTGGTTTCGCCGCTGAACACGATGAAGTTCGATGTCGCGAATTTCTTCAATAGCGCTCAGGCCATGTTGATCGGTGTCGGCGCTGCCGTATTGGCGTTTCACTTGCTGATCATGCGTAACCCGACATGGCATGGCCGACGCTTACTGGCGGCGACCCTCGCCGATCTGGTGCGCCTCACCCGACGCAATCTGCGCGGCGCCGAAAGCTGGTTCGGCGGGCGCATGGCCGACCGTTTGCTGCAACTGGCGCGGCATTATCCCGAGTTGCCGGAGCCGGCGCGCAGCCGCTGGGATGACGGCTTGCTCGGCCTGGACATCGGCGATGAGTTGCTGCATTTGCGCTTGAGCCTGGCGGCCGCACAGGTGCCGGTCAGTGCGCCCCAGCAGCGTTATCTCGAGCAACTGGAAAAAGTCCTCGGGCAAGGCCCGGCCGGCAGTCGCGCCGAGGCGCTGGCGCAACCCAGCGAAGCGTTATTGAAAACCTTGTACGCGTTGCCGCCCAGCGACGCGGTGAAACTCGCCCAGGGCGCTGTGCTGCAATTGCAAAGCAGCTGGCGTGCCTGGTGTCACCAACAGGAGCAAAGCCATGGGCTTGCGTGAGTGGTCGGTGGGCGGCGTGCTGCTCAGTCCGTTTCTGATTGATGTGTTGCTGGCGTTGCTGGTGACCGGAGCGTTGCGCATGGTATTGCGCCTGACCCCGGTCGGTCGCTGGATCTGGCACGAAGCGTTGTTTGATTGCGCCTTGTACGTCTGTGTATTGACCTTGATCACCGTCGTACTCGGGCCTTTATAAAGGAGTTGAATATGCGTACATCCGTACGTGTCGCGATAACCCTGAGCCTGACGGCGCTGGCGATTTTTGCCGGCTTCCATCTGTGGCAGTACTACATGTTGACGCCCTGGACTCGCGACGCGCGGATCCGAGCCGACGTCGTAGTCATCGCCCCCGACGTGTCTGGCTGGGTGCGAGAGCTCAAGGCTTTCGATAACCAACAGGTCAAGGCTGGCGATGTGTTGCTGAGTATCGACCGTGATCGTTTCGAAGCCGCGCTGGAGAAGGCGCAAGCGGTGGTGCAGACCCGTCAGCAGCAACTCGGTTTGCGTGAACACGAAGCCAGCCGCCGAGCCAGTCTCGGGCCGCAGGCGATCAGTGCCGAACTGCGCGAGAACGCGCAAATCAATGCCGGCATCGCCCGGGGCGAACTGCGTGAAGCTCAGGCTGAAGCCAAGGTCGCGCAACTCAACCTGACTCGCAGCGAGGTGCATGCGCCGCGCAGCGGTCACGTCACCAACCTGCGTCTGGCCCAGGGTAATTACGTGAATGCCGGGCAACCGGTGATGGCGTTGATCGACGATTCGACCTTTTATGTGCAGGCGTATTTTGAAGAAACCAAACTGCCGCGAATTCGCGTCGGCGATCCGGTCAAAGTCTGGCTCATGAGCGCCGGGGAGGCGTTGCAGGGGCACGTCGAAAGCATCAGTCGCGGGATTACCGACCGCAATACCACGCCCGATGGGCAGTTGCTGGCCGAGGTGGAACCGACGTTTAACTGGGTACGCCTGGCGCAGCGGATTCCGGTGCGGATCAAGCTCGACACGTTGCCTGAAGGGATCAGTTTGAGCGCGGGGATGACGGCGAGTGTGCAGGTGCAGGAGGAAGGTAACTGATCATTCCCACGCTCCGCGTGGGAATGCCGCCCAGGACGCTCTGCGTCTTGCCGTTGGTGACGCGGAGCGTCACTGGATGCATTCCCACGCGGAGCGTGGGAATGATCATGCGGACTTGCAAATCAGCCGATGCTGATCGCCGGCAACGTCGGCAACGTCACGGTCTGTTGCTTGCGCGGCGCCAGAATTTCCGCCTCGCCATCCACGACCAACTCATCGCGCTGGTTGAACACCCGGGTGGCGATACGTACACGAAACTTCGGCAGTTTCTCGAGAATTTCCAGGCGCACGGTCAGTGTGTCGCCAATTTTCACCGGCTTCTGAAAGCTCATCGTCTGACCGATATAAATCGTCCCCGGCCCAGGCAACTCGCAAGCCACCGCCGCGCTGATCAATGCGCCGCTGAACATGCCATGGGCAATACGCTCCTTGAACATGCTGGCGGCGGCGAACTCGGCGTCCAGGTGCACCGGGTTGTGGTCGCCGGACATCGCGGCGAACAACTGAATGTCGCGCTCTTCGACGGTCTTGCTGTAGCTGGCGGTCTGGCCGACTTCAAGGGCTTCGTAAGGCGTGTTGGTAACCTGGGTCATCTGTCTCTATTCCTGTGACGAATTAAAAAAAATCCACAAAAAAACTATTCGGTTCTGGGTGGCCGGCGAGCGCTCAAGTCCTGGGCGATCCAGTTCAGCACATCGGCAGTCACTTCATCGCGATTGATTTCATTGAACAGTTCATGCCGGGCCTGCGGGTAAATAGTCAGCTGCAGGTTCTGGCAGCCAGCGTCGCGCAGGGCGTGGGCCAGATCTTTCAGACGTTTGCCTTCGCTCACCGGATCACATTCGCCGCCGATCACCAGCAGCGGCAGGCCCGGATCGATCTGGGCGAGATTGGACGCTTTGCTGATTTGCTGCAAGCCGCCGAGCAAATCGATCCACAGTTGATTGGTGCAGCGAAAGCCGCAGAGCGGGTCATTGGCGTATTTGTCGACTTCAGTCGGGTCGCGACTCAGCCAGTCGAACGGCGTGCGCGCCGGTTTGAATTTCTTGTTGAATGAGCCGAACGACAGCCATTCGATCAGCGCACTGAGACCCTTGGGCCCTTGGCGCAGGCGTTCGAGGCGAGCAATCTGTCGCGCTGCGCGATAGAGCGTTACGGGCTGGAAGTTCGAGCCGCTGAGAATCGCCCCGTGCAGGCTGGCGCTGTGGTGCAGCAAATAAGCCTGGGCGATGTAGCTGCCCATGCTGTGGCCGAGCAACACGATCGGCACGCCGGGATGCTGTTGGCCGATATGTTGGTTAAGGCTGGCCAGGTCGCCGACCACTTTGCACCAGCCATCATCATCGGCGAAATGGCCCAAGGTGCCGTTTTCGGCAGTTTTGCCATGTCCACGCAGGTCGGGCGCATAAACGCCGTAATCCTGATCACAGCATGCTTGCGCCAGACGGGCGTAACGGCCGCTGTGTTCCGCCATGCCGTGGGCCAGCAGGATCACCGCCTTGAGCGGCGCGGCCGGCAGCCACTGGTTGACGAAGAGGCTGCTGCGGTCACTCGCGGTCAGCCAGAAAGTGTCGTGGATCATGGCGATTCCTTTGCGTTGGGCTGCATGAGGCTGCCGGGTGGGAAACAGCCTCGATGCATTGTATAGCGCATCCCGTCGCCTACTGTCTGATCAGGCCACGGCGGGGCAGCAAGATTCACGCAATCAATGACGACCGTACGCATATTTGCCTGATTCGTTATAGCTGCTAGTGTCCGGGAAGCACCGTTTTTCGCTTTCTGTTTTTGAGAAAGGACAGAAAGCGGCCCCGGATAGGCTCAGGTAAAGAGGACAAGAACAATGCAACCTGATTTCTGGAATGACAAGCGCCCGGCTGGCGTGCCCCTGGATATTGATCTTGGAGCCTATAAGTCGGTGATCGAGGTGTTCGAGCGTTCCTGCAAGAAATTTGCCGACCGCCCGGCGTTCAGCAACATGGGCGTGACCCTGACCTACGCCGAACTGGAACGCTACAGCGCCGCGTTTGCCGGGTACCTGCAAGCCCACACCGACCTCGTGCCGGGGGATCGCATCGCAGTGCAGATGCCCAACGTCCTGCATTACCCGATTGCCGTGTTCGGCGCCTTGCGCGCCGGGCTGATCGTGGTCAATACCAACCCGTTGTACACCGCGCGGGAGATGCGTCATCAGTTCAAGGACTCCGGTGCCCGGGCGCTGGTCTACCTGAACGTGTTCGGACAGAAGGTCCAGGAAGTGCTGCCCGACACCGACATTCAGTACCTGATCGAAGCGAAGATGGGCGACTTGATGCCCACCGCCAAGGGTTGGCTGGTCAATACCCTGGTGAGCAAAGTCAAGAAGATGGTCCCGGACTATTCCTTGCCGCAGGCTATTTCCTTCAAGAGCGCGCTGCGTCTGGGCCGGGGCCTGGGCATCAAACCGCTGTACGTCGGCCTCGACGACATCGCCGTGCTGCAATACACCGGCGGCACCACCGGGCTGGCCAAGGGCGCCATGCTGACCCACGGCAATCTGGTGGCGAACATGCAGCAGGCGCGGGCGTGTCTGGGGCAATTTGGTGCAGACGGTCAACCACTGCTGCGCGAAGGTCAGGAAGTGATGATCGCGCCGCTGCCGCTGTACCATATCTATGCCTTTACGGCGAACTGCATGTGCATGATGGTGACCGGCAACCACAACGTGCTGATCACCAATCCACGGGACATTGGTAACTTCATCAAGGAACTGAAGAACTGGCGGTTTTCGGCGCTGCTGGGGCTCAACACGCTGTTCGTCGCGCTGATGGACCATCCCGACTTCAAGACCCTGGATTTCTCCAGCCTCAAACTCACCAACTCCGGCGGCACCGCGCTGGTCAAGGCCACGGCCGAGCGCTGGGAGCAGCTCACCGGTTGCCGCATCACCGAAGGTTACGGCCTGACCGAAACCTCGCCAGTGGCCTGCACCAATCCCTACGGCGACAAGTCGCGCATCGGCACGGTCGGCCTGCCGGTGCCAGGCACAACCCTGAAAGTGATCAACGATGAAGGCGTCGAGCAATCGCTGGGCGAGCGTGGCGAACTGTGCATCAAGGGCCCGCAGATCATGAAGGGCTATTGGCAGAAACCCGAAGCCACCGCCGAAGTGCTGGACGCCGACGGCTGGTTCAAGTCCGGCGACATTGCGGTGATCGACCCGGACGGTTTCGTGCGCATCGTCGATCGCAAGAAAGACATGATCATCGTCTCGGGCTTCAACGTGTACCCGAACGAGATCGAAGACGTGGTGATGGCTCACCCGAAAGTCGCCAACTGCGCGGTGATCGGCGTGCCGGACGAGCGTTCGGGGGAGGCGGTGAAGTTGTTTGTGGTGGCCCGCGAATCCGGGGTGAGCCTTGAAGAGCTGAAGGCCTACTGCAAGGAAAACTTCACGGCGTACAAAGTCCCCAAGCACATCGTCTTGCGAGAGTCGTTGCCGATGACGCCGGTGGGCAAGATTCTGCGGCGGGAGTTGCGAGAGATCGCCTGATCGTTGAATGGCCGCGCTTCGCGCGGGTCGCGGGCAAGCCACGCTCCCACATGTTCAGTGTGCACAAAGAATGTGTACGACGCGGACCTTGTGGGAACGGGCTTGCCCGCGATGCTTTTCAGGGAAGAGGCCCAAAGTACGGGGCTTTTAAGGCTATATAGAATTTTTGCTCTAAAATGACCGTTTGTTTGTCTTGAGTCATTAAAGTGACTATAGAGGCCGTTTTTGGCTCTGGTCGGCCCTTGGCAAAGCTGCTACTCTCGGCGCGCTTTGTGACTTCTCGGCCTTGTTAAAAGCCAGACTCACCAATAATCAAACACCAATAATAATCGCATCAAATGCGGTATTTGAATTCGCGTTGCTGAGGAGTGGGCTTCCATGATCGAAGACTTTTGGAAGGATAAGTACCCAGCTGGAATTGCTGCCGAGATCAATCCAGACGAGTATCCGAATATTCAGGCAGTGTTGAAGCAATCCTGCCAACGCTTCGCTGACAAACCGGCATTCAGCAACCTGGGCAAGACAATCACCTACGGTGAGCTGTACGAATTGTCCGGTGCCTTTGCTGCTTACCTGCAACAGCATACCGATTTGCAACCCGGCGATCGAATCGCCGTGCAACTCCCCAACGTGCTGCAGTACCCGGTCGCCGTTTTCGGTGCCATCCGCGCCGGGCTGATCGTGGTCAATACCAACCCGCTGTACACCGCGCGGGAAATGGAACATCAATTCAACGATTCCGGTGCCAAAGCCCTGGTCTGCCTGGCCAACATGGCGCATCTGGCCGAGACCGTCGTGCCGAAAACCGGCGTCAAGCATGTGATCGTCACTGAAGTGGCCGACCTGCTGCCGCCGCTCAAGCGTCTGCTGGTCAACAGCGTCATCAAGTACGTGAAGAAGATGGTTCCGGCGTATCACTTGCCCAAGGCCATCAAATTCAATGACGTGCTGCGCAAGGGCCATGGCCAGCCAGTGGCGGAAGCCAACCCGGCCAGCAGCGACGTTGCCGTGCTGCAATACACCGGTGGCACTACCGGCGTGGCCAAGGGTGCGATGCTGACCCATCGCAATCTGGTGGCGAACATGCTGCAGTGCAAAGCGCTGATGGGTTCCAACCTCAATGAAGGTTGCGAGATCCTGATCACCCCGCTGCCGCTGTACCACATCTATGCGTTCACCTTTCATTGCATGGCGATGATGCTGATCGGCAACCACAACATCCTGATCAGCAACCCGCGCGACCTGACGGCGATGGTCAAGGAACTGTCGAAGTGGAAGTTCAGTGGTTTCGTCGGCCTGAACACGCTGTTCGTCGCGCTGTGCAACAACGAAGCGTTCCGCAAGCTGGATTTCTCCAGCCTGAAAATCACTCTGTCCGGCGGCATGGCCTTGCAACTGGCCGCGGCCGAACGCTGGAAAGAGGTTACCGGTTGCCCGATCTGCGAAGGTTACGGCATGACCGAAACCAGCCCGGTGGCCACGGTGAACCCGAGCCAGAACATCCAGATCGGCACCATCGGTATTCCGGTGCCATCGACGCTGTGCAAAGTCATCGACGATGCCGGTGTTGAACAGCCGTTGGGCGCCATCGGTGAGCTGTGTGTGAAAGGTCCGCAAGTCATGAAGGGCTACTGGCAGCGTCAGGACGCCACCGATGAAATACTCGACAGCGAAGGCTGGTTGAAGACCGGTGACATCGCGCTGATCCAGCCTGACGGTTACATGCGCATTGTCGATCGCAAGAAAGACATGATCCTGGTGTCCGGTTTCAACGTTTATCCCAATGAGCTTGAAGACGTGCTGGCGACTCTGCCGGGCGTGCTGCAATGCGCGGCCATCGGTGTGCCGGACGAGAAGTCGGGCGAGGCGATCAAGATCTTTATCGTCGCCAAACCGGGTGTGACCCTGACCAAGGATCAGGTGATGGAGCACATGCGCGCCAACGTCACCGGCTACAAAGTGCCGAAAGCCGTGGAATTTCGCGACGCGCTGCCGACCACCAACGTCGGCAAGATCCTGCGCCGCGAACTGCGCGACGAAGAGCTGAAGAAGCTGGGCGTGAAGAAAGTCAGCGCCTAGCCAAACAAAAGCCCCGCAGATGCGGGGCTTTTTGTTGCCTGACTGATCGTTCCCACGCTCTGCGTGGTAACGCAGCCCGGGACGCTCTGCGTCCCAGCATCGGACGCGGAGCGTCCGTGGCGGCATTCCCACGCAGAGCGTGGGAACGATCAAAGCTTTTAGCTTTTGCTGTTACTGACGGAACTGCACGAAGTTGACGTTGGTACCGGCCGGGCGCATGTCCTGCAGGTAGGAGTCCTTGTCGGCGCTCAGTTCCAGGCTCAGGGCTGCCTTGCGCTTGCCTTGGTTGCGCACCACCAGGCCTTCGAGTTTCTCGCGCAGGAACACCGTCGGCACTTTAAGGTGCAACAGTTCGTCGGTATCCGGGGTGTGCATCAGCAAGTGAATCCATTCGTACTGACCAACGGCCAGGCGCGCGACCGGAATATCGAACCAGAAGATATTGCGGTTGCGGTTCAATTCGGTGAAATGGCAGTTGTTGACACCAAGCACAGCACCGCCGAGTTCCTGGTTTCTGCGGGCAATGGCCTGCTTTTTATCGAGTTTCATAACGTTCCTACGGGAATGGATCTTCAGCGCCATGGCCTGAATACGTTGCGCATTCTCGGGGCAAAGGCTGCAAACATAAAGCCTAACCTGCGAAATGTCCGGTTAATAAATAAATGAAACTCCGCGCACAGGCCCCCGGTCAATCCTTGTGTAACTACTTTCCCCGTTGAAATGTTCACAGGAGAAATACCATGAGCAGCACTGGCGATAAAGTTAAAGGCATGGCAAATGAAGCGGCCGGCAACGTCAAGCAAGGCGTCGGCAAGGCCACCGGCAACGAAAGACTGCGCTCCGAAGGCGTGGCGCAGGAGAGGAAAGGCGAAACCCAGCAAGCGATCGGCAAAGCCAAGGATGCTCTCAAAAAAGGCATCGATAAGGCGTAATCCGGCATTTGACGAGTAACAGAAACGGCCATCCGAAGATGGCCGTTTTTATGTTGGATAGGCGAGATATACCCTGTGATTGTTTCAAAGTCGCCAAGTAGGCTACTTTGTTGTAGAAAACGGCCCCTGAGTCGCCATGACTTCAACCTTTTTGCGGCGAAAGGAGACGCTAATGTTTTTTCCAACCATGAAAGGTTTGCCCCTGCATCGGGTGATGATGCGTACGGTCACTGAGTTCATCGACGATGAGATGTCGACCTATGCCTCGGCGCTGGCCTATCAAATGCTGTTCTCGCTGTTCCCTTTTATCCTGTTCCTGATCGCCCTGATCGGTTTTCTGCATTTGCCGGACTTCTTCTCCTGGCTGCGCCTGCAATCGGAACTGGTCCTGCCCCCCCAGGCACTGGAACAGGTGAACCCGGTGATCGACCAGCTTCAGCAATCCAAGGGCGGCTTGCTCTCGGTGGGTATCGTGATTGCCCTGTGGACCGCATCTGCCGGTGTGCGGCTGATGATGAGCGCGATGAACGCCGCGTACGACGTGGTCGAACGCCGTCCGGTCTGGAAGCGCTTTCCGCTGTCGATTTTCTACACCATCGGCATCGCCGGCATGCTGCTGATCGCCGCAGCGCTGATGGTGCTCGGGCCGCAGGTGATGAGCTGGATCGCCGCGCAAGTGGGCCTCGAAGATTTCATTGTGACCGTCTGGACCATCGTCCGCTGGCCGGTGGTGGTGATTCTGCTGATGATGGCGGTGGCGCTGATTTACTACGTCATGCCCGACGTTAAACAAGAGTTTCGCTTCATCACCCCAGGTGCGGTGTTGTCCGTGGTGGTCTGGATCATTGCTTCGCTGGGCTTCGGTCTCTACGTCAAAACCTTCGCCAATTACAACGCCATGTATGGCAGTATCGGCGCGATCATCGTGTTGCTGCTGTACTTCTATATTTCCGCTGCAGTGCTGTTGCTCGGCGCGGAAATGAATGCGGTGATCGAGCACATGTCATCTGAAGGCAAGAAACCTGGCGAAAAAGTGCCCGAAGAACCCAAACATCACGTTTCGGGATTGGGACGGGATCACTCAATCAAGCCAACCACTGACGAAGCCCTGAAATGATCCGTGAAATTCTGAAAATGGGCGATGAACGCCTGCTGCGCATTGCCCCACCGGTGCCGACAGAAATGTTCGACAGCCCTGAGTTGTGGCAGTTGATCGACGACATGTTCCAGACCATGGAAAGCGTCGGTGGGGTCGGCCTGGCCGCGCCGCAGATCGGTGTCGACCTGCAACTGGTGATCTTTGGTTTCGAACACAGCGAACGCTATCCGGACGCCGAAGCGGTGCCGCAGACGATTCTGATCAATCCACTGATCACTCCATTGAGTCCGACCCTTGAAGAGGGGTTCGAAGGCTGCCTGTCGGTGCCGGGCCTGCGGGGTGCAGTGGATCGTTATCAGCAGATTCGTTATGAAGGCTTCGATCCCAAGGGCGAGCCGATTGTACGCATTGCCTCGGGATTTCATGCGCGGGTGGTGCAGCATGAATGCGATCACCTGATCGGCCGGCTATACCCGTCGCGCATCAGTGATTTCAGCAAATTCGGGTTTACCGAGGTGATGTTCCCGGACCTGGACCCTGCGGCGGACGACTGATTCGAAAACACCTCAAAACCAATGTGGGAGCGAGCCTGCTCGCGATGAGGCTCTGACAGTCAACATTGATGGTGACCGGTACACCGCTATCGCGAGCAGGCTCGCTCCCACAGGTGATCTCCATAAGCCTTTTAGGGCTTTATCTGGTCGGTTCCAAACCCATCGCAATCATCGGTTTGCTCCGCGCATAACGGCTCAACCGTTCAGCCATGGCGTAGGGCAGGGGCGGGTCGAATGTAAAACCTCGACGTTCATAAAAACCACGCAGATCCGGATGGCAGAACAACCAGACTGGTTCTTCGAGGTGCTTGATGGCGTGGGCGATCAACGTCGCGGCGATCCCTTGCTCGCGACAGCGCGGGTCGACGAACAACCCGGTCAGCCAATGCCCGCCGGCCACTGGCCGCAAACATAACGCCGCAATGATCTCATCGCGTTTCGCGACCCACAGGCGAGCGTCGCGGACTGCTTTCATCGACGATTGGTGGGCGCGGTAAAACTTGTTCATCAACGGCCATAACGGCTCGTCGAGCAAGGTGTACTGGGTGTTGGGCATGGGCCTGGACTGTCAGTGCGCAAAGCGGGTGATTATAAAAGAACGCGGGCGCCGCGATAGGTGTATACCTGATCTCACGTCCCGTATGAGTGGAGTATGTATCATGGCCAAAGGCATGGATTCAAAGAAAGCGGCAAAGAAGAAACCGGCTAAAACCGCCGATGAAAAACGTGCGGACAAGAAGGCCAAGAAGGTGGGCGTGTTCGGCCACTGATCCCGCGTCAACGGAGCCCGAGTCCTCGGGCTCCTTGTTTTTCAGGCCTATCGAAATAACCAGATAATCTGCAAGAAATCCCTGCGCCATTGCACAGAGGGGGACTGGTTCCCGATCTGAGCAAAGCCATGCCCCATTATTTTGATGCTGCCCACCGTGAAGAAATCGAAACCCTGCGCCAACGCTTGACCGCTCGCACCGAGTGGCCGACCTGGCTGCTGTTGGTCGGCGTGTATGTCGGCTGGTTCAGCATTGTCCTGGGCGGCGCTCGATTGGGGCTCTGGTGGAGCGCGTTGTTGCTGATTCCACTGTTGGTGTTGTGGTTGTCGGTGCAGCACGAATTGCTGCACGGCCATCCCACCCGTTGGCAAACGCTGAACAAAATCCTCGGTTATGCGCCGTTCGCGGTCTGGTATCCCTACACCTTGTACCGCGACAGTCATTTGTTGCATCACCGCGATGAAGACCTGACCGTTCCCGGTCGCGATCCGGAAAGCCGTTACCTGAGCGCTGAACAGTGGCAGCGCAGTTCTCTGTTCGAAAAGGGCCTGCACTGGCTGAACAAAACCGTGCTCGGGCGCTTTGTCCTCGGTGCGCCACTGGCCTTGCTGGCGCTGGCCCGGGATGAGTTGCAAAGGCTAAAAGCGGGTCAGCGCCAAGCCTGGTTGATGTGGCTTACCCACGGTGCGCTGACGCTGCTGATGCTGACGTTCATCGCCCGCTACAGCGTGCTGCCGGTCTGGCATTACCTGTTGCTGATCAGCGTGCCGGCGCTGTCGATTGCGATGATCCGCTCTTACTATGAACACCGTCCCCACGTGCAACCCGAGCAACGCACCGTCATCAATGAAGCGGCATGGCCGTGGCGTTGGCTATTCCTGAACCTCAACTTGCACCTGGTGCACCACGACTTGCCGGGCCTGCCCTGGTACGACCTGCCGCGGGCCTATCGCACGCGCCGCGAGCAATGGCTGACGCGTAGTGGCGGGTTTGTGGTGCAGGGTTATGTTCAGTTGTGGCGAGAAAATGGAGTGAAAGCCATTGATAGCCCGAAACACCCGTTCCACTGATTGCGAACGCGTTCCCCCTGTGGGAGCGAGCCTGCTCGCGATGAGGCCATTACATCCAACATTGATGTTGCCAAACACACCGCCATCGCGAGCAGGCTCGCTCCCACACTGGATTTTTGTTGTAGGGAGACTTTGATGACACAACACCTCGCTGAATTACTGATGTACGTCGCTCCCGAGTCGATCCGCCAAGCCAACGAGCGTTGGCTAGCGCGGATTCTCGAACAGCTCGGCAGCACTCGCCTCGATGCCGAAGGGCTGTCGCTGATGGACCTCTGGTTGTCCCCGCGCCTGCTGCTGACCCAGACTTGCGGCTATCCCCTGATGACGGCTTTACGCGGTCGTGTCCGGGTTATCGGTCGTCCTCGTTACGAACTTCCGGACAGCAATGGCGGTAACCATTGCAGCCTGTTATTGACTCGCGCCGACGATCCTCGATGGACCTTGTCAGCCTTGCGAGGCAGTCGCGGTGTGATCAACGGCGAAGACTCCAACAGTGGCATGAACCTGTTGCGTCACCGACTGGCGCCACTGCACCGCGACGGGCAGTTTTTTGCCAGTGTGGCCATCAGTGGCAGCCACCGCGAAAGCCTGCGTTGGCTGCGTGATGACCTGGCAGACCTGGCCGCCATCGACAGCGTGACCTTCGCCTATCTGGCGCAGCATGCCCAAGCAGAAGTCGAAGGCCTGCGCGTGTTGGCACGCACGGCGTTCAGCCCGACGTTGCCCTACATCGCGGCCGCTGGCACCACCGATGAGCAGGCTGAACAGCTTCGACGGGTGATGAATCAGACGTTGAAGGAACTGCCCGAAGTCGCGGAAATCCTCGGCCTGCAGGAAGTGCTGCCGGCCACCGAAAGCGACTATCAAGTTATTCTCGATTATCAGCAGGAGGCCGAAGCGTTGGGGTACGGGCGGTTGCGCTGAGGCTTGAGGCTTGTGCCAACAATCCCATCAATCGCGGGCAAGCCACACTCCCACAGCATTTCGGTGGATTTGTGGGAGCGTGGCTTGCCCGCGATAGCGATGTATCAGAGGCCGCTTATTTAAATTCATTTATGGAATATAAAAATTCATTTTAAGTATTATTAATGAATAAGGCTCCTTGCTAGGATCGCGCCACCGGATCACCGGACATTCAGCGACCCCTAACCCATGGAGCCTCTATGTCCGGCGCCGACCTTTCTCATCGCAACGACGTGGGCGGATTGTTCCGCGCCCACTATGCCTGGCTGTGTACACGGCTGCGCCGATACCTGGGGGCCAGTCCCAGCGTCGAAGACATCGCCGCCGAGACCTTCGTGCAGTTGCTCGAATCGCCAGGTCTGACGCCAATTCGCGAACCTCGCGCCTTGCTCACCACCATTGCCCATCGGTTGATTTATCAGCTGTGGCGTCGTCGCGACCTGGAACGCCAACACCTCGATCAGCTATCGCCGATTGACCCGTTCGGCGGACCATCGCCTGAAGATCTGGCGCAGTTTTCCCAGGCCCTGACACGCCTTGATCAAACCCTCGAGCGCCTGCCGGGCAAGGTCAGGGCAACCTTCCTGTTGTCGCGAATCGACGGCCTGACCTACCCCCAAATCGCCGCCGAACTGGGCATTTCCCTGCGCTCGGTCAGCGTCTACATGACCCGCTCCCAGGCACTGTGCGCCCGGCACAGTGCCAACGAACCCTTGAACCGATTACCCCTGACCCAGAGGTCTGCATGAGATCGATCAAAACCCTGCTCGGCAGTTCGCTGCTGGCCCTGAGCCTTGTGGCTGGGCACGTTCCGGCTGCAGAAAAAACCACGCCCATCCACTTCGGTGACATCACCTGGGAAAGTGGCAGCCTGATCACCGAGATCCTGCGGTTGATCGTCGAGAAAGGTTATGGCTACCCGACCGACACCTTGCCGGGCAGTACTGTCAGCCTCGAAGCAGCCTTGGCGAAGAACGATATTCAAGTGATCGGCGAAGAGTGGGCCGGGCGCAGTCCGGCCTGGGTCAAGGCGGCATCGGAGGGCAAAGTGTTTGGTTTGGGCGACACGGTCAAAGGCGCCACCGAAGGTTGGTGGGTGCCGGAATACGTGATCAAGGGCGACCCGGAACGCGGCATTAAACCTTTGGCGCCGGAGCTGAAATCCGTCGCCGACCTGGCGCGCTACAAGGACGTGTTCCGCGACCCCGAAGACCCAAGCCGCGGGCGTTTCCTCAACAGCCCGACCGGCTGGACATCGGAGATCGTCAACAGCCAGAAACTCAAGGCCTATGACCTGACTGCGAGCTACGTCAACTTCCGCACCGGTTCCGGCGCGGCGCTGGATGCCGAGGTCGCTTCATCGATCCGCCGTGGCAAACCGGTACTGTTTTACTACTGGTCGCCGACGCCACTGCTGGGTCGATTCAAACTGGTGAAACTCGAAGAGCCGCCGTTCGATGCGCAAGCCTGGAAGACCCTGGCCGATGCCAACAACCCGAACCCCAAGGGCACACGTTCGATGCCGGCCAGCCTGGCTATCGGTGTGTCGGCACCGTTCAAGGCGCAGTACCCGGACCTGGTGGCGTTCTTCGAAAAGGTCGATTTGCCGATCAATCTGCTGAACCAGACCCTCGGGCAGATGAGCGAAAAACGCCAGCCACCGCGTCAGGTGGCCGAAGCGTTTTTGCGCGATCAGCCGCAGGTGTGGAAGGTTTGGGTGCCGGGGGAGGTGGCTACGAAGGTGAGTGAGAGTTTGTAGTTTTTGTCTGATGTTTCTGTAGTGTCTGAACTGCCGCCTTCGCGAGCAAGCCCGCTCCCACATTTGATCGCATTCTTACAGTAAGAACTCGGTTAAATGTGGGAGCGGGCTTGCTCGCGAATGATTTCAAGCCTTACGGCAACTCCGCAGCCAACGCCGCCTTCACGGCTGGCCGCGAATCAACCCGCGCCTGAAACCGCGCCAACGCCGGCCATTGATCCAGATCGATGCCAAACACCTGCGTCCAGCGCAACACCGTAAACAGATACGCATCAGCAATACTGAATCCGCTAGCCATCAGATAATCCTGCCCCTCCAGCGTCTGACTCAACACGACAAAACGCTTGAACAGCTTCTCTTTGATGAGCGCTTTCACGTCATCCGAAAACTGCGAATTGAACAGCCAACCCAGCCCGCCATGAATCTCGGTCGAAACGAAATTCAGCCATTCCTGCAAACGCACCCGCTCGAACGTCCTGTTCTCCGCTGCCAGGTTGGCCTCGGGCCGCAAGTCCGCCAGGTACTGCAGGATCGCCGGGCCTTCGGTCAGCACATCACCGTTATCCAGCTGTAACGCCGCGACGTAGCCTTTGGGGGTTATGGCGAGGAAGTCCTCGCCGGTGGCGGTTTGCTTGGTGCTGTTGTCGACGCGGACCAACTCGAACGGCAGATCCAGTTCGCGCAGCACGATGTGCGGCGCCAATGAGCAGGCTTGCGGGGCGTAATACAACTTCATGGGCAGGGCTCTGGTTGCAGGTTTGCGCCAGTGTCATAGTGCGCGGCACCCTCGGTAAAATTAATCTTTCAGAACACTGCCATTAGGAAAGCTACTGCCATGATGAACCTGATGCATTGGCGAATGGTGGTGGCGGTGGCCGACACCGGCAACATCACCCGGGCGGCCGAGCGGGTCGGGATGACCCAGTCCGGTGCCAGTCAGGCGCTGGCACTGATCGAAGAAACCTTGGGCGTTCAGCTGTTCAGCCGGGAAAACCGTCAGACCTTGCCGACCGCCATCGGCTTGCCTGTGATCGAACAGGCGCGAACCATGCTCGGCGCCCTCGAGAACATTCGCAGTACCGTCGATGCCGCTAAGGACATCCAGCGCGGGACGATTCGCCTGGCCAGTTTTCCGTTGGTGTTGGCGACCTTTCTGCCGCCGCTGCTGCGCCAGTTCAATAGGCTGTATCCCGGCATTCAAGTGGTGGCGCTGGAGGTCAGCGACGATGAAGTGGAAACATTGCTCAGTACCGGGCTGGTGGATGTCGGCGTGGTATTGAACCCGGTACCCGCGCGCAGTGCCGGTCGTCTGGGGCGTGATGCCTGGGTGGCGGTTCTGCCTGGTGGCCACCCCTTGGCGCGCCGCTCGAATGAGGAGGGCGTTTCATTGGCTGAACTGGCGGAGCAACCCTTTGTGCTGGCCACGGGCGGTTGTTCGACCAATGCCCGCAGCCTGGCCGCCGACGCCGGGCTACAACTGCTGGATGTGCGAGCCGAGGTGCGAGAGTGGAGCAGTGCGTTCACTCTGGTGCGGGAAAACATCGGTGTGACTTTGGTGCCGGAAATGACCTTGCCTGCCAATCGCCGAGGCTTGCGAGTAGTGCCGGTGATGCCGCATATCGAGCGGGAGTTTGCCTTGGTGGTCGCGCCTCACAAAGAACCTTCGGCGGCGGTGCGGGTGTTGTTGGGGATGCTTGCAGACCGCAATCCATGTGGGAGCGGGCTTGCCCGTGATGGCGGCGTCACATTCAACACATTCGTTGACTGACATTCCGCTATCGCGGGCAAGCCCGCTCCCGCAGGTTTCGCGCTTGAACTGGGCCGGGGGTGAAATCAAGGCACGCCGTTGCAAGCGTGTTCCATAAACCCCGACCGCAACGCCAGCCGCTGGCAATAGGCGTCGACGGCGGGGTAGTCCGGGCGTTCCATCGGGGTCATCCGCCAGCGGTTGACCGACAATCCGATGAGGATATCGGCCAGTGTGAACTGCGGTCCGGCGACATATGCACCGGTTGTCGCGAGTTGCTGTTCGAGGATGCCCATTTTTGCGTTCCAGCCGCGAACGCCATCAGCAATCCGCTGCGAGTCCTGGAAGTTCGGCAATTGCCTGACCAGCGCAAAAAATGCGTAGCCCCACGACGGGTTGAGTTCGGTGGCTTGCCAGTCCATCCACTGCTCCACGCGAGCGCGCGCCGCCGGTTCGATGGGCAACAGATCAGTGTTCTGGTGTTTGCCGGCCAGGTACCGGCAAATGGTATTGGACTCCCACAGCACGCCGGCTTCATCGATGAGGACCGGCACTTGTGCATTGGGGTTGAGCTGGAGAAATTCCGGGCTCTGGGTCGATGCGAAACCGCTGCCCCAGTCTTCGCGTTCGTAGGAAACGCCCAGTTCGTCGCAGGTCCACAGGACTTTTCTGACGTTGATTGACGAGGCCCGACCCAAAATCTTCAGCGTATGTCCCATTGAGCTTCTCCGTTTGCTGTTCCAGGTATCGGGAATCTAGCACGCGGAGCGTGGGAATGGTCGCGCTTCAGGTGCTCTCGCGCACCTTCAATTCAAACCCCATATCCTGCACCGGTTTGGTCACTGAATTGCCGGCCAGCAAGGTCAGCATCAGCTCCGCGGAGCGACGGCCGATGGCTTCTCGTGGGGTGCTGATGCTGCTCAGGCGCGGCACCATGTGCTCTGATGCCGGCAGGTCGTTGAAGCCGAGGATCGCCACGCGCTCGGGGATCTTGATTCCATTGCGCAACGCTTCGAGCAACGCACCCTGGGCCAGGTCGTCGTTGCCGAAGAAGATCGCATCGACGTCTGGATGGGCAGCGAGCAGTTGCAGGAATAATTCGCCTCCCAGACCCACCGAAGAGGCTCGTGGTGTCAGCACTTCCAGGGCTGGATCATACAAACCGGCCTTTTGCAGCGCGCGGCGGAAACCTTCGCCACGCAGTAGCGTTCGTTGATCGAGTTGCGCGCCGATGTAGGCCAGGCGTTTGCGACCGCGTGACAGCAAATGCCCGGCAGCGGTTTCGCCGGCAGCGACTTGCGAAAAGCCGACGCAATTGAGCCCCGCCGCGCTGTCCAGTTCCATCATGTAGACGCAGGGAATGTTGCTGGCCTCGATCATCCGTCGCGAACTTTCGGTGCGGTCGAAACCGGTCAGCAACAGGCCGCGAGGCTGATAAGCCATGTAATTGCGCAGCAGGTTTTCTTCTTCATCACGTGAGTAATGGAAGTTGCCGATCAGCACTTCGAAGCCCTTTGGTCGCAAAACCTGATGAATGGCTTCCAGCGTGTCGATGAACAGCAGGTTGGACAATGACGGCACCAAAACCACCACGGAATGGCTCTGGGCCGAGGCCAGGGCGCGGGCGGCGGGGTTGACCACATAGTTCAGGTCGAGGGCGGCCTTCTGGACTTTTTCCACCAGTTCGGTGGCCACCGTGCTGACGCCGCGCAGCGCGCGGGACGCTGTAATCGGGCTGACACCGGCCAGGCGCGCGACTTCGTTGAGGGTAGGGCGGCCAGTGGTGCGAGTATTTTTATCGTTTTTAGGGGTATTCATCGGACGGCTTGCCAAACAAAATTCAAGGCACTAAGGTAGCGCTGTCTCGATGCAGCTGCAAATGCGTGAACGAGGTTTGCCTGATCCTCGCTTTTTGGCCTCGAGAACGAACATGCTGCAACCCACAAAAATGACAAGAAGGCGTCGGCAACTTCTGCTTTTGCACTTGAGTCTTACGTCGCAAAGGTAGCGCTGTCTGCGCGCTGAGGTGTTACATGAATCATCCCATCACCGCCCTGGTCATCATGGGCGTTGCCGGTTGCGGCAAGACGTGCGTCAGCCAGTCCTTGTGCCAGCTTAGCGGCGCGACCGCCATTGAAGGCGACACTTTCCACCCTGCCGCCAATATCGAAAAGATGAGCGCGGGTATCCCCCTGAACGATGAAGACCGTGCCGGCTGGCTCGACAGCCTGTGCGATGAACTGCGCCGCGTCGACGCCAAAGGCGAGCGCCCGGTGCTGACCTGTTCGGCCCTCAAACACAGTTACCGCGAACGCTTGCGCAGTGCCTTGCCGGGCCTGGGCTTCGTTTTTCTTGAGCTGACCCCCGAAGTCGCCGCCGATCGTGTGTCTCATCGGCCGGGCCACTTCATGCCGTCGACCTTGATCGACAGCCAGTTCGCCACACTTGAATCGCCCGTTGGTGAGCCCCTGACCCTGGCTCTGGATGCGTCCAGCCACAGCGTCGATGAATTGGCGAAGCAGGCTCATGCATGGTGGCTCGATCATGGCTTGAAACTCGCCAGTTGAGTTTTGCTCCAAGAGATAGCGCTGTCCTGACGGCATTTGAATAATTGCTTTCATAACAACAACAAACAACGGAGACACCCCCCATGTTTGGCATGTCCCACGAGTCATTCCTGCTGCTAGACGCAGTGGTCACAGTGATCGGGCTTATCGTCCTGATCACCAAGTTCAAGTTGCACCCATTCCTCGCACTGATCATCGCCGCCGCCTTCCTCGGGCTGACGTCCGGCATGCCGATCGGCACCATCATCAAGGCGTTCCAGGATGGCTTCGGTGGGGTACTCGGTTTCGTCGGCATCATCCTGGCGCTGGGCACGATGCTCGGCAAAATGATGGCCGAATCAGGCGGTGCGGATCAGATTGCGCAGACGTTGATCCGCGCCTTCGGCAAGGACAAGGTGCAGTGGGCCATGATGTTCGCCGCGTTCCTGGTCGGCATTCCGCTGTTCTTCGAAATCGGCTTCGTGCTGCTGATTCCGCTGGTGTTCATCGTGGCCCGTCGCACTGGCGTGTCAATCATCAAGATCGGTATCCCGCTGCTGGCTGGTCTGTCCGCGGTACACGGCCTGGTGCCGCCGCACCCGGGTCCGCTGCTGGCCATCGGTGTGTTCGGTGCCGACATCGGTAAAACCATTCTGTACGGCCTGATCGTTGCGCTTCCAACGGCCATCATCGCTGGCCCGATCTTCGGTACGTTCATTGCCAAGCACATTCCCGGTCATCCGAACCAGGAGCTGGTGGATCAACTGTCGCGCGAAACGGATTCGGCTGAACTGCCGAGCTTTGGCATCACTCTGGTGACCGTGCTGCTGCCGGTGTTCCTGATGCTGCTCAAGACATTTGCCGACGTGGTGCTGCCCGATGGCAACATCTTCCGCACTTTCATGGATCTGATCGGTCACCCGATTTCGGCGTTGCTGCTGGCATTGCTGCTGTCGCTGTATACCTTCGGCTACAAGCAGGGCATCGGTTCCAGCCAAATGATGAAATGGCTGGATGCCAGCCTTGCGCCGACCGCCGCGATCATTCTGATCATCGGTGCCGGTGGTGGCTTCAAGCAGATGCTGGTGACCAGCGGTGTGGGTGACGTGATCGGTCACATGGCGGTGAACGCACAGATCTCGCCGATCCTGCTGGCCTGGCTGGTGGCGGCGGTGATCCGCATCGCGACCGGTTCAGCGACCGTGGCGACCATTACTGGCGCGGGCATCGTGGTGCCGGTGGTGGGGATGATTCCGGGCGTGAACCGTGAGCTGCTGGTACTGGCCACCGGTGCCGGTTCGTTGATCCTGTCCCACGTCAACGACGCCGGTTTCTGGCTGGTGAAGCAGTACTTCAACATGACCGTGGCGGAAACCTTCAAGACCTGGACCGCGATGGAAACCATCCTGTCCGTGGTGGGCCTGGGCTTCATCCTGCTGTTGTCGTTGTTCGTTTAAGCACACTGCACTGATCGTTCCCATGCTCCGCGTGGGAATGCATCCCGTGACGCTCCGCGTCACAGTGGACGCGGAGCGTCCATGGCGGCATTCCCACGCAGAGCGTGGGAACGATCAAGCAAAAAAAAACCGCAGCAATGCGGTTTTTTTGTGGGAACGATCAATGTGTCAGGCGTTGGTTTTGGTTACTAGCCCATCCGCCCGGAACATCCCGCGAATCCCGCGCACGGCCTGACGAATCCGGTCCTGGTTTTCGATCAGCGCGAAGCGCACATGATCATCCCCATACTCGCCAAATCCCACGCCCGGCGAGACACAGACCTTGGCCTCGGCCAGCAGTTTCTTGGCGAATTCCAGCGAGCCCATGTGTGCGTAAGCCTCGGGAATCTTGGCCCAGACATACATCGATGCTTTCGGGTTTTCGACCATCCAGCCCAGTTCATGCAGGCCTTTGACCAGCACGTTGCGACGCTGCCGATATTGATCGGCAATGTCTTTGACGCATTGCTGATCGCCTTCCAGCGCCGCGATGGCCGCGACCTGCAGCGGGGTGAAGGTGCCGTAATCGTGGTAGCTCTTGATCCGCGCCAGGGCGTTGACCAATTCCGGGTTGCCGACCATGAAACCGATGCGCCAGCCGGCCATGTTGTAGCTCTTGGACAGGGTGAAAAACTCCACCGCGATGTCCTTGGCGCCGGGCACTTGCATGATCGACGGGGCTTTCCAGCCGTCGTAGACGATGTCGGCGTAGGCCAGGTCGTGCACCACCAAAACATCGTACTGCTTGGCGAGGGCGATTACCCGCTCGAAGAAATCCAGCTCCACGCACTGGGCGGTGGGGTTGGACGGGAAGCCGAGGATCATCATTTTCGGTTTCGGGATCGAGCCGCGAATCGCCCGTTCCAGCTCGGCGAAGAAATCCACGCCAGGAATCAGCGGCACCGAGCGCACCTGGGCACCGGCAATCACGGCACCGTAGATGTGAATCGGGTAGCTTGGGTTCGGCACCAGCACGGTGTCGCCCTGATCGAGGGTGGCCAGCATCAAATGCGCCAGACCCTCCTTGGAACCGATGGTGACGATGGCTTCGGTTTCCGGGTCGATGTCGACTTCGTAGCGATCCTTGTACCAATTGGAGATCGCCCGGCGCAGGCGCGGAATCCCTTTGGACGTGGAATAGCCGTGGGTGTCTTCACGCTGGGCAACAGTGACGAGTTTTTCGACAATGTGCGGCGGCGTGGCGCCGTCGGGATTGCCCATGCTCAAGTCGATGATGTCTTCGCCACGACGCCGGGCGGCCATCTTCAGCTCGGCAGTGATGTTGAAAACGTAAGGGGGGAGTCGATCTATGCGCGCAAAGCGGCGCGGCGAACCTTGTTCGGCCATTGTTGCCTCGGATAACGTAAGCGCCCGGAACCGTCCGAGCGACGCTGGCCACTGCGGTGGCCTGTGGCGGAATGTAAGGGCAGCTGTGGCAGACTGTCCAGCGTCTATGTAAACAATTTTTGCGAAGGAAATCGGTTGATGGAATTTACCAGCGGCTTTTTGCTGAGCCTTTCGCTGTGCCTGGACATCGGTGTGGCCAATATCGCAATGATCACGTTGGCGATGCAGCGCGGCTATTTCCAAGGCTTTGCGCTGGGACTGGGGACGTGTGTCGGCGACCTGATTTACGCCGTGCTGGCCCTGGCTGGCATGACCGTTTTGCTGCAATACGAAACCGTGCGATGGGTGCTCTGGATCGGCGGGTCGGCGCTGCTGCTGTATTTCGCGGCGAAGATGATTTATTCGGCGATCCACCATGAAGCGCTGTTGGCGCAGACCGCTGAAGTCGGTCACAACTCCCACCGCAAGGAGTTCTTTCGCGGGATTTTCCTCGCCATGTCGTCCCCCAGCGCCATTCTCTGGTTCGCCGCGGTAGGCGGAACACTGATCGCCCGTTCCGGTGGTGGTGGCGCGGTCAGCTCGGCGCTGTTTCTTGGCGGTTTCTTGTGCGCCGGTGTGCTCTGGTGTGTGGGTCTGTGCTTCGCTGCGAGCCACGGTGGCAAATTGCTCGGGGACAAACTACTGCGTTATTCCTACATGGCATCGGCAGCGATCTTCTGCTATTTCGCGGTCTACGTGATCCTATCGGGTTACAACGAGTTCATCGGTCCGGGCGCCCTCGAACAGTTGCACGCACTGTAACTGGGCGAATCAGGTTTGGCTTCTATACTCCCAGCCGAACCCACCTTTTGTACCAGGAGTTGAGTCATGGATGAGCAAACAAGCGCCGAGAAGGTCGAGCCACGCTTTGAAAACGGGCACTTCATGCTCATAGCGGGGCTTGGCGGACGATTTACGGCGGAGACAACCAAAGCGATCCCCGACCTATGGGAGAAATTCATTCCCGAGATGGGCAAAATTCCCGGTCAGAAAAGCGAAGTAACCTACGGCATCTGCTGCAATCCGGATGGCAAGGGTGGTTTCGAATACATCGCCGGTGTCGAAATCAGCAAGCTCGACGACCTGCCCGAGAAGTACCGCTGGATCGAAGTTCAGCCTCAGAAGTATGCAGTCTTCGAACACAAGGGCTCTCTGGATGCCTTGCCCCAGACCTTTCAATACATCTGGAAAACCTGGCTGCCGAAGTCCGGTCATGAAGCGGCGGACGCTCCGGAGTTCGAACGCTACAGCGACGATTTCAACCCCAAGCTCAATACCGGCGTGCTGGAAATCTGGCTGCCGCTAAAAGTGTAATGAGCGGGTCAAGCGGCGGATCGGCGATCCGCCGCTCTGATCGATATCAACACCTTATTGATTTATGATCCCAACCTTTCCCACGCCGATTCCGAGCTGCCATGAACACCGTCATCCGCCACGTCAGCCCCGCTGACCTGGACCGTTGCTATGCCATCGAAACCGTTGCCTACGAAGGCGATGAAGCCGCTACCCGCGAGAAAATCGCCACCCGCATCGCCACCTGGCCCGAGGGCTTCATCGTTGCTGAAGTGAATGGCGTTGTCGCCGGTTTCATCAATTCCGGTGCGGCATTTCAGGTGGAGATGTCGGACGAAGCGTTCAAGGAACTGATCGGCCACGACCCGGCCGGCCCGCACGTGGTGATCATGTCGGTGGTGGTGCATCCGGACTATCAGGGGCAGGGGCTGGCGAAACGCTTGATGAGTGAGTTTATCCAGCGCATGCGTGCACTGAACAAGTCCAGCATCAACTTGATGTGCAAAGAGCGGCACATTGCGCTCTATGCCGGGTTTGGTTTTGCCTACATCAAGCCCTCTGCGTCGGACCATGGCGGGATGGCGTGGCATGAGATGGTGTTGACGCTGTAACCCGCGGGTACTGGAGATCCAGTGTGGGAGCGGCGGTGCGACGATTCGACTTGCTCGCGAAGAGGGAGTGTCAGTCAATATCGATGTTGCCTGACACACCGCATTCGCGAGCAAGCCCGCTCCCACAGGGCCGGTGTTGATCACAAACCTCAATCGATCCCGACAAACCCGCCGGTCTGGTGCTGCCACAACCGCGCATACAAGCCGCCATGGGCCAGCAGTTCGGCGTGGCTGCCGGTTTCGGCGATCTTGCCGTTTTCCAGCACCACCAAACGGTCCATCCGCGCGATGGTCGAGAGGCGGTGGGCGATGGCGATCACGGTCTTGCCCTGCATCAGGGTTTCGAGGCTTTCCTGAATCGCTGCTTCGACTTCCGAGTCCAGGGCCGAGGTGGCTTCGTCCATGATCAGGATCGGCGCGTCCTTGAGCAGCACCCGAGCGATGGCAATCCGCTGACGCTGACCGCCGGAGAGCTTCACACCGCGTTCACCGACATGAGCATCGAAACCGGTGCGACCTTCGGAGTCCGACAGCAACGGGATGAACTCGTCGGCCCGGGCCTTGTGTACCGCTTCCCAGAGTTCGGCATCGGTGGCGTCGGGTTTGCCGTACAGCAAATTGTCGCGGATCGAACGGTGCAGCAGCGAGGTGTCCTGAGTGATCATGCCGATGCGTTCACGCAGGCTTTCCTGGCCAACTTCGGCGATGTTCTGGCCATCGATGAGAATCCGCCCACCCTGCACGTCATAGAGGCGCAGCAGCAGATTGACCAACGTCGATTTGCCGGCACCGGACGGGCCGATCAAGCCGATTTTCTCGCCGGGTTTGATCGTCAGGTTGAGGTCGCTGATGATCCCGCTTTTCTTGCCGTAGTGGAAATCGACGTGATCGAAACGCACCTCGCCACGGGCCACCTTCAAAGGCTTGGCCTGCTCGCGGTCGGTGATGCTGACTGGCTGGGAAATGGTCTGCAAACCGTCCTGAACCATGCCGATGTTTTCGAAAATGCCCGTCACCACCCACATGATCCAGCCAGACATGTTGACGATGCGGATCACCAGGCCCGTGGCCAAGGCAATTGCACCCACTGAGATCAACGACTGCGTCCACAGCCACAGCGCGAGGCCGGTGGTGCTGACGATCAGCAGGCCGTTCATGCTGGTGATGGCCACGTCCATGCTGGTCACCACACGGCCGGCCAGTTGGGCTTTTTCGGTTTGTTCCTTGATCGCTTCGCGGGCGTATTGCTGCTCGAAGTTGGTGTGGGCGAACAGCTTCAGGGTGGTGATGTTGGTGTAGCCATCGACGATCCGTCCCATGAGTTTGGAGCGCGCATCGGACGACACCACCGAGCGTTCCTTGACCCGTGGCACGAAGTAGTAGAGGGCGCCGATGAAGGCGGCGATCCAGGTCAGCAGCGGGATCATCAGGCGCCAGTCGGCTTCGGCGAACAGCACCAGTGAACTGATCGCGTAGATCAGCACGTGCCATAGCGCATCCACCGCTTGCACAGCCGAATCGCGCAACGAGTTGCCGGTCTGCATGATGCGTTGGGCGATGCGTCCGGCGAAGTCGTTCTGGAAGAAATTGAGGCTCTGTTTGAGCACATAACTGTGGTTTTGCCAGCGGATCAGGCTGGTCAGGCTGGGGCTCAAGGTCTGGTGCACCAGCAAGTCATGCAAGCCGACGAATATCGGGCGCAGGACCAACGCCACCACCGCCATCCAGGCCAGTTCGATGCCGTGTTCCTTGAAAAAATCGACGTTGGGCGTGCCTTGGGCGAGGTCGATGATGCGGCTCAGATAGCTGAACAGCGCCACTTCGATCAGCGCGCCGAACAGGCCGACGATCAGCAGGACGGCGAAACTCGGCCAGACCTGCTTCAGGTAATAGGTATAGAAGGGGAGAACCCGATCCGGCGGAGCCGCCGTCGGTGCATCGCGGAAAATGTCGATCAGTTTTTCAAAACGACGATAAAGCATCAGTTCTCCGCCCGCGCACGGGCTCTCCTTTAAACGATATGAGCGGCGCCGGCAGAACCGGCGGCCGCTCAAGACTCCCTGTCCAGCTTACTCTCAGTCGATGCGCTTGGCCGACTTGATGAACACGGGATCGGCCGGCACGTCTTTCATGCCGCCACGGGTGGTGGTTGGCGAGTTGACGATGATGTCCACCACGTCCATGCCTTTCACGACTTTACCGAACACCGCGTAGCCGTCGCCCTGATCGAGGAAGTCATTGTCTTTGACGTTGACGAAAAACTGGCTGGTGGCTGAATCAGGCACGGACGTACGAGCCATGGACAGCGTGCCACGCACGTTATGCAGGCCGTTTTTGGATTCGTTCTTGATCGGCGCCTTGGTTTCTTTTTGCTGCATTTGTTGAGTGAAACCGCCGCCCTGGACCATGAAGCCAGGAATCACACGGTGAAAAATCGTGTTGTTGTAGAAGCCGCTGTCGACGTACTCAAGGAAGTTCTTGGTACTGATCGGCGCCTTGACCGGGTCCAGTTCGATTTCGATCTGGCCGTTGGTGGTTTCCAGCAGCACGTGCGGCGCCTTGGCGGGCGTGGCGGCCATCAGGTTGGCGGCAAACAGAACGGAGCCGGCGACGAGGGCAATTTTTTTCAGCATGGGTCAGTGATCCTGAGTGGTGGTGTCGACTGCGGTGAGAAACTCGAGCAGCGTTTGGTTGAAGCGTTCGGGTTGGTCCAGCGGGGTGGCGTGGCGCGAATCGGCGATCACCACCAGCCGCGCATCGGGCAGCAGTTTTACGTAAGTTTCCTTCACCGAGACCGGTGTGTAATCGTGGTCTGCGCTAACGATGAGGGTTGGACAGGTGACTCGCGAAAGTCGTTCCTGAACCCCCCAGCCTATGAGGGCATCGAAGCTGGCGAGATAAGCATGTTTGTGGTTCTTTGCCCAGCGCACGGCAATTTTTTGCCGCAAATCGGCTTGGTCGGGTTTGGGAAACAGCATGCGCCCCAAGGCTTTGCCGATTGTTTCCATGCTCAGCAGTCGGGCCATGCTCCAGCGTTTGATTAGCCACCAGTAGTCACTGGGCTTTTGCATTTTGACTTGCGGCTGGCTATTGACGATGCACAGACTTTTGAGCAATTGCGGCTGATCCACCGCCAGTTGAAAGCCGATTATGCCACCCATGGAAAGCCCTACATAATGTGTCGGGCCGAGGTGCAAGTGTTCAATGAGAGCGATCAGGTCGGCGCTGAATCCGGCGATGCTGTAACGCTCACGGGGTTTGTCGGAGCGCCCGTGGCCGCGTACGTCCGGGACGATCACCCGGTAGCGGGCTGACAGCGCCGGGATCTGCATTTCCCAGTCCAGGGTGCTGGAGCCCAACCCGTGAACCAGCAGCAACGGCGTGCCGTGGCCATATTCCTCATAGTGCAGGTTGCAACCTTCATGTTCGAAATAGGCCATACGTACACTCCATGTCAGGCTTGTTCAGGGGCGGCGAAAGGTGCATCCAGCGGCGCGGTATCGAAGGTGCGCAGCAGTTCGATGAGAATCTGCGTGGCCGGGCCCAAGGGTTTGTCCTTGTTCGAATACAGAAAGAAGCTCGGGTTGCGGCTGCCACCCTGGTCCAACGGTAGCAGCTTGAGCGTGCCTTCCTTCAATTCGCGCTCGATCATGTGCCGGGGCAGCCAGGCGAAGCCCAGGCCGCTGCTGACGAAAGTCGCGGCGGTGGCCAGGCTGCCGACGGTCCAGCGCTGCTCGGCGCCGAGCCAGCCGACGTCTCGTGGTTGCTGGCGGCCGGAGTCGCGGATCACCACTTGCATCTGGCTTTCCAGGTCCTGGAAGCTCAGTTCGCGGTTCAAGCGATGCAAGGAATGCTCGGGGTGGGCGACCGCGATGAATTCGACGTCGCTCAATTCTGCGCCCAGATACCCGGGAATACTGAACCCGGTGATGGCCAGATCGGCCACGCCTTCAAGCAACACTTCCTCGACACCCGATAACACTTCTTCGCGCAGACGCACCCGGCAACCACGGCTTTGCGGCATGAACGCAGTCAGGGCGCGAACGAGGCGGGCGCTGGGGTAGGCGGCGTCGACGACCAGCCGCACTTCCGCTTCCCAGCCTTGCTCCATGTGATGGGCCAGGTCTTCCAGTTGGCTGGCCTGTTTCACCAGTTGCCGGGAACGGCGCAGCAGCACGCCGCCGGCTTCGGTGAGCACCGCTTTGCGGCCGTCGATGCGCAATAGCGGTACACCGAGCTGGTCCTGCATGCGCGCTACGGTGTAGCTGACCGACGATTGCGAGCGGTGCAGCACTTCGGCGGCCTGGGCGAAACCGCCGTGATCGACCACGGCTTGCAATGTTCGCCATTGATCAAGGGTCACGCGGGGCGCTTTCATGTTGAGCTCCTCTTGTCCTAAGCTGGCAGTCCTTATTGGAGACTGCTGAATGAAAAAACTTTGTTGTGTGATGGCGGGTTGTGCGGCGTTGGCGATGTTGCCGCTGACTGCGTTTGCCTATCCGATCGACGTTCAAAAGCAATTGAACGGCTTGAGCATCGACTACAACGCCTTTGATACAGATGCCGACATCGCCTCCATTCAAGTGAACAACTACGGCAGCACTGATGCGATCTGCAAGGTGGTTTTCAACAATGGCCCGGAGTCGCCGCGCACCCGCACAATCGAAGTGCCTGCCGGTAAACATAAAAACGCCACCGCCAAGTTCACCCGCACCATCATCAAGATGCGTATCAACCTCACCTGCACCCCGAAATGACATCGAGCGGAGCAGCCCAGCTGGGACATGCTCCGCTTATAAACGAATTTATCGATGCTTTATAGCAGTTATTTGCGCTTTTTCATCGATATGACTCTGTTTAACCTTCACTCCATCGACCTACAGCATTCTCAGATGGAGGCTACATCCCATGTCCCGCGTTCTGATCATCGAAAGCAGCGCCCGTCAGCAAGACTCGGTTTCCCGCCAGCTGACCCAGACCTTCATCAACCAATGGAAAGCCGCACACCCGGCCGACCAGATCACCGTCCGTGACCTTGCTACAACCCCGGTGCCGCACCTGGACATCAACTTGCTGGGCGGCTGGATGAAGCCTGCCGAACAACGCAACGAGATCGAGCAGGCCTCGCTGGAGCGCTCCAACCTGCTGACTGATGAACTGCTGGCCGCCGACGTACTGGTAATGGCTGCGCCGATGTACAACTTCGCCATTCCGAGCACCCTCAAAGCCTGGCTCGACCACGTGCTGCGTGCCGGTGTGACCTTCAAGTACACCGAAACCGGCCCGCAAGGACTGCTCAGCGGCAAGCGTGCTTATGTACTCACCGCTCGCGGCGGGATCTACGCCGGCAGCACCGCCGATCACCAGGAACCGTACCTGCGCCAGGTCATGGCCTTCATCGGCATCCACGACGTCACATTCATTCACGCCGAAGGCATGAACCTGGGCGGTGACTTCCAGGAGAAAGGCCTGAACCAGGCCAACGCCAAGCTTTCCCAGGTCGCTTGAGCCGTTAATCGCCAGATAATCGCTGGATGGTCTAGTGACCTGGCGCAACCCTTCAAGCCTGCATGCGCATCGAACCTCCCTTTGCACTTGTTGCTCCTGAGTGCTCTAGCCCGATTGAACGCATTAGCGAGATCGGGCTTTTTTTTGCCTGCGATTTAGTGAATGAGCACACAACCCCCTGTGGGAGCGAGCCTGCTCGCGATAGCGGTGTGTCAGCCAACATCAATGTTGAATGTAACGCCGTCATCGCGAGCAGGCTCGCTCCCACAGGGATTTGTGTTGCCTGACTGTTCGCGATGAAAGGGAAAACCCGCTATCGTCGCCGCCATTCGAAATGAGGCGACCATGGGCTATCTACTTTTTGTCACGCTGATCCAGGCGTTTTCCTTCAGCTTGATCGGCGAATACCTGGCCGGGCATGTCGACAGTTACTTCGCGGTGCTGGTGCGGGTGCTGCTGGCGGGGCTGGTGTTTATTCCGCTGACGCGCTGGCGCTCGGTGGAACCGGCCTTCATGCGCGGCATGTTGTTGATCGGCGCGTTGCAGTTCGGCGTGACTTACGTCTGCCTGTACCTGAGCTTCCGGGTGCTGACGGTGCCGGAGGTGTTGCTGTTCACCATCCTCACACCGTTGCACGTGACCCTGATCGAAGACGCGCTGAACCGGCGCTTCAATCCATGGGCCTTGATCGCGGCATTAGTGGCGGTACTCGGGGCGGCAGTGATTCGCTTTGACCGGATCAACCCGGATTTCTTCATGGGTTTCCTGTTGCTGCAATTGGCCAACTTCACCTACGCCGCCGGGCAGGTGCTCTACAAACATCTGGTGGCCCGCCATCCGAGTGATCTGCCGCATTACCGACGCTTCGGCTACTTCTATCTGGGCGCGTTGGCGGTGGCGTTGCCGGCGTTCCTGTTGTTCGGCAAACAGAACTTCCTGCCCGAAGCGCCGCTGCAATGGGGCGTGCTGCTGTTCCTCGGCCTGGTCTCGACCGCGCTGGGTCTGTACTGGTGGAACAAGGGCGCGTGCCTGGTGAACGGCGGAACGTTGGCGGTGATGAACAACCTGCATGTGCCGGTGGGGTTGCTGATCAACTTGTTGATCTGGAATCAGCATGAAGAGCTGGGGCGGTTGTTGTTTGGTGGGTCGGTGATTTTGATGGCGGTGTGGATTAGTCGGTTGGGCATTCGGCGCGCAACTAAGTTCGTGTAGGATCCGCCGCAGCCTGCGGAAGATGGACCGGCACGCAGAGGTTCAGCTGGTAAGTAATGGACAACAAAACTAAGGGAATGCCTGCATGAAATCCGCGTACAAAAAAAAAGCTTTGGCTGCCTGCCTGTGGGTCGGCTTGACTGGTCTTGGTTATATGGGGCTCAAGCACCAAGACACCAGGAATACCCCTGAATCCAAATCGACTGTTGTTCAGGCTGCAAAACCGGTCGTTCAAGCCGAAGTGCCGACACCAGATGCTGCACACACTTCGTCAGTACCGGCTATCAACCTGCTCGTAGCTTCGCACCCTCTTCATACGGTAACGCGGCTCACCGTTGACACAATAGCCGACGTTGAAATCTTTAAATACCTCCGAGGGTAAGCCCAGCCTCTCTTTTGTGGGCTCTTATTCCGAGGAACGCTACAATCAGAACAATTCAAAAGATTTTAATTCAACGGAAATAGGATTAAAACTATCAATCCCTCTATTTGAAGGATTTAGGAATAGTGCCAGAGTCGCGGAGGCAAATGAGGACATACATCTGCAGGAAACGCTACTGAAACAGGCTGAATTAAACGTGACCAATGCTATATGGATAAATTACTCGGATCTTAAAACAGAAATAGATAGTATTAATATATCTAAAAGTTTGGTGCGCTCGGCTGAGGAGTCTTCTGGGGTAGCTAAAGGAAGATACAGAGCTGGAGTCGGTTCAATTATTGAACTATTGAACGCTCAGACCGCATTAGCCAATGCTAATCAGCAGTATGTGCAGTCTCTTGCTCGATGGAGAGCTGCTCGTATACGGTTAGCAGCGAGCGTTGGCGTACTGGTACGCAATGATCAGATGATATCTATGTGACCATCATTCATCTAGTTTTTTGGTGTTTTAAATGACTTGTAGTGCTAATGTGTTTTTTTTCAGAAACTTATGTCTGATACTTTTTGTTGTTTTGTCTTATTTTGTGCTGGCTGAAAAACTGCACGCGCAGGATTGGAAAGATTTAACTGTCAATGATCTTTTAGTGATGCGGAAACTGATAGTTGCTTCTCATCCAGGCGCTTTAGATAGTAATAATGAGTCTTTTGCAGACTGGGTCGAACGAGGTTATTTGGAAGCGAGTCAGCTGTCCAAGCGTGTCAACTCAAGGAAGGATTCTCAAGCCGTTCTTAATTTTTACATTGCGGGCTTCAAAGACGGACACGTTGGGCTGAATCAAAATAACCCTGGGAATTCTTCTTGGGCAGGTTTTATTTTGGACATGCAGGGGCAGAAATTCGTTGTAAAACACGTCGCTCAAAATTGGCCTATACCGTTACCGCCGATGAATTCCACTGTTGTATCGTGTGATAGCAAATCAGTCCACGAGATACTAAAGAATGAAATATCTCCTTATGTTGATCGCAGACTTAATCTGAAATCCACTTGGTTGCATTTAGCTAAGCAGTTGACTGTCGATGATGCCAACTATCCCGTGCTGGCGAGGGTCTTATCAAAAAGCTGTTTGGTTGTTCTCCCTAATGGAGCAAGACAAAACTTTACTTTATTATGGCAAGAGGATCGCGGGCAATTGGAGGCTTTTCTGCGCCAGCCTCAACCGCCCCAAACTCTCCAAAATTTGGGAGGCGGGCGATATTGGATACATGTGTCAAACTTCATGCCATCAGCAGCCGAGAATGCTTCCCTCGATAAAATGCTCGACGTCATCAAGAGTATCAATGATGCCAAGCTGGTTGTGCTTGACACACGAGGCAATCGCGGCGGTAACAGTTTAGTGGGTGCTGAAATACTTTCTGCTCTGTTAGGCTCGCCATTGGTAAAAGGCTTGGATGGGCCATCTCGTGCGTATGCGATGTGGCGAGTTTCTCCTTTTGCACTCTCAACGCTCAATAAAGCTCTAACTACCATGGAAAGCGACTATGGAAAAAATAGTGAAGCTTATAGATTTGTTTTTGGTTTAACCCAGTCAATGGAACTCGCGCTTCACGAGAAGAAAGACTGGTTGCGCCAGCCGAGCACTTCCTCGGTCGATCAAGAGGGTTCGAGAGGAGTCAATGCCCAAGGTTTTAAAGGTAAGCTTGCACTGGTGACTGACTCATTTTGCGCTAGTGCCTGTCTAGACTTTGCGGACGTCGTTCTTGCTGTTCCGGGGGTTGTCCATTTGGGGTTATCAACGAGCGCTGATACACTTTATATTGATATAGGCTCTCAAACACTGCCGAGTGGTGCCCAGTTCTGGCTACCGTTAAAGGTATGGAGAGGCCGAACACGAGGAAATAATCAAAGTTATGATCCCCAGTTTGTTTTTGATGGGGATATAAACGATACAGCGGCAGTTCAAAAGTGGGTTCTTGATAACTTATGATCGGATCGGCGCCATTCCTCAAGTGCGCCGAAACCGGTGTTTACATGACGTGTTTTTCAGGCTCGGGAATATGGCTTGCACCGAGGACCGCCGGCAGTAAGCCGGCGCGTAAATCCCCACCGCTCGGCTGCTGATAAAGGCTCAAACCAAACTCCGGCAGTACCGCCAGCAGGTAATCGAAAATATCCCCCTGAATCCGCTCGTAATCGGCCCACACGGTGGTGCGGGTGAAGCAGTAGATTTCCAGCGGAATGCCTTGAGCGGTGGTCTGCATCTGGCGAACCATGCAGGTCATGTTCGGCTGGATTTCCGTGTGACTCTTCAGGTATGCCAGCGCATAGGCGCGAAAGGTGCCGATGTTGGTCATCCGTCGACGGTTGGCCGACATCGCTGCGACGTTGCCCTGAGCTTCGTTCCAGGCCTTGAGTTCGGCCTGTTTGCGGTTGATGTAGTCGGTCAGCAGATGCACCTGGGACAGCTTCAGCTCTTCGTCATCGCGAATAAACCGCACGCCGCTGGCATCGATGAACAGGCTGCGCTTGATCCGGCGGCCACCGGACTGCTGCATGCCGCGCCAGTTCTTGAACGACTCGGACATCAGGCGCCAGGTCGGGATCGACACAATCGTCTTGTCGAAATTCTGCACCTTGACCGTGTGCAAGGTGATGTCCACCACGTCACCGTCGGCACCGACTTGTGGCATCTCGATCCAGTCGCCGACCCGCAGCATGTCGTTGCTGGTCAGTTGCACGCTGGCAACGAACGACAGCAGGGTGTCTTTGTAGACCAACAGAATCACCGCCGACATGGCGCCCAGACCCGACAGCAGCAACAGCGGCGACCGGTCGATCAGCGTGGCAACGATGATGATCGCGCCAAACACGAACAACACCATTTTCGCCAGTTGCACGTAGCCCTTGATCGAGCGGGTGCGGGCGTGTTCGGTGCGGGCATAAATGTCCAGCAGGGCATTGAGCAATGCGCTGACGGCCAGCACCAGGAACAGAATGGTGAACGCCAGCGCCACATTGCCGAGGAAGTTCAGGGCGGTCTTGCTCAGTTCCGGCACCAGGTGCAGGCCGAACTGGATCACCAGCGAGGGCGTCATCTGCGCCAGGCGATGAAACACTTTGTTGTGGCGAAAATCGGTGATCCAGTGCAACGAGGGCTGGCGACCGAGCATTTTGGTCGCATGAAGAATGAGGTAACGCGCCACTCGTCCGAGCACCAGCGCCACCACCAGCAGCAACATCAGCGCGAGCGTGGAATGCAGGAGTGGGTGCTGATCGAGAGCACCCCAGAGGTCTTGGGCGTGGAGCCAGAGCTGTTTGATATCCATGGGTGAAAACGGTTCTTCTGTAGGACGCGACGGGGCGATTAGAGCATTTAAGACGTTCCGGATGACGTTTTGAGGCAAAACAGGCAACAAAAAAACCACTGTTTGCAGCCGTTTGTATAAAGAAACTCGGCCTTCGCGCTCGAAACCGTTACCCTATGCAGCTGTTTTTTTGTATTTCTTCGAGGTAGCACCCGTGTTTTCCCAATTCGCCCTGCACGAACGCCTGCTCAAAGCCGTGGCCGAGCTTAAATTTGTCGAGCCAACGCCTGTGCAAGCAGCGGCTATCCCGCTCGCGCTCCAGGGGCGTGACCTGCGGGTGACAGCGCAAACCGGTAGCGGCAAAACCGCTGCATTCGTTTTGCCGATCCTCAACCGCTTGATCGGCCCGGCTAAAGTCCGCGTCAGCATCAAGACCCTGATCCTGCTGCCGACCCGCGAGCTGGCCCAGCAGACCATCAAGGAAGTCGAGCGCTTCGCTCAGTTCACCTTCATCAAGTCCGGCCTGATCACCGGCGGTGAAGACTTCAAGGTCCAGGCCGCCATGCTGCGCAAGGTGCCGGACATCCTGATCGGTACGCCGGGCCGGATGATCGAGCAACTGAACGCCGGCAACCTCGACCTCAAAGAAGTCGAAGTGCTGGTGCTCGACGAAGCCGACCGCATGCTCGACATGGGCTTTGCCGAAGACGTGCAGCGTCTGGTGGAAGAGTGCACCAACCGTCAGCAGACCATGCTGTTCTCCGCCACCACCGGCGGTTCGGGCCTGCGCGAGATGGTCGCCAAGGTTCTGAACAACCCTGAACACCTGCAGTTGAACAACGTCAGCGATCTGAATGCCACCACTCGTCAACAGATCATCACCGCCGACCACAATCAGCACAAAGAACAGATCGTGAACTGGCTGCTGGCCAACGAGACCTATCAGAAGGCCATCGTGTTCACCAACACCCGGGCCATGGCCGACCGTATTTACGGCCGTCTGGTGGCGCAAGAATACAAAGCGTTCGTGCTGCACGGTGACAAGGACCAGAAAGACCGCAAACTGGCCATCGACCGTCTGAAGCAGGGCGGCGTGAAGATCCTCGTGGCCACCGACGTAGCCGCCCGTGGCCTCGACGTGGAAGGCCTGGACCTGGTGATCAACTTCGACATGCCGCGCAGCGGCGACGAATACGTTCACCGCATCGGTCGCACCGGCCGCGCCGGCAATGATGGCCTGGCCATCTCGCTGATCTGCCATGGCGACTGGAACCTGATGTCGAGCGTCGAGCGCTACCTCAAGCAGAGCTTCGAGCGCCGCACCATCAAGGAAGTCAAAGGTACCTACGGCGGACCGAAAAAGGTCAAGGCCTCGGGCAAAGCCGTTGGCGTGAAGAAGAAAAAGGTCGACGCCAAAGGCGACAAGAAGAAAACCGGCGCCAAGGCCCCGACCAAGCGCAAGATCGCCAACCGCCCGAAGACCGACGCCCTGTCGCTGGTTAGCAAGGACGGCATGGCGCCTTTGAAACGCCGCAAGCCGGAAGCGCCAGCGGCTGAATAAAGCGCTGTAGCGTTCCCATAAAAAACCCGGACAGTGTCCGGGTTTTTTTACGTCAAAAAATCGCATCAGCTCTTACAGCTGCACGCTCAAACCCGTGCAGGAGCTGCCGAAGGCTGCGATCTTTTGATCTCGCCGTTCAGCTCTCGGCTTTCTTCTCCGCCGACTGCAACTCTTTGAGACGCTGATCGATCAACTGGCACTTATCCGGCAGATCCTTGCTGGCCGTCTCCAGGTCCATCTTCTTCAACTCGTCATTGATCTCCTTGGCCTTGGCCGGATTCTGCTCCGTGATCTTGGCGACTTCCTTGGCCAGTTGTTCGCGCTTGGCGGTGGCTTCGTCGGGAGGGCAGGCCCAAACGGGGAGGGCAC
This sequence comes from Pseudomonas sp. TE12508, assembly GCF_056279485.1. Taxonomy (NCBI): domain Bacteria; kingdom Pseudomonadati; phylum Pseudomonadota; class Gammaproteobacteria; order Pseudomonadales; family Pseudomonadaceae; genus Pseudomonas; species Pseudomonas sp. TE12508. The sequence goes on along the minus strand of NZ_JBWCCN010000006.1, from coordinate 123,662 downwards.
AGACTAGGGTGGCGGCGAAGGTGAGTTTGAGCAGGGTTTTCATAAAGTCAGGCCTCGGTTCCGGTTAAGGCGGGTTATCCGGTTGAGGGCTGAAGGGCGAAAAAAGTTCAGTGACAGAAACGGGCGACCCACAGGTCGCCCGTTTTCATTCACTCCGCAGCCTGCGCCCGCAGCCGTCTGCCAATGACATCCATCAAATCACAACCATCGCGTAACGGAATGGCCAGCAGTTTGGAGAAGTCGGAAAGCACCACCGTGTCGCAACCGATCTCGGCGCGAAAGGCGATGTTCTCCAGCACCTGGGTAACCGTGCGAATGCGGTAATCCGCCATCGCGTGCAGGACGTCGAGTGGCGCTTGGGTATCAATAAGCAGAGAAGCCGGGATCAGGTCGATTCCGGTGAGGGGCATGTATCTATCCATCGTTGAAGCCTCGTTTAGTTTGCTGAGACTGCCAGCAGTTCGTCGCCAAACGAAATGGGGTGGCAGCTGTACGCAGGTTGGCGAACCGGAAACGAGTAACCGGCAGACCCGAAGGTCTCCCGCGCACAACTGCCATAAAAACAGTTTTGCGGATGCGGAGGCGCCTGCAAATAAGCAGACAGCTCTCGCACTCGTTCGTCAGGTCGCCAAACCCGGTCGCCATGTGGACGACGGGCGGACTATAAGCTTCATCGTTCCAGCGGTGCAAGGTGCGTGATTCCGAGGTTGGCGTAGGACTTTTACGATCAACCGTGTCCAGGGCTTACCAGCCAACAGCGTTCAATCCAAACCGCACAAATACCTGATCGAAACCAACCCGGTACTCACCGACCTCAAGCAATTCATGAGCTCGGACTACCTGCTGTCGAACCTCGGTTACGACCCGGACACCAGCGCCAAACGACTTGGCGACGGCCTCTTCGAACAACGCCTGATCCAGCAAGCGGTAGTGGCCCGCACCGGCCAACGCTTCATCGGTGGCCAGACCTCCGACGAGGGCTTGTTCAAATACCTGATGAACAACGCCGTCGTCAGCAAAACGGAACTCAACCTGTCTCTGGGCGTCAGCCTGACCTCCGAACAGGTCGCAGCGCTGACCCACGATATTGTCTGGATGGAAGAGCACGAAGTGAACGGCGAGAAGGTGCTGGTGCCGGTGCTCTATCTGGCCCAGGCCAACAACCGTTTAGCACCCAACGGCGCGTTGATTGCCGGCAACGACATCACCCTCATCGCCGGCAAGGACCTGAACAACGCCGGCACCTTGCGCGCCTCCAACAACCTGTCGGCCACCGCCGCCAACGACCTGGTCAACAGCGGCCTGGCGGAAGCCGGCAACCGCCTCGACCTGAAAGCCAGCAACAACCTCGTCAACAAGGCCGGCGGCATCATCGCCGGCCGTGACGTCACGCTCACCGCCACCCGGGGCGACGTGATCAACGAACGCACCGTCAGCAGTTACGACGACCAGAACGGCCAATGGTCCTGGTCCCAGGGCTTTGCCGACAGCGCGGCACGAATAGAAGCGGCCAACAGCCTGACCATCGGTGCCGGGCGCGATTTCAACACCATTGGCAGCGTGATCAACAGCCGGGGTGAGCTGACGATTAAAGCGGGCCGGGACGTGAACATCGTGTCGGCGCAGACGGCCAACAGCATCACCGATGGTCGGGATCATAACGATGCGTCGGTGACGCAGCTTGGCTCGCAGGTCTCTGCAGGTCGCGACCTGACCATTGACGCCGGCCGTGACCTGAGCGCCATTGCCAGTCAGATCGATGCCAAAGGCGACATCGGAATGGCTGCCGCAAACAATCTGACCCTGGCCTCGGCGGCGGATGAACAGCACTCGTATGAAAAAACCGAGAGTGTCACCAAGCAAGAAGACCATGTCAGTCAGGTGTCCTCGGAGATCACTGCGGGGGGCAGCGTTGCCCTGAAGGCGGGCAAGGATTTGACGCTGATTTCGAGCAAGGTCACCGCCGGGGATGAGGCCTATCTGGTGGCCGGTGACAAGCTCGAGCTGCTGGCGGCGCAAGACCGCGACTACACGCTGTATGACATGAAGAAAAAGGGCGGTTTCGGCGCCGAGAAAACCCAGCGTGATGAAGTCACCGATGTGAAAAACATCGGCAGTGCAATCACCACCGGGGGCAACCTGAGCTTGGTCAGTGGTGGGGATCAGCGGTATCAGGTGGCGAAGTTGGAGAGTGGTAAGGACATCATCCTCGACAGTGGTGGCAGCATCACTTTCGAAGCGGTGAAGGACCTGCATGACGAGAGCCACACCAAGAGCGATAGCAACGCTGCCTGGAACTCGATGAAGGGCAAAGGCAACACTGATGAAACCTTGCGTCAAAGTGAGTTGGTGGCCAACGGCGCGTTGGTGATCAAGGCGGTGAACGGCCTCAAAATCGATATCAAGCAAATCGATCAGAAGAGCGTCAGCCAGATCATCGACTCCATGGTGGCGGCTGATCCAAAACTGGTCTGGTTGAAAGAGGCCGAACAGCGAGGCGATGTTGATTGGCGTCGAGTGGAAGAAATCCACAAGAGCTTCAAATACTCGAGTTCGGGACTCGGCGTCGCCGCACAATTGGCCTTGGCAATCTTGCTGGCAGCGGTCACAGGCGGGGCAGGAGCCGGGTTAATTGGTGCTACGGCGGGTACCTTTTCAGCAGGCTTCGCCAACGCGGTATTGATCGCGGTGGAAACCACGGCAGCCAACAGCGCCATCAGTAACAAAGGTAACTTGGGTGCAGTTTTAAAAGACACCTTCAGCAGTGAAAGCCTAAAAGGCTACGTGCTCTCCGGATTATTGGGTGGAATTGGCAGCAGCAGCCTGGGTTATGACCCAAGTAAAATTGGGTTCGACCTGGACAGTCTTGGCCAAGTCGTTCTCAAGACCGGTGCTGACACCGTGGCCCAAACCGTCCTCCAGGGTGGCAGCCTGGGCGATAACTTCGTCGATAACCTGCTGGGTGCCATCGTTAATATTGGCGGCGCAATTGCGGCCAATAAAGTCGGCAACTTGAATCTGATCGACGGCAGCCCGACCAAGATCGCGGCTCACGCACTGGTCGGTGGCTTGAAGTCGATGGCCATGGGCGGTGACTTCAAGACGGGAGCATTGGCAGGGGGAGCTAACGAAGCACTGGTGCAGTACCTGGCGGACTTGGTGCTGCCCGAAGGCTACGATCCGAACATGCCGGGGGCCGACCAGGCTAAAGCCAACTTGTTAGCGATGTCGCAGCTGCTTGGCGTACTCACAGCGGTACTTTCAGACAGCGATCCCACTATTGCCGCGAACATCGCTGCCAATGCCACTCAATACAACTACCTGAATCATTCGGATCTTGAGCGGGCAGCAAATGAGTTGAAGGGCTGCGGGAGTGATTCCGCCTGTATAAACAAGGCGTACACCAACTATCACGAACTGAGCCGTCAGCAGGATATTGATGCGGTCGCACAATGTGCAGCGAATCTCGCCAACTGCGGTTCCATCTCCAAGCGCGTCGCCGAAGCTGAGAAGCAAACCCAGAATCTCAAAGACATCGCCGCCTCGGCGTCGCCCGAAGCCAAAGAGATCTTTGACCTGTTGATTACGGAGAACAACGGTTTCCAGAACATGCTCGCAGGTGTTACCGCCGGGCACACGGTCAATGCGATTGCCGATACCCTTGTTCAAGTATTCGGCATCAGCCACGAGACCGCTGTTGTTGCTATCGAGAATCTTGCGACGCTCGCGACCGGGTTGAATCCGACCATCAAGTCTGTGGGGGCGGGTGGTGGTAAGGGCCCGACCAAAGAAGGCGGTTCGGGGGCACTGGGGGAATCTAATGCCTCGGGTAGTGGGACGGGCGGTCCAAAAGAAATTGAAAATCAGATCATAGGGAAACCAAGAGTCGGAAGCGCAACTAAAATTCCTGATGGTCAGCATGGATTTAATGACATTATTGATAACTATGCTGGTGATGCTACTAAATTTGAAATACCCACCAAAGGTCCTGGTGGTGTGGTGATTAGGGTGTCTGAACTCAGTCAAATTGAAGGTAGTAATAACGGTGTCGAAGGGGTTTTCGAATGGATTGTTGATGAAGGAGATGTCACTCATCGACGTTTTATTCCGGGCGGAAAAGTCACTGGGTTGCCTAACCAAATTCCGAAGAAGTAGGAGGGGATGATGGATCCATTAAAGTGCTTGATCAGTTTAGGTTTGATGGAGTGGTCAACCATTTTGTTAGGGTTTGGTAAAGGTTGGGTGGGACGGGAAGATATTATTGAATATGCTCTCAGTCAGCTTCTGAACGGTAGTGAAAGTGAGGATGTTGCTGTTCTCGCAGGAGGGATGTGTCTAAGTGATGAAGAGTTGCTTGGGCTTGCCTCAAAACAAATAAAAATATCAGATGATGTCGCTGATATGGATAAGTGGCGTTTGGCTTTTTTACTGTGTATTGATTTGTCTGGCGATAGTGACGAACACAAGATTGATAGGCTTCAGGAGGCCTATGCGGATTTTGGTTATCCAGAAGATATGGCTTTATGTAGCATCTACTCTCAAGGTAATGCTTGTCCGCTTGTCGTTATGCGTGAAGTTGTGGAAAAGTTGAAGGCGCAATTTTTTATTGATTAGTTTGCAAAAATTGGAACAGACTGCGAGGGATCCCAACAAATCTACTCCGAGAGAAAAGGGGGCGGATTTATTTGTCTGGCTTGTCCAGAAATTAAATCTGTCCCCTTTTTGCTTGAAGTTATGTATCTAATAATCATGTCCCCTATGCGGACTAGGATGTTCTTATGTCTATAATTCGAGAGGGTATAGTCGTCACTGGTGAGTATTCTGGCTGGCGAGTGCGTATTGATGATGATCGTGGCGGAGATACTGGTGGATATTATCTCTATCTGGAAAAAATTGATGGTCAAGGATTTGATTATTGGTTTGAGCATGAAGCTGGTCTTCAAGCGCAATTGGCTGATTTTAATATTTCCTGGATAAATTAATTGTTAAAGGATAAGGAGGATAAGCGGGGGGCAGACCACGTTTTTCTTGAGCGCGGGCCGGTGCGCCTTTGATTTAAAACGTGGTCTGTCCCCTTCATCGTTCCAGCGGTGCAAGGTGCCATATTCCGAGGTTGTTGTAGGGCATTTGCCCCAGTTGCAGTCAGGCAACCGGCCGCACCTACAGAACACCGCGCAACTTTGTGGGAGCGAGCCTGCTCGCGATAGCGGTGTATCAGTCGACATCAATGTTGAATGTTAGTCAGTCATCGCGAGCAGGCTCGCTCCCACAGGGGATTTGTGGTGTTCATGGGGGCTGTGTCCAGCCTGGACCTGTGCCTCGATCCCTGAGTGTCTACCCCCCATGACAGCAACTGGCCGGTGCCTTGTCCTCATACCGATCGTGATGCCGCACCCAGTCCATGATTTCCTCTTCATTACGCCCCTTGGGCGTGAGATCGAGGTAGTTATAGGCGCCAACCAGCAAATCCAAACCTCGGGCATACGTTGAATAGGTGTGAAAAATCTCCCCCGCTTCATTGCGATAAAACACACTGAGCCCGGGGAGTTCTTCTTCAGCCCCGTCGGTTTTTTCGTAGTTGTAGGTAGCTTTTCCAGCGGCGACGTCTTCGGCCCGGGCTGATACGCCAAAGTCGTAGTTGAAGTCGCAACCTTCAGACGAGACCCAGTCGAATTTCCAGCCCATGCGCCGTTTGAAAAGCTGGAATTCGGCGAACGGTGCGTGGGAAACCGCGACCACGGCTACATCGTGATGGGCCAGGTGTTGGTTGGCGCCGTCGATGTGGTCGGAGAGGAACGAGCAACCGGGGCAGCCTTCGTCCCAGCCAGCGGCGAACATGAAGTGGTAGATGATCAATTGGCTGCGGCCGCCGAACAGGTCGGTCAGGCTCAGTTCGCCGTTGGGGCCCTGGAAGCGGTAGGGTTTGTCGATTTTCACCCAGGGCAAAGTGCGGCGTTCGGCGCTGAGTTTGTCTCGTTCCTTGGTGAAGGCTTTTTCGTGGGCCAGGTGTTGTTTGCGGGCAGCGAGCCATTCTTCCCGGGACACGACCGGATGGTTCTGAATGTTCATGGTGATTTCTCCTGCATGCTTTGGCGAAAGTCGATCCGCGCAGAGGGGTAAACCGTCTTACACAGCCTAGTCGTTTGGCCTGTGCCCTATTCGACATACCGCCGGTCGGTAGGGCGAAATAACCAGGCTGAACGGCCGCCCTCCCTGTCGGTCACAACCTATGAAGGCCATTTCACTCACGGGCTCTGGAGGTTGATCAGGATGACGACTTATAACTGGGATTTGATTGAACGCTTGCTGCATGAAGTGCAGAACGGCGCTGGCCACAGTTTCACTCCACGGCCTTATGCCGAGCAGTATGCGGCGGAGAAAGCCTCCGCGGGTGAGCCGTTTGAGAACCTGGATCACCTGAAAACCGTGGCTGGCGAGTACGAAAAGTTACTGCTACTGCGGGGCTATATCGAGTCTCGGCCAGAAGATCAGGGTGGCAATGGTGAGAACTACATTTTGACGCCTCGGGGCTCGAGTTTATTAAGCCTGATTGACAGCAGCATTCCGGGTAATGAGCATCCGCGCGAGGTGCTGGATGAGCAGGAAGATGCGCTGGAGGAGATGACGTTTGATGAGGTGGCGTCGAAGGCGCAGATTGCCTGAAGATCGCGTTTACCCCCTGTGGGAGCGGGCTTGCTCGCGAATGCGGTGTGACAGTCGACATAGATTTGAATGTTGAACCGCATTCGCGAGCAAGCCCGCTCCCACATTGGATTGTGGTGATCCGTTTAATCCTGCCGCGCCGCTTTCAGGCATTTCAAATCAACGAAATCCTTGCGCACACCTTCAATCTTTTGCAGCAACCGTTCACGTTGAACCGGTGTGCTCTCGGCCATCACGTCCACCAGCAACGCCCGAGCCTGGGCTTCGGTGTTGGCGTAGGCCTGGCGGTAAGCCGGCGTCCACAAACTCTCGCGATTCACCAGAAGTGTCTCGATTCGCTGTGGGAATTCTGGGCTCTGCCGCTGCGCGACTGCCGCGCTGAATTGCTGTTGCCAATGGGCGCGGTTGGCAATCCATTGCTTGTTCTGATCACCCAAGGCATTCGACCAGGCCACGACCCGTTGCTGTTGGCTTGGGTTGAGCGGGCCGAGCCAGTCATTCAGGCGTTTCTCCATGCGCTTGCTCCGCTCTCTGATCTGTTGTTCCAGAGACGGTTTGAGGTAGGCCTCCTGGCGTTTACGTTGGTCCTTGGCGAAGGCATCGTTCATTTCCGCGACTTGCTTGTCATCAAGGCCCTGCAACAACTCGATGGCCGACGGGGTGATTTCCCGGGCGGTATCGGCGATGGCCTGTTTGGCTTCCTGGGTGCGGGTTTGCAGTGCGGCGTCGGTGATCTGGTTGGCTTCGACCATGGCCTGTAAACGATCCAGCCAGTCGAGGTAGCCGGGCAATTGCGTGGTGCAGTGCCAGCTCAAGTGTTCCTTGAGGCGCTCGTTGAACCAGTCTTTTTGCTCGTGATTCATCTCCAGGTAGTCGCTGAGCGTCCAGGGAATGATCACGTCGAGGTTGCGGTAAGCCAGGCCCACGCGGCTGCACGCGGCGACGGTGAGGCTAAGGGTGAGGATGACGCCGATCTGCTTCAACCAGTGCGACATGACGAGTCCTTGCGAAGACCTGGTTTCTTAAAGGGGTCTCTTGTGTGATCGCGGGATAAGCCCGGCAGTTCAGCCAATTAATAGAAGCTGTGCGCAGCCTTGAGCGTCACCAGGCCGTCGCACTGGCTATTGTGGCCAGAATAAGCGGAACAATCGCTGCCGCTCAGGCTTGAATCACTGTAGATCAAGTCCAGATCGATGCCCATGAACGGCCGGGACAATTTCACTGACCAGTCGGTAAAGCTGCCTACATACCCATCGTCAACGGACACCGGTGTGTTGAGTTGATGGGTGGTGTATTTCAGGCTGATCCCGATGCCGAACGGCTGGTTGCCACTGAGGTCGGCGAACAGGGTGCTGTTCTGTTTGTCCGGGTCGTTGCTGAAGGCCGCGCCGAAGCGACTGCCCAGCAGGGTCAGGCCGCCGAAAAGCTCCTGGCTGTCGAGGGTGTCCACTTTCGGGTAGCTGTAATGGATCATGCCCACTTCGTAGCCGAGGGAGTGATCGAAGGGCTGTTTAAAGCCCATGTAGGAATCGACTTCGAGATTGCTCGAGGGACTCAGCCCCATGCTGGGGGACCATTGACCCACATAGAAGCCGCTGTCGTGGCTCAGGTCGAGGCCACCGTGGAACGAGCCGGTCGTCGAGGGTTTGACCAGCCCTTGGGCCATGCTGCGACTGGGCGTGGTGGCGAGTTTAAGATCGAAGTCGCCCAGTTCGCGCTGGAAGACTTGCGCATTGGCGTCTGAACACCACAGCACGCTGCAGAGCAGGAAAAGAGAGGGCTTGAGCATGCGTCACTCCATGAACAGCGAGGAGCAGGTCCTTGAAACCTACTGAAACGCTTGATCTAGACGTGTGCAAGCATACCGGCGAATGCTCGGCATCGAGGGCCGTTCGTCGATTTTTGAAATATTGATTTGTTTGATGGGGTATTGCGGGAGGGTTCCAGTCCAAGCGCTTCGAAGCTCAAAGCGCTTAGGGACCAGTTAACACAGGGGGATTACTTCTTGCCCAATGTGATCTGCTTGGACGGGCCGAACGTCTGGCCGCTGACGCCTTTGGCAATTTGCTGGATCTCTCCGCCGGACTTGAGAAACGCAGCGATCTGGTTGTTGATCGATTCGCTGGTTTCAACGGCTGGAGCTGGCTTTGCTTTGCTGTTGGATGCTTTTACACGCATGGCGGCCATTAACCTGTAGAAATTAACTTGGCCAGGCATCGTACAGGAAATACTTGACAATTGCTTGGTAAATATCCTCCCGAAATACACCTCGGAGAAACGCAATTTATCGCAAGTTATTATTCGCAATGTTCCCGTAAGCTGCTGTTTTAACTAAGAACCCAAGTGAAGAAAAAGCGTTTTTCGGATGGGCAGACCATGGAGCGAGGCACCCAAATGGTCTGACGAGCGGGCAAGCGCACCGGGTAAAACCCAGGAAAATTAAGGCCTTCGACGGATTTTCTTGTGCCACCGGACCGGCCGCCGAACGCGGCCCGCAAAACCGGGTAGAATGCCGCCCACGCAATGAGGGTATTGGACATGGCTTTAGTCGGGCGCTACAACAGTTTGCAAGTGGTTAAACACACTAACTTCGGTTTATATCTGGACGGTGGCGCGGATGGCGAAATCCTTCTGCCTAACCGTTATATCCCCAAAGATATTCCCAGCGAAGATGAAGACTGGCTCAACGTTTTTATTTATCTGGACAGCGATGACAAACTTATCGCAACGACCGAAAAGCCGAAAGTTCAGGTCGGTGAATTCGCCAGTTTGAAAGTTGTTGAAGTCAACAGCATCGGCGTGTTCCTGGATTGGGGTTTGCCGAAGGACCTGCTGCTGCCGTATTCCGAAGAAAAGCGCCAGATGACGGCCGGCGAGTATGTCGTGGTGCACGTTTATCTCGACAAACACACGCGCCGCATCACCGCGACGGCGCGTCTGGACCGCTACCTGGACAAGACCCCGGCCAATTACACCCCGGGTCAGGAAGTTGATTTGCTGGTGGCCGAAGCGACCGATATGGGCTTCAAGGCAATCATCAACAACAAGCATTGGGGTCTGATCCACAAGAACGAAATCTTCAAGTTCATGCGCGCCGGTAAAGAAGAGAAGGGCTTTATCAAAGAAGTCCGCGCCGACGGCAAGATCAGCCTGAGCCTGCAACCGGTGGGCGAGGAAGCTGCCACTAGCCTGAACTCGAAGATTCTTGCCAGGTTGCGCGACAACAACGGCACTCTGCCAGTCAGCGACAAGAGCGACCCGACGCTGATCAGCAGTATGTTCGGCGTCAGCAAGGGCAACTTCAAAAAGGCCATTGGTGCGTTGTACAAGAACGGCCAGATCGTCATTCACGCTGATCGTATCGAACTCAGCTGACCCTACGCGCTCCCTGTAGGAGCTGCCGCAGGCTGCGATCTTTTGATCTTGATCTTTTACAGGCAAAAGATCGCAGCCTGCGGCAGCTCCTACAGGGAGGACGCGACCGCCATATGACGCAAGCAACGATTTAAAGGTCTTTTGCAGACACCTTTTTCTGTCCATCTGGTTAATAATCGACGGCATAATTTTTCGCCCCGACACTCTGCTCAGCCAGAAGGTCGGGGCTTTGCTTTTACTGTCGAGTCACTGCCATGGATTGTGTTATCGAGGTGTTCCGGTGAGCGCCACCCGGCGTAGCGCCGATGGGTTTGCCCTGCAAGTGATGGTCGGGCTGTGCCTGATCTGGGGCGTGCAGCAGGTGATGATCAAGTGGGCCGCGCCCGACATCGCGCCGGTCATGCAAGCGGCGGGGCGGTCGGGTATTTCCGCGTTGCTCGTAGGATTGTTGATCTGCTGGAAGGGCGGTTGGGATCAGGTTGGCACTACCTGGCGCGGCGGCTTGCTGGCGGGTGCGTTGTTTGGCCTGGAGTTCTTCTTCATTTCCGAAGGCCTGCAACTGACCACGGCCGCGCACATGTCGGTGTTCCTTTATACCGCGCCGATCTTCACCGCGTTGGGCGTGCATTGGCTGCTGCCGAGTGAGCGTTTAAGGCCGGTGCAGTGGCTGGGGATTGTTCTCGCCTTCATCGGCATTGCCATTGCGTTTGCCGGTGGCGTGTCCTGGGACAACCTCGACCACCGCATGCTGATGGGCGATGCGTTGGGCGTGCTGGCTGGCGCGTCATGGGGCGCGACCACTGTTGTGGTGCGCGCCTCGCGCCTGTCGGAAGCGCCGGTGACGCTGACGCTGTTTTATCAACTGATCGTCGGCTTCGTCGGCCTGCTGTTGATCGCGATCCTCAGCGGGCAGGTCACTCATGTCAGCCTGACCACTGTTGCCGTGGCGAGTGTGTTATTCCAAGGGTTGGTGGTGTCGTTCTTCAGTTACTTGACCTGGTTCTGGCTGCTGCGTCGTTATCTGGCGGCGAACCTGGCGGTGTTTTCGTTCATGACGCCGCTGTTCGGCGTCACATTCGGCGTGGTGCTGCTGGGCGAAGAACTGAGTCTCAACTTTGTGATCGGCGCGGTGCTGGTTCTGCTCGGGATCACTTTTGTGAGCGCAGAGCAGTGGGTCCGCCGTCGTTTGCGCAAAGCACTTGGGCAACCCTGACCGGGCGCAGCAACAGGCCTCCTGCGATGAGCAAACCGCTGCCGGCGATCAGCAGCGCGGGTTGCAATCCACCGCTGAAATGACTGCTCAGCGCTGCCAGCAACGGCCCGCTGAGCTGACCCACGGCGAAGCACGCGGTGAGCAGCCCGGCGTTGCGCTGGGTGGCATGGGGCGCCAGTTCCCGGGAGCGCTGCATCACCAGTTGCATGCAGGCCAGGAACGGCCCGCCACACAAGATCACCCCTAACGCCAGGCCGGCACCGCTGCCCAACAGGCAGGCGAAGACTCCGACCGCTTGCAACCACAATGTTGCCATCAGCCAATGGCGAGTGGCATTCGGGTTGTGCCGACGCAGGCTCACCAACACCACCCCGATTGCCGCCGCCAGACCGAAGCATGGCCAGAATAGATCGGCTTGCCATTGCCCATGGAACTGCGCGCTGGCCATTTGCGAGAGGAAAGTGGCCGGGATGATGTAGCCCAAACCGTACAGACCATAGATCACCGGTAAACGTCCGACACCTTGGGTGCCGGATGTGGCAGCAGGTGGTGTCGCCACAGAAGAGGCAGCCGGTTGCGGCAGGAACGGCAGAATCCCCAACAGCATCACCAGCCCGACTCCGGCATACACCAGCCACAAGACTGCGGACGTCTGCCCCAGCAGGTTCGAGCCCAGAGCCAACAACCCTGTCAGAAAAATCCCCAGGCCCGGCCCGGCAAAGACCAGGGCGCCAAGTCGCGGACGACCGGCCGCCGCTGCCAGCGGTTGACTCAATGCGGTAATCATCACCAACACCCAGGCGCTGGCCACGCCCGTGCCGAAACGCAGCACCAGATGCGACCAGAACCCGTCGGCCCAGAACGAGGCCAGGGTCAGCAATACACAGAGCCACAAACCGCCGATCAGGCGCCGACGAACCTGGTTGGGACGACGGGCGAACATCGCGTCCACCGCGCCGACGAAGTAGCCGAGGTAGTTGGCGGCGGCAATCAGACCGGCGGCAGTCAGGTCGATCTGGCCTTCGCTGAGCAAGTGCGGCAGTTGCGGGGTCAGGGCGAAACGCCCGATGCCCATGGCCATCATCAGGGCGATGAAGCTGGCGGTTAAGCGAATCAGAGGGGACATGGTCTGAGTTCCGTTCCGAGGATCAATGACCGTCAGGCTAGGACTGATTGACTTTCTTTAAAAATGAATAATAGTGAGAAACTTGTTCTGATTTGGAGAATGGCGTGGAATTCAGCCAATTGCGGATCTTCCAGGCGGTGGCGGAGGAGGGCTCCATTACCCGGGCTGCTGAACGCTTGCATCGCGTGCCGTCCAACCTGTCGACCCGGCTCAAGCAGCTCGAAGAGCAACTCGGTGTCGAACTGTTCGTACGTGAGCGTCAGCGTTTGCAGTTGTCACCTGCGGGAAAAGTCCTCTTGGACTACACCGCCAAGCTGTTCGCCTTGCACGACGAAGCCCATGCGGCAGTGCAGGGCGGGCAACCGGCCGGGGATTTCGTACTGGGCACGATGTACAGCACCGCCGCAATTCACCTGCCAGAGCTGTTGGCGCGTTATCACCGCAGCTATCCGGCGGTGAACCTGCAAGTGCAATCGGGCCCCAGCGGCGAATTGCTCGAAGGTCTGCTCACCGGGCGCCTCGATGCGGCGCTGGTGGACGGTCCGCTGGAACTGGCCGGGCTCGACGGCGTGCCGTTGTGCGACGAACGGCTGGTGTTGATCAGCGAGGCCGATCATCCGCCGGTACGCAGCGCACTGGATGTCGAAGGACGTTCGGTGTTCACGTTTCGGCAGGGCTGTTCCTATCGGATGCGTCTGGAAGCCTGGTTTGCCCATGATCACGCGGCCATGGGCCGGGCGATGGAGATCGAGTCCTATCCGGGAATGCTCGCCTGTGTGATTGCCGGCTCCGGCGTGGCGCTGATGTCGGAGTCGATGCTCGCCAGCCTGCCGGGGCGCGAAAGCGTGGCAGTGCACCCGTTGGCCGAGCCGTTCGCCAGCGCGACCACTTGGCTGATGTGGCGCAAAGGCATGGTCGGGGCCAACCTGAATGCATGGATCGAGCAACAGCAGGCGGTGTATCCATCGGCAGCGATTCAGGCCCAGGCAATTGCTTGAACGTGCGGTCTGGGATTTGGATCAATTTAGTAACAGATCATTGCGATCTTGGGCGAGCATTGCGTAGGACTTCGGACTATTATCAGTGCGAAGGGGCTACAGAACTTCGGCCGCTCGGCACGACCCTGAAGGGGGGCATCATGAAAGAGAAAATCCAAAACTGGCTGCATGACCTGGGTGTCGCACTCGGTTTGATCGAACCGCCTCTGCAACCCATACCCATTCGCACTGACGACGAACAACGTCGCCGCCAGCAGCGCCGCCGGTAAACGCCTGAACCTATCTGGCAAGCGGGCTTGTTGTGGCAAGGAGACTTGCCCGAGGGGCTTGCTTGTGGCGAGGGGGCTTGCCCCCGTTCGGCTGCGCAGCAGTCGTAAACCGGCGCACTGCGTTCTGTCTGATACACCGCGGTGAGCGTTTTGGGGTCGCTTCGCGGCCCAACGGGGGCAAGCCCCCTCGCCACAGGTGACTGCATCTGCCACAAAAGATGTATATGACAACCGGTCTCAATACCGCCCGATCTCAATCAAAAACCGGCTCAAGTCGTCGACGGTCGTCGCAGTCTTGAGCATTCGGTCTTCTTCGGCGGTGGACGCTGTCAGTCCCAGCTGATCTTCCAGATGGAAAATCAGATCTTGAATATCTTTTTTATCCAGTCCCAACTGCACCAGACGGGTGTTGTCGTCGAAGTCTTCCCGGCCCTCCAGCAGACGGCTGATGAGGCGGTGCACGGCTGTACGAACGGCGTCTCTTGTCATGATTGTTCTTCGAGGGCGTTATTGTTGTTGTCCCTGGTGCTGAGTACAGCAGGCTTCAGGCGTGTCGGCGCTGCCACTCGTCTATCATCGTGCGCAAATACTCCCCGGAAAAACTCCCGAAATGTCCGCCGTGCACCGTGCGGATCGGCAGCGCGCGCAAGCGTTGCAGGCTGCGGGCGTAGTCGTCGAGGTTGGAGTGATAGGCGTCTTCGATCAGAGGCCCGTCGTAAATGATGTCGCCGCTGAACAGGGTTTCGGTCGCCGCTTCAAACAGGCTGATGCCGCCCGGTGAATGACCCGGCGTGTGCAGCACTTGCAGGACCCGATCGCCGAGAGCGAGCACGTCGCCTTCTTCAATCAAACCCGTGGCCGGTGCGGCTTTGACCCGGTATTCGGCGTAGCACAACGGGCAGTCGGGGTGAGCCTCGAACATGTCGTCACCGACAAAAGCCTTGCTCAGGGTGTTGTCGCCGTCGGGCTCGGCGAGGATCTGTGCCTCGGCCGGGTGTACCAGCCGTTCGGGGAATTCGTGATGCCCGGCGATGTGGTCGAAATGGCAATGGCTGGCCACCGCCACCAGTGGTCGTTCGGTGATCCACGGCAATTGCTCGCGCAGGCTGACCAGGCCGGAACCGCTGTCCAGCAGCAAATCCTTGTCACGCCCCTGAATGTGCCAGAGATTGCAGCGGTAAAAGGGCCGAATGTAAGGCTCGTGAATCAGGCGGATGCCGTCGCTGAGCTGTTTGACCTCGAACCACTGATCGCGGCTGACGATCTTCATAAGCAGATTCCTTCAGGCGAAAAAAAACGGGTGTGGCAAGTGGGCGCGTCCTCCCTTATTTCCTGCGCCGCGCCGGATCTGATGTCGTGCAGGGCAAGGCGCGAGGAGCGTGGTTTGGTTGTTCCAAATAAGCTCCGAGTAACGCAGCCCTGCACGACATCAGCTCCGGCCCTCCGGGTTGTGCCTAAAAGCGAGCCAGGCTGTGTTGCAGTCCTTGGCAAGGAAACGACCCTTACCTACGGACTGCGCCTTGCCTGGCTCGCTTTTAGGCGCAACGCCGCGCAGGAAATAAGGGAGGACACGCCCGTGCCACACCCGTCGAAGAAAGCATCAAGTCGTCATGGAAAGTTTAGGCGGCGCTCGCCACCACTGCCGGGCGACGGGACAGCAAGCTGACCACCACGAAACTCACCAGGCCTACGCCGAGGCTGTAGTAGATCGGGGTGTTGGCGTCCATACCGTCCTTGAACATGAACAACAGCGCGGTGGCGAAGCCCATGCCCATGCTGGCGATAGCGCCGGCGGTGGTTGCGCGTTTCCAAAAGATTGCACCGATCAGCGGGATCAGCATGCCGCCCACCAACAGGTTGTAGGCCAGGGTCAGGGCACTGATCACGTCGTTGACGACCAGCGCGATACCCAGCACGGCGATTCCGGTCAGCAGGGTGAACAGGCGATTGACCGCCAGGCTCGACTGTTTGCCGCCGCGCAGTTTCGGCAGCAGGTCTTCGGTCAGGGTGGTGGCGGCGGCAAGCAGGCCGGCGCTGGCGGTGGACATCATGGCCGCCAGGGCAGCGGCGATCACCAGGCCACGGATACCGTCCGGCAGGGACAGTTTGACGATGGCGGCGAAGGCGTTGTTGACGTTGTCCAGATCCGGGATCAGCACATGAGCGGCCATGCCGATCAGGGCGCAGGCCAGTCCGTAAAGGATGCAGTAGAAGCCTGCGAATGTACCGGCGACCTGAGCCACTTTGGCGCTCCTGACGGTGAACACACGCTGCCAGATGTCTTGGCCGATCAGGATCCCGAAGAAGTAGATCATGAAGTAGGTGATGATGGTGTCCCAGCCAATCGTGGTGAAGCTGAAGGCGGTTGCCGGCAGTTTCAACACCAACTCATCCCAGCCGCCGACGCGGTACAGGCAGATCGGCAACAGGATGAACATCAGGCCCACGGTCTTGATGACGAACTGGACGATGTCGGTCAGGGTCAGGGACCACATGCCGCCGATCGCCGAATAAATCACCACCACGCCACCGCCGACCAATACCGACAGCCAGAACGGCAGGTCGAACAGCACTTGCAGTACGGTGCCAATGGCCAGGATCGAGACCACGCCGATCATCAGCGCATACGCCAGCATGATCACCGCGCTCGCGGAGCGGGCCATCGGGTTGTAGCGTTTTTCCAGCACCTGGGTAACAGTATAGATTTTCAGTTTCAGCAGCGGTTTGGCGAGGAACAGGTTCAGCGCCACGATCCCGCAACCGAGGGCCGCGCAGAGCCAGAAACCGGAGATGCCATGGACGTAACCCAGGCGCACGGTGCCGACGGTAGATGCACCGCCCAGAACGGTCGCGGCCATGGTGCCCATGTACAGGCTCGGGCCGAGGTTACGACCGGCGACCAAAAAGTCTTCGTTGGTCTTGGCCTTGCGCATGCCGTAGTAGCCGAGTATCAGCATCGCGGCGGCGTAGATGAGTACGACGAATAAATCCAAAGCCATGATGGCGTGTCTCCGATTGTCTTTTTTATGGTGAAACAAAGATGGTTCTGTGGACCGGCCCCTGTGGGAGCGAGCCTGCTCGCGATAGCGATTTATCAGTCACATCAATGTCGGATGTGCCGCAGTCATCGCGAGCAGGCTCGCTCCCACAGGGGTGTCGGTGTCAGGCTGGCTGACGCATTTCAGGTTTTGCGATGGTGTGTGCGCCCTTGCTGCGTGCATCGTTGGGGCCGAACACCGCAGCCGGTTCCGGGAACAGGCTCAGCAGTGTCAGGTACACCAGCGAGGCCAGGCCGAGGGTCACCGGCAGGCTGATGTCGATACCGCCCGCCAGATTCCCGAGTGGCCCGACAAACTGCCCCGGCAGGTTCACGAAGCACAAACCCGCCAGCGCGCTCGGGATCCAGGCACCCAGGCCACGCCAGTTCCAGCCGTGGGTGAACCAGTAACGGCCACCTTTTTCGCCACGGGTGAACACCTGCAGGTCATCCGGGCAGTAGAAGCCGCGACGCACCAGCAGGCCGATGATCATGATCACCATCCACGGGGTGG
Organism: Pseudomonas sp. TE12508; assembly: GCF_056279485.1. Taxonomy (NCBI): domain Bacteria; kingdom Pseudomonadati; phylum Pseudomonadota; class Gammaproteobacteria; order Pseudomonadales; family Pseudomonadaceae; genus Pseudomonas; species Pseudomonas sp. TE12508. The sequence goes on along the minus strand of NZ_JBWCCN010000006.1, from coordinate 106,467 downwards.
TGCAGGTGATGATCAGCACGGCGAAGGTCGACACGCTCTGCACCAGGTTCGCCGCAAAGCGCCCGATGAAGATGAAGGCAATCGACATTACGCCAATCAGCAGCGTTGCCTTGACCCGTGACAGCACCCTCGGGAACACGCTGGACATGTCCAGCCCGGTGCCATACAGCGAGGTGGTGCCAGTGGACATGCCGCCGATCACCGCAATCAGGCACACCGGCAGGAAGAACCAGCTTGGCGACACCGCCAGCAGACCGCCGACGTAGTTGTTGGCCGCGATGTAGTCCGGTGCCTTGATCGCCACGATGGTGGCGGTGGCGAGGCCGAACAGGAACGGGATGAAGGTGGCGATCTGCGAGATCACCACGGCAGCCATGATCCGGCGCTTGGAGGTGTCACGCGGGATGTAGCGCGACCAGTCGCCGAGGAACGCGCCGAAGGAAATCGGGTTACTCATCGCTACCAGTGCAGCGCCGATGAAGGCCGCCCAGAAACCCGGTTGACCGAGGCTGACGCTGCCGGCGTAGTTCACATCGAAAGGACCTGCGAAAGCAAAGATGCCCAACAGGAACAACAGGCTGGCGCTCCACACGGCGATCTTGTTGACCCACAGCAGGAAGCGGAAACCGTAGATGCACACCGTCAGCACCAGAATCGCGAACAGACCGTAGGCCAGGCCCAGCGTCAGGTCGGTTTCCGGCAGGCCGATCAGGCGTTTTGCGCCACCGATCAACGCATCGCCCGAGCTCCACACCGAGAGCGAGAAGAAGGCGATGGCGGTCAGCAGCGACAGGAACGAACCGACGATCCGCCCATGCACACCAAAGTGTGCACCGGACGACACGGCGTTGTTGGTGCCGTTAAGCGGACCGAACAAACCCATCGGCGCAAGGATCAGCGAACCCAGCAACACGCCCAGCACAATCGCCCAGACGCCCGCCTGAAAAGACAGGCCGAACAGTACCGGGAAACTGCCGAGCACGGCGGTGGCAAAGGTGTTGGAACCGCCGAAGATCATCCGGAACAAGTCCGTCGGGCCTGCGGTGCGTTCGTTGTCCGGGATCTGTTCGACCCCGTGGGTTTCGATTTGCGTAAGGCTTTGGTCTTTGTTGTTGTTATTCATGATCTGCTCCGATCATAAAGGCGCGCTCATCGTGTGTGAGCGTCACCTGTTTGGCTAAGGGGGTGGCAGCCCTTCCGGCATTGCGGACAAATGTTCGTGGCAGGCCAGCCATAGGCCTTGTTGTTCTTGGCCAGACGTCTGTTTTTTGAAAACAATCGTCTCGCGCTCCTGGCTGAAGTGTTGCTCCCCTTGCATGCGCAGCTCGGTGGCCACGTCATGGATGAAAATTGCCACGTCACCCTGCAGGCTGACGAAGGCGTTGCTCGAGGTGCACGACAGCACCTCGAAGCCGTCCTCGGCGCGCCAGGTGTCCCACAACGCCTGATAGGCATCGCGCGACAGCAGGGGCTGCTCGAGGGTGTAGAACACGAAGCTGGCATCAACGCTGAATGCGCCGAAGTAAGCTTCGCGATCGTTACGAGCAAAGGCCGACACCAGCTCAGCGGCGGCGTTGAGTACCTGATCACGTTCGCTCATGACCGATCCTCAGCGATGGACCACGCCCGGCAGTACGCAGAGCATTTCGTACAGCAGGTTGGCGCCCAACAGCGAGGTGTTGCCGGTGGTGTCGTACGCTGGCGAGACTTCCACCAGATCGCAGCCGACCAGATCAAGGCCTTGGCAGCCGCGCACGATTTCAATCGCCTGAATGGTCGTCAGACCGCCGATTTCCGGGGTGCCAGTGCCTGGTGCCCAGGCCGGGTCAATGCCGTCGATATCGAAACTCAGGTACACCGGACCGCCGCCGACTTTCTCGCGAACTTCGGCCATCAGCGGGGCCAGGGATTTGTGCCAGCATTCTTCAGCCTGAACCACACGGAAGCCTTGATTGCGGCTCCAGTTGAAGTCATCAGCGGTGTAACCCTGAGCGCGCAGGCCAATTTGCACCACGCGGTCGCAATCCAGAAGGCCTTCTTCTACAGCGCGACGGAAGGTGGTGCCGTGGGCGATCTTCTCGCCGAACATGTGATCGTTCACATCGGCGTGAGCGTCGATGTGCACCAGGCCGACCTTGCCGTGCTTTTTATGGATGGCACGCAGGATCGGCAGGGTGATGGTGTGATCGCCGCCGAGAGTCATGGGGATCACATCGTGTTCGAGGATGTTGTCGTAGGCCTCTTCGATGATCCGCACGGCGTCCAGCAGGTTGAACGTGTTGATCGCTACGTCACCGATGTCGGCAACCGACAGCGAGTCGAACGGCGCGGCGCCGGTGGCCATGTTGTACGGGCGGATCATCACCGATTCCGCACGGATTTCACGCGGCCCGAAACGGGTGCCGGGGCGCAGGGACGTGCCGATGTCCAGCGGGATGCCAATAAAGGCAGCGTCCAGGCCGGCAGCGGATGGCAAATGGGGAAGTCGCAGCATGGTGGCGATGCCGCCGAAGCGCGGCATTTCGTTGCCGCCCAGTGGTTGGTGAAGAATCTTGTCCACGGGTAAGGCCTCATCGTCGTTGTTTTATTTATGTCGGTTGCACGCTCGGGGAGAGACGGGCACCGCTGTGGGCCGATTCTGCGAAATGTAGTGACCGGGAAGAATCGCTACGGGCAAATACTTAGTTCAGATTTTTCTAAACTAATGGCGAGGGCGGAGATAGACTCTTACGCGTGATCGTTCCCACGCTCTGCGTGGGAACGCATCCACGGACGCTCCGCGTCCAGCTGTTTCCTGCATGTGACGCAGAGCGTCACGGGCTGCATTCCCACGCAGAGCGTGGGAACGATCTAGGTGCTTGGAGTCCCCCATGGCCAACGCTTTACCCGACCTGAAACTATTGCGCATCTTCGTCAGCGTGGTCCGCCATCAGGGGTTCGCCAACGCCCAGCAAGAGCTCAACCTCTCGACCTCGGCCATCAGCACTTACATGAGCCAGCTCGAAGCAGCCTTGGGCCTGGTGCTTTGCCATCGCGGTCGCGGTGGTTTCAGCCTGACCAGCAAGGGTGAGCTGTTCCATCAGGAAACCCTGCGGCTATTGGCCGAACTCGAAGGTTTCGAACAATACGCCGCCGCCCTCAAAGGCGAGCTGCGCGGAACCTTGAACCTGGGCGTGATCGACTCCACCGTCAGCGATAAGGCCTTGCCCTTCGCCGAAGCCATCGGTGCCTACAGTCAGGAGCACCCGGCGGTGCATTTGCATCTGTCGGTCATGAGCCCCTACGAGCTGCAACTCGGCGTGCAGGACAACCGCCTCGACCTGGCCATCGGTGCCTTTTCCACGCGCATGAGCGGTCTGGTCTACATGCCGCTGTACCGCGAGCAACACTGGCTGTATTGCAGCAGCCGCCATCCGCTGTTCACCGAGCGGCGCATTCCCGAGCAAGTCATCACCCAACAGCGCATGGTCGGTCGCGGCTATTGGAGCCAGGCCGAACTGGCCCGCCACGGTTTCAAACACAGCGCGGCGACCGTGGAAAGTATGGAAGCCCAGCTGATTCTGGTGCTGTCCGGCGCCTACATCGGTTACTTGCCGGAGCACTACGCCCAGGCTTGGGCCGACAAAGGCGATTTGCGCGTGCTGCTGCCGGCGACGTTCGGTTATCAGGCGCCGTTCTCGATGATCGTGCGCCGAGGCCGCAGCCGCGAACCGCTGATCCAGACCTTCCGCGACCTGCTCAAAGCGCAGCTCAATCAGGCTTAAGACAATGTCCAGAATCCAGTGCCCGCGTTGCCTGCGTCCACAAACCCATTGCCTGTGCCCGCTGATCCCGAGCCTCGACAGCCGCACCCGGGTGTTGCTGCTTCAGCATCCAAGCGAAGTGAACCACGCGCTGAACACCGCGCGGTTGGCCGCGTTGGGGTTGAAGAATGCCAAGTTGATCGTCGGCGAGGTGTTTGAGGATTTGCCGGCGCTGTTGAATCAGCCGGGCTATCAGGCGCGGCTGCTGTTTCCCGCCGAGGATGCGCAACCGTTGCAGGCTTACACCACCAATGATGAACCGCTATTACTGGTGGTTCCGGACGGCACCTGGCGCAAGGCGCGCAAAATGCTGCACCTCAATCCGTTGTTGGCGGCGTTGCCCAGAGTGACGCTGGCCGAGGGCGGGGTGTCGCGTTATCGCTTGCGCAAGGCTCCGGGGCCTGGGGCGTTATCGACGGTGGAGGCGATTGTGCAGGCGTTGCAGGCGCTTGAGTCACCCGTCAGTTTTGAGCCGTTGTTAAAACCGTTCGAGGCATTGATCGAGGGGCAGATTGCGGCGATGGGGGAGGAGACCTACCAGAAAAATCACGGGCGATGATCGTTCCCATGCTCTGCGTGGGAATGCATCCAGTGACGCTCTGCGTCACATCCGGGAAGGGACGCGGAGCGTCCCGGGCGGCATTCCCACGCGGAGCGTGGGAACGATCACTGACTACCGCTCGCGCATCGCCTCGGTCCGCGCTTTCAACACCGGTTTAAGCAAATAATCCAACACGCTTTTCTCCCCGGTAATAATGTCCACCGTCGCCACCATCCCCGGAATGATCAGCAGCGGTTTCGCATCCCCGCCCAAGTGATTCTTGTCGGTCCGCACCTGAATCAGATAAAAGCTGTTGCCCTTGTCATCGGTGATGGTGTCCGCCCCGATCAGCTCCAGCTTCGCACTCAACCCCCCGTAAATCGTGTAGTCGTAAGCGCTGAACTTGACCATGGCTTTCTGGCCCGGGTGCAGGAATGCCACGTCTTGAGGGCGGACCTTGGCTTCGATCAGCAGGTTGTCTTCCAGTGGCACGATTTCCACCATGTCGTTGCCCGGCTGGACCACGCCGCCGATGGTGTTGACCTTCAGCATTTTGATGATGCCGTGAACCGGCGACACCACGGTGGTGCGCGTCACCCGGTCGTCGATGGCAATGCTTGAGGCGGTGATTTTCGACAGGTCGGTGCGTTTCTCATTCAGCTCTTTTGCCGCGTCCGAACGGAAGGATTGTTCGGACTCGTCGATCTTGCTTTTGATCTCATTGATCGCCGATTCGGCACGGGGAATCGCCAGGGTCGTAGCGTTCAGCGAGCCGCGGATTTCCACCGCGCTGCGTTTGAGTCGCAGGATTTCCACTGGCGAAACCGCACCGGTGCCCACCAGTGGCGCCGACATGTTCATCTCTTGTTGCAGCAGCGCCAGGCTGGAACTGAACTGCCCTTGTTTGGAGCGGAATTCCGCCAGTTCCTGAGTTTTCTGCCGAAGTTGTTCGGTCAGCGTGCGCTGTTCGCTGGCCAGTCGGCGCTGGCGTTGTTCGTACAGCGAGCGTTCGTCCTCGGCCACTTGTGGCGCCTTGGCGATGACTTCCGCAGACAGCTTGAACGGCCGACCTTCTGCCTCGGCCGATAACCGTTCGACCTGCGCAGTCAGTGCATAACGATCCGCTTCACTTTCACCTTTGTTCGACAGAAATCGCGTGTCATCCAGGCGCAGCAAGGTGTCGCCCTTGTTCACCATTTGCCCTTCGCGCACGAAGATTTCCGTGACGATGCCGCCCTCCAGATTCTGGATCACCTGAATCTTGCTCGACGGAATCGCCTTGCCTTCGCCCGTGGTGACTTCCTGCAACACGGCGAACTTGGCCCAGACCAGTGCGGTGATCAGCAGCGCCGCTGCCAGCCACACGGTGATCCGCGACCAGCGCGGCGAATCCTGCAACGACGCGCCAGCGGTTTCCGGCATGAATTCGCTTTCGGCACTTTTGCTGAAACTGCCGAGGTAGCTTCGGGCCGCTGAATCCGGTGTTTGAGCAGACATGGGCAATACCCGTCAGTTAAAAGAAATAAATCCGAACACAAAGCTGTGGCGAGGGAGCTTTGTGGCGAGGGGGCTTGCCCCCGTTGGGTCGCGAAGCGGCCCCAAAGCCATTCACCCCGTTGTACCAGACCGATCGAGCTAGCAGGTTTACGACTGCTTCGCAGCCGAACGGGGGCAAGCCCCCTCGCCACAGGTCATGTGTTTGTGCCCTAAACCGTCGCAGAGCCGACACGGCCCTTGCGCAATGCATCGATGACCGCTTCTTTCGGGCCGTCGGCGACGATCCGCCCGTTGTCCAGCACCACCAACCGGTCCACCAGGCTGAGCATTGAGGTGCGGTGAGTGACCAACAGCAGGGTTTTGCCCTGAATCCAGCCGTGGAGTTTTTGCCGCAGGACGTCTTCGCTGCTGTTGTCCATGGCGCTGGTGGGTTCGTCGAGCAGCATGATCGGCGGGTCGAGCAACAAGGCCCGCGCCAGCAACACTGCTTGGCGTTGACCGCCCGACAGCAACTGACCGCGTTCACCCACCGGCCGGTCGAAGCCATGGGGATGTTGGCGAGCCAGTTCGGTGACGCCGGTCAGTTCGGCGACTTCGAGCATCCGGGCATCGCTGATGTAGCGCGCGCCAAGGGTCAGGTTGTCGCGCAGGCTGCCGGCCAGCAGCGGCAGGTCGTGGGCGACGTAGCCGATCTGTTGACGCAGGTCGGCGACGTCCAGTTGCCGCAGGTCCAGGCCATCGAGCAGCAACTGGCCTTCTTCCGGCGCATAGAAACCCATCACCAGCCGCGCCAACGTGCTTTTGCCCGAGCCGCTGCGGCCGATGATGCCGATCCGTTCGCCCGGTTTCATGCTGAAGCTGACGTTGGCCAGGGCCGGGGCATTCTGACCGTTGTAGTGGAACGTCACGCCGCTGACGTCGAGTGCGCCTTGCAATTGCGTGCGCTCCAGCGGCCGCTGCTTGGCGTCACGTTCTTGTGGCAACGACATCAGCGCATCGGTGCTTTTCATGGTCAGTTGTGCTTGCTGATAACGGGTGATCAGCCCGGCGATCTGTCCCAGCGGCGCGAGCACGCGGCTGCCGAGCATGTAGGTCGCCACCAGCGCACCAACGCTGAGGTTACCGGCAATGATGCTGTAGACCCCGGCGACGATGGTCGCCATGCCGGAGAACTGCTGAATGAACAACGTGCCGTTGGTGGCCAGCGCCGAGAGGTTGCGCGCGTGGCTGTCGAGGCGGGTGAGGGCGCCGTGGGTGCTTTCCCATTTGTGCTGGCGTTCGCTTTCGGCGCTGCAGGCCTTGAGGGTTTCCAGGCCTCCGAGGGTTTCGATCAGCAAGGCCTGACGTTCGGCGCCGAGGCTCAGACTCTTCTGCACGGTGTCGCGCAGACGTGCCTGAATCACCATGGCAAAGATGATCGTGATGGGGAAGGCCAACAGCGGAATCACCACCAGCCAGCCACCGAGCAGGCCGATCACTACCAGCATCAGCACCGCGAAGGGCAGGTCGATCAGGCTGGTCAGCGTGACAGCGGTGAGAAATTCCCGCAGGCCCTGAAAGTCATGAATGCTCTGGGCGAAACCACCGATGGTTGCTGGACGCGCTTTCATCGCCATGCCGGTGATGCGTTCGAACAAGGTCGCCGAAAGAATCACGTCGGTTTTCTTCCCGGCGGTGTCCAGCAAGTGCGCGCGAACCACCCGCAGCACCAGTTCGAAGCCAGTTCCGATCAGCAAGCCGATCGACAGCACCCACAACGTTGAAGTGGCCTGGTTCGGTACCACCCGGTCGTAGGTCTGCATCACAAACAGCGGCACCATCAGCCCCAGCAGGTTGATCAGGAAACTCGCCAGAATCGCATCGCTGTACAGCCACTTCGACAATTTCAACGTGTCGCGAAACCACGCCTCCACTCGCGGCACCAGCGGCGCGCGCAAGTCTTCGAGTTCATGCCGCGGCCGGGCGAACAAGGCCTGGCCGCTGTAGTTGGCGGCCAGCTCGTCCGTGCTGACCCATTGTTCTCCACCGTCGGCTTCGCTCGGCAGAATCAGCGCCTGACCGTCATCGCCGAAGCGACGCAAGATTGCGCAGCGGCCATGGTTGAGGATCAGCATCACGGGCAGGTTGAGTGCGGAAATCTCCCCCAGTTCACGGCGCAGCACACGCGCCTGCAAACTGGCCCGAGCCGCTGCGCGCGGCAGCAGGTCCAGGCTCAAACGTTGGTGTGCCATTGGCAGCCCGGCACTCAGGCTGGCGCGACTGACCGTCGCGCCATGAAGTTTGCAGAGGATCAACAGACCGTCCAGAAGCGGGTCATCAAAGCTCAGACGCGGATCGACACCCGTGTTGCCGGTTTCCATGCTGGTCATATTGATTGCCTGTGGCGAGGGAGCTTGCTCCCGCTTGAGTGCGCAGCACTCACACTGTCTTCATCTTCAATCGGTGTTCGGGGTTGCTGCGCAACCCAGCGGGAGCAAGCTCCCTCGCCACAATTGGTCACGTTGAGCTACTTCATTTCAGTTCAGGCAAGCGAGCTTCGTTTTTCACTTCGGTGGCGGCGATCGCATCGGCAGGCAGCACCACCCGTTGTTTGCTCAGCAACTGACCCATGTTCGCCAGCACGCGGTACATCGAAAACTCCTCGGTGTAGCGCACTTCGGTGTAACGGCGGTTGGCGTTGTAGAGCTCGTTTTCACTGTCGAGCAAGTCGAGCAAGGTCCGTTGACCCAGGCCGAACTGATCCTGATACGCGGCCCGCACACGGGTGGTGGTTTCGGCGTATTCACGGGCGGTCGGGGTTTGTTTCTTGGCGTTGAGCATGGCGTTCCAGGCCAGGTGGATGTTCTCGTTGAGCTGGCGCAGGGCGTTGTTGCGGATGTCCAGCGCCTGGTTGATCTGGTGCGCATCGGAGGCCAGCCGGGCCTTGTCGCTGCCACCGCGGAACAGGTTGTAGTTCATCACCACACCCACTCGCCATTGGTTGTCGTGGCCTTCGTCGCCCTGGATATTATTATTCGCGCCCACCGCTGCTTCAGCGTCAAAACGCGGGTAGAACGGCGACTTGGCGACTTCGTACTGGCTTTCGGCCGATTGCACATCGGCCTGGGCGGATTTCAGGTACGGGTTGTTTTCCACCATGCTCTGCTGGGCTTCCGGCAGGGTGGCGGGCAATTCGCCGCGGGTCGATGGCGGTGCTTCGAGTTCATCGGGCATGCGCCCCACGACGCTGTAGAAATTCGTCTCGGCATCGGCCAGATCGACTTCGGCGGTGTCGAGGTTGTTTTGCGCCAGTGCCCGGCGGGCGGTGGACTGGTCGGAGTCGGCGTTGCTGCCGACCCCACGCTGAGTGCGCAGGCCGATCTGATCATTGACCCGCATGTGCGCTTGCAGGTTGTTCTTGGCCAGGGTCACCAGTTCGCGACGCTTGAGCACTTCGAGGTACACCTCGATGGTGCGCAGGGCCAGATCCTGGGCGGTGCCCTGAGCGTAATAGGCTCGCGAGTTGGCCACGCCTTTGGTGCGCGCAACCTCGTTGGAGGTGTTGAAACCGTCGAACAGCATCTGCCGCAGGCGCAGTTCCGATTGGGTGTAGTTGAGGATTTCGGTGTGGTGATTGCCTTGCGCCCGAGTGGTGGTGTTATCGCTGTACCCGCGCCCGTAGCCGGCGTTCAAATCCACCGAGGGATAAAAGCCTCCTTTGGCGACTTTAACCTGCTCGTCGGCCGAGAGCCGGGCGTCGACCCGCGACGCCAGTTCCGGGTGGGTCGCAATGGTGCTCTGGATCGCCTCGGTCAATGACATCGCCTGAGCCTGAGAAGTGCAGGCCATGGCCAGCAAAATCGCGCTGCAGAGGGGGGTTAAAACGCGCATGGATGCCTCTCCCTGATTCCTGATGGTACTTAGTGAGTCGCCAAATATTTGACGTTATTTTTAAGTGAAACCGTCTCACCCTTGTTACAACAGAGCTAAGAACATCCTGACGCGAAGCTAAGAAGGATTTCTCATAACGCTTATGCCGAAAAAAACTTATGCGCTCTGAAAAATCCAGCACATTGTTCAATGCGAAAGCCTTTGTTTATGAGCTCTCAGGAGCATCGAAGGGCTTGAGGAAAGTTCAATCCACTTTTCGACACAGAGCGAAGAAGTGCTGGAGGGGAGGGAAGCGAGACGGTTTAGAGGCGACAATTTTTTGTCACTCAAGTGATTCAAAACCGTTACGCATCGTTAGCAGGGCGGTTATTTTGGAAGTGGATCCCGATGCCATTGATTGCACAGGGTTTTATCCCGATCCAGAAATTCCCCTTGCGAGCGACACGCCTGGCGAAAGTGTCGGGAGGCAGTGGTTTACGTCAGGTAAACGCTTTCTCGGCAAACGATCCGTCAGGCCAACCTGCTTGAACCATGGGCACGTTCTTCGCGCAAACAGGATGCCGACAGCAGTTGGCAGCGGAGGAAATGCACATGGCAACGCTCATCGGTATCGTCAGTAAGGTCATCGGTCAGGTGTACGCAGTGGCGGGTGATGGCACCCGACGCACCCTGGTCGAGGGCGATCGGCTGTTTGCCGGCGAGCAACTGGTCACCGGGGCCGAAGGCGCGGTGGCGGTGCAGTTGAAAAATGGCCAGGAGCTGACCCTGGGTCGTGACAGCAGCCTGCAGATGACGGCCCAATTACTGACGCATCAGGTCCCGCACGTGGAGACCGCCGATGCGGTGACGCCGAGTCAGGCGCAACTGACTGATGTCGAGCAGCTGCAAAAAGCTATTGCCGCCGGTGCCGACCCGACTCAAACAGGTGAAGCCACTGCCGCCGGACCGGGCGCCTCGGGCGCGCCGGGTGGATTGGGCGGCGGCCACAGTTTTGTGCTGCTGGAGGAAGTGGCGGGCAGGGTCGACCCCATCATTGGTTTCCCCACCGCAGGCTTCAACGGCATTCCCGAATTCCCCCTGGAGCGCCGGGATCCGGACAACGGCGACAACGGCGACAATGGCGCAGGTGGTGCGGGGGGGGCAGGCGCGCCTAATAACCCGGTTACCCTCATTGGCCTGTCGGCGGCGGGGGGCGAACTCACCCTCAATGAAGCCCACCTGGCGGAAGGTTCGGCCAGCAACCCCGGAGCGCTGACTCAAAGCGGCACCTTCACAGTCATTGCTGCTGACGGGCTGACCAGCCTGAACATCGGCGGGATCAACGTGATCAGTGGCGGTGTGCCCGCCGGTTTTCCGCAGTCGATCACCACTCAATTGGGTAACACCCTGACGATTACCGGCTATAACCCGGCCACCGGCGTAGTGAGTTACAGCTACACCTTGGTCGGCAACGAAACCCACTCGGCTGGCAATGGCGCCAACAACCTCAGTGAACAGTTCACCGTGGTCGCAAGTGACAGCAATGGCGATACCGCCACCGGTTCGCTGGACGTCAACATCACTGACGATGTGCCCAAAGCGATCGACGACACCAACGCCAATACCGCCTCGGAAACCCTGCTGACCCTGACCGGCAGCGTGCTGCCCAACGACCTCCAGGGCGCCGACCGCATTGCCACCGGTCCCGACAGTGGGCCGATCATCGGCGGCACGTTCAACGGGACTTACGGCACCCTGGTGCTCAACCCCAACGGCACATACACCTACACCCTGAACAGCAGCGACGCCGATTTCAAAGCCCTGAACGGTGGCGGTAGCGCCACGGAAACCTTCACCTACACCCTGACGGATGCCGATGGCGATACCAGCACCGCGAACCTGGTGCTGGAGATTCACAACAACGATGACCCTGTGACCCTCGATGGCCTGAACGTCAACGGCGGCGAACTCAACGTTTATGAGAAAAACCTCAGCGACGGCACCAGCCCCAACACACCTGCCTTGACCCAAAGCGGCACCTTCACCGTCACCGCCCTCGACGGTTTGCAAACCCTGACGGTGGGTGGCATCGCGGTGGTCACCGATGGCGTGGCCGCCGGCTTCCCGCAATCGATTGTCACTGCGCTCGGCAATACGCTGACCATCACCGGTTTCAACAGCACGACTGGCGTGGTCAGCTACAGCTACACCCTGACGGATAACGAAACCCATCCGAACGCCGACGGCACCAACAGCATCACCGAGAACCTCAACGTCGTCGCCACCGACCTCGATGGCAGCACGGCATTGGGTCAGATCAACGTCAACATCGTCGATGACTTGCCCACCGCCAACCCTGATCTCGCCACGATCGACGAGGGCGCAACGGCCTCGGGCAACGTGCTGAACAATGACGTCGGTGGCGCCGACGGTCCGGCACTCAGTGGTGCGGTGGTTGGCGTGCGCGCCGGCAGCGACACTTCGACTTCGGCCATCGGCGGTTTGAACACGCAAATCAACGGCACCTACGGCTACCTGACTCTGGATGCCAACGGCAACGCCGTGTACCACAGCAACCCGAACTCGGTCAGCGCGCCGGGCGCCACGGATGTGTTCACCTATACCGTGCGCGATGCTGATGGCGATGAAAGCACCACAACCATCACCATCAACGTGGCGGACTGCACCCTCGTAGCAGCCAGCGACAGCGACGTGACGGTTAACGAAAAAGCCCTGGATCTGACCCAGGATGGCCAGGACCTGGCAGCAGGCACCGTCACCGGCAGCGAGCCGGGCAATTCCAGTGAAACCGGCTCCGGTACGTTGGTGGGCTCGGTTACCGGCACCACTGGCACGATCACTTACACCTTGGTCGGCAGCGCCACCGGGACTTATGGGCAAATAGTGCTCAACCCCGACGGCAGCTACACCTACACCCTGACCTCCGCGCCAGTGACCACCCCCAACGTCAATGACGGGCCGAACACCCTGAGCGAAAGCTTCACCTATCAAGCGACTGATCCCTTGGGCAACAGCGTCACCAGCACCATCGTGATCAATATCGTCGATGACGTACCCACCGCTCACGCCGATGCAGTCGCGGTGGCGGAGGGCGGGACCGTCAGCGGTAATGTGTTGGGCAACGATGTGCTTGGCGCTGACGGCCCTGCATCGGGTGGTGCAGTGGTCGGCGTGCGCGCCGGCAGCGACACTTCGACCTCGGCCATCGGCGGTTTGAATACGCAAATCAACGGTACCTACGGCTACCTGACTCTGGATGCCAACGGCAACGCCGTGTACCACAGCAATCCGAACTCGGTCAGTGCACCGGGTGCTACGGACGTGTTCACCTACACCGTGCGCGATGGCGACGGCGATGAAAGCACCACGACCATTACCGTCGACGTGTCCAACTGCTCCCTGGTAGTGGTCCCCGATAACGACGTAACGGTTCACGAAAAAGCGCTGGATTTGACCAAGGATGGACAGGACCTGGCAGCAGGCACGGTCACCGGCAGTGAACCTGACAACACCGGCGAAACCGCTTCCGGCACGCTGGCCGGTTCCATCACCGGCGCCACTGGCGCGATCACTTACAGCCTGGTCGGCAGCGCCACCGGCACCTACGGGCAACTCCTGCTCAACCCGGATGGCAGCTACACCTACACCCTGACGTCCGCACCAGCGACCACGCCCCATGCCAACGACGGACCGAATACCCTGAGCGAAAGCTTCACCTATCAGGCCACCGATTCTCTAGGCAACAGCGTCACCAGTACCATCGTGATCAACATCGTCGATGACGTGCCGACTGCTTACTGCGATTCAGTCGCGGTGGTAGAGGGCGGTACGGTCAGCGGCAACGTGTTGCACAACGATGTGCTCGGTGCTGACGGCCCTGCATCGGGAGGTGCAGTGGTCGGCGTGCGCGCTGGAAGCGACACTTCGACTTCGGCCATCGGCGGCTTGAACAGCCAAATCAACGGCACCTACGGCTACCTGACGCTGGATGCCAGCGGCAACGCCGTGTACCACAGCAATCCGAACTCGGTCGGCGAGGCGGGCGCCACCGATGTATTCACCTACACCGTGCGCGATGCGGACGGCGATGAAAGCACCACCACGCTTTCCATCGACGTGTCCAACAACTGCCTCGTAACGGCCACCGATACCGACGTGACGGTCTACGAAAAAGCCCTGGATTTGACCCAGAACGGGCAGGACCTGGCGGCGGGTACGGTCACCGGCAGCGAGCCTGGCAACACGGGTGAAACCGGCTCCGGTACGCTGGTCGGTGCGGTCACCGGCGCCAGCGGCGCAATCACCTACACCCTGGTCGGCAGCGCCACCGGAACCTACGGGCAGATCCTGCTCAACCCCGACGGCAGCTACACCTACACCCTGACCTCGGCGCCGAAAACTTCGCCCAACGCCAACGACGGCGCGAACACCCTGAACGAAAGCTTCACCTACACCGCCACCGATTCGGTGGGCAACAGCACCACCGGCACCCTTGTGGTCAGCATCGTCGATGACGTGCCGTCTAACGCCGTCGCCTCGGACCGTTCGGTGCCCGCGGTGCAGATCGACTCCAACCTGCTGCTGGTGATCGACGTGTCCGGGAGCATGGACGATCCCTCCGGCGTATCGGGCCTGTCGCGGTTGGACCTGGCCAAGCAGGCGATCAGCGCACTGCTCGACAAGTACGACAATCTGGGCGACGTGAAGGTGCAGATCGTCACCTTCAGCAGCAGCGCCACGGACCAGACCTCGGTGTGGGTCGATGTGGCGACGGCCAAGTCGATCATCGCGACGTTGACGGCGGGTGGCGGGACCAACTACGACGTAGCCGTGGCGACCATGCAAACCGCGTTCGATACCTCGGGCAAACTCACCGGGGCGCAGAACGTCGGCTACTTCTTCTCCGATGGCAAACCCAACGAAGGCGACATCGGCACCGCGGACGAGGCCGCGCTCAAAGCCTTCCTCGACGCCAATGGCATCAAAAACTACGCCATCGGCCTGGGCAGCGGCGTCAGTAACGACAGCCTCGATCCAGTGGCCTATGACGGCAGCACGCACACCGACACTAATGCCGTGGCAGTGACCGACCTCAATCAACTCAACTCGGTACTTTCGGGCACCGTACAAGGCGCGCCGGTCACCGGCTTGCTGCTGGGCGAGGGCGAGGGCGGTACGTTCGGCGCCGATGGCGGCTTCATCAAAACCATCACCGTCGATGGCACCACTTATACCTATGACCCCAAAGGCAACAGCAATCAGGGTTCGCTGATCTTCAGCGGCGGCGTCAACCACGGCACCTTCAACACCGCCAACAACACCTTGAGCATCGCCACCGACAACAGCGGCACGCTGCTGGTGAACCTCGATACCGGCGAGTACACCTATCTCTCGCAGAAAACCACGACCGCGGTGATCACCGAAAACATCGGCTTCACCGCCAGCGACAACGACGGCGATCTGACCAGTTCCACGCTGGTGATCAATGTGATTCCGAACACGCCACCGGTGGCGGTCGATGACCATGTCATCACCAATATTCTGTCGGGCAGCATTGTGGTGCCGGGCGAGCTGCTGCTAGCCAACGACAGCGACGTCAATGGCGATGCGCTCACGGCATCGCCGACCACCTTCAATACCGGGTGGGCAGCCAAGGGCGGGGACTTTACCGGTACCAATCCGAACTTCAGTTTCACCGGAAATAACCAGGCAGTGACCATCGCCCGCAGCGCATTCGTCGCCAACACCGCAGCCATGACCGCGGTACTGGTGGTCAGCGGGGCATTGGGGGCGGTCAGCAACAACAATACCAACGACGAGGATCAGATCACCGTCAACCTCAAGCAGGGTGAAACCCTCAACCTGGATCACAACCTGGCGGCCGGCCACGTCACCATGGAGTACTCGGTCAACGGCGGCGCTTTCATTGCCATCGCTGACGGCCAGATCATCACCGCCTCGGCGGACGGCACGTACCAGATCCACATCACCAACATCGACGACGGTGGTCCGGGCAACAGCGGCAAGGGCTCGGAAAGCTACCAGTTGACCATGACCGTCAACTACGCCGGAGCCCACGACACCACGCCGGACTTCCACGGTACCTACACCGCCAACGACAACCACGGCGGCAGCGACTCGGCCAATGTGACCATCAGCTATCAGGACGGCCATACGCTGACCGGCACTTCAGGTGACGACGTACTGGTGGCGGGCGCTGGCAACAACGTCATCAATGCCGGCGACGGCAACGACGTACTCACCGCCGGTACCGGCAACAACGAAATGCACGGTGGCGCCGGTAATGACTTGCTGTTCAGCGGAGCGGGCAATGACCTGCTCGATGGCGGCACCGGCAACGACACCGCGAGCTATGCCCACGCCACTGCAGGAGTCACCGCCGACCTGAGCCTGATCACCGCGCAAAACACCCTTGGCGCCGGCACTGACACCCTGACCGGCATCGAAAACCTCACAGGCTCGAACTTCAACGACAGCCTCATGGGCGACAACAACAGCAACATCATCAACGGCGGTCTGGGCAACGATGTGCTCAACGGCGGGGGCGGCGACGACTTCCTGATCGGTGGTCTGGGCAACAACACCCTCACCGGCGGCAGCGGCGCCGACACCTTCCAGTGGCTCAAAGGCAACAGCGGCCACGACGTCATCACCGACTTCACCCCAGGCACCGACAAACTCGACCTGTCGCAACTGCTGCAAGGGGAAAACGGCACCGCGGCATCGCTGGATGACTACCTGCACTTCACCGTCAGCGGCAGCGGCGCATCGGTCATCACCAGCATCGACGTCAGCGCCATGGCCGGCGCTACGCCGAACCAGACCATCGACCTTGCCGGCGTGAACCTGGCCAGCCACTACGGCGTCACCCCCGGGGCGGGCGGGGTGATTGCCGGCGGCGCGGATACGGCGACGATCATCAACGGCATGCTCAATGACCATTCGTTGAAGGTGGATACCGTGTGAGTTGAAACGACAAAACCCGCCATTCCGGTTGCATGGGAGGGCGGGTTTTTCATGGTGGGTGTTTTGAGCATCAGAGGGTGTGTTGCCTGCAGAACAGCCATCGCGAGCAGGCTCGCTCCCACAGTTGACTGCATTCCCTCTGTGGGAGCGAGCCTGCTCGCGATGACGCCCCTATCAACACCGCATTACTCATGATCGACATAAAACCCGTGGCGAGGGGGCTTTCTGTGGCGAGGGGGCTTGCCCCCGTTGGGTTGCGAAGCGACCCCAAAACCTGCAATCGCGGTTTTCAGGCAAACCGCACTCGCCGGTTTTACGACTGCTGTGCAGCCGAACGGGGCGATGCGGCGTTCCGACAAGCCCCCTCGCCACAAACTCTCGCGAAGCTTTTGACTCAGGTCGCCTCGTTCAGGTATTTGCCCACGGTCGCCACGTTGTCGAGCGAATACTGCTTGCTCAGGTTGGCGATCATTTTGTTCAGCGCTTCGGTCACGTTGAACTGATTGGTGGAGCTGTCAGTGTTCTGCTCGCGGCCGGCTTGCAGGGCGGTTTTCAGTTCATCGCTGCTCACGCCACCGCTGCTGTCGCTGTCCAGGATCTTGAGCAGTGCGGCGCTGGTGTCGGTGCTGGTCGACGAGGTGCTGTCGCTGGCCAGGGCGCTGCTCAGTTCGGTGGCTGTGACACTGCCGTCGCTGTCGGTATCAAGCTGGCTGAACAGCTCTTCGCTGGACATCTGCTGAGGTGGCGGTGGCGGCGGGGTCAGGCTGGCGACAAGTTCGTCCTGGCTGACGGTGCCGTCTTCGTTCTTGTCCAGCGCCGAGAAGATTTCCGAGCTGTCGGCCGTGCTGCCGGCATTGCTCAGGCCGCTGCTCAGTTCATCGCTGCTGATGGCGCCGTCGCCGTCAGTGTCCAGAGCGCTGATCAGCGCATCGGCCAGTTCGGTGCTCGGTGCCTGATCATGCGGTGGCGGTGGAGGGGCCATCGCGGCCATTTCCTCACTGCTCAGGCTGCCGCTTTCGTCGCTGTCCAGGTCGCTGAAGTTCTTGCTCAGGCTGACCAGCAAACCGTCATCGGTTTTCTGTGACAGGGCGCTCGTGAGCTCGTCCTGATCCACCGCGCCATCGCTGTTGTTGTCGAGCTTGGCGAGCAGTTCTTTCTGAAATTGCTGGCTGCGGGCACTGTTGGTGGAGGTGCTGCTGGTGCTGGTATAGCTCGTGTAGTTGCTGCTGATACTACCGATCATTAGGCTCACTCCTTATTGGAAACCGGTGGGTACACCGGCTTATCCAGCCTCAAGGGGCAAGTTGTCGTGGGTATGTGGGATTTGTACCGATTGGTACACACGAATATTGGCCTGGCTCAGATCCTGTGGGAGCGGGCTTGCTCGGGTAGAAACCGGAGACATCCTTTACGTTTTAAACCTGACACACCGCTTTCGCGAGCAAGCCCGCTCCCACATTGGATTTGTGTGTGATTTAGAGGCGGGGCAGGCGAATGACGGCGGTTAAACCACCACCGGAAGTCTCTTCCAGGCTCAACTGCCCACCCAACCGCTCCGCTGCTTCCCTTGCGATGGTCATGCCCAGGCCGACGCCGCCGGAGTTGCGATTACGTGAACCTTCCAGGCGAAAAAATGGCTCAAACACCGCTTCACGTTTATCCGCCGCGATACCCGGGCCATGGTCGATGACCCGGATCACCAGTTCCTCGCGACTGTCCTCAAGCGAGATCAGCGCGTCCCCGGCATAACGCAGGGCGTTGTCCAGCAGGTTATTGATGCACGAGCGCAGGGCCATCGGCTGAACCTGCAACGGCGCGCAATGGCCGCTGGCCTGGACATTGGAACCCTGGTCCTGGGCGTTTTCGCTCAGGGATTCCACCAGCGCCTGCACGTCCATCCATTGTGGTGCCTCACTGGTGCGCTGTTCGTGCAGGTAGGTGAGAGTGGAGTCGAGCATGCTGATCATGTCGTTCAGGTCCTGACGCATCTGGCCTTGCAGCTTGTCGTCGTCGATCTGTTCCAGCCGCAGCTTGAGCCGCGACAGCGGCGTGCGCAGGTCATGGGACACCGCGCCAAGCATCCGCGAGCGCTGCTGTACCTGTTCAAGAATGCGCTTCTGCATCAGGTTGAAGGTGTGCGCCGCTTGCCGCGCTTCCCGTGGGCCCGACTCATCCAGCGGTGGGCTATCGAGGTTTTCACTCAGGCGCTCGGCGGCGTCGCTCAGACGTTGAATCGGGCGGGTCAGCAGCTTGGCGCCGTACCAGGCGGCGATGATCAGCGAGACAAACTGAAAGGTCAGCGGCACCAGCGGCCCGCCGAACCACGGCCGTGGCGGCCGGTTGCCGAAGCGCGGGTCGGGTGGTGGGCGTTGTCCGTCGAAGCGCTCGGAAAATTCCGACGGCGCAGGCGGGGGAGGCGGTGGACCGTAATTCCTGAACCAGAAGAACGCCAACAGGTGCGCCAGTACGATCGCCAGCAGCAGCACGCCAAACAGGCGGCCGAACAGCGTATCGAAGCGCGCACGCATCAGCCGATGTCTCGTGCGTCGAACAGGTAACCCTCGCCGCGAACGGTCTTGATCAGCTGTGGGGCTTTCGGGTCATCACCCAGTTTCTGGCGCAGGCGCGAGACGAGCAAATCGATGCTGCGATCAAACGCTTCGATCGAGCGACCACGGGCGGCGTCCAGCAGTTGTTCGCGGCTGAGTACCCGGCGCGGACGTTCGATGAACACCCAGAGCAAACGGAATTCAGCATTGGACAGCGGCACCACCAGGCCATCGGCGGCGATCAACTGGCGCAGCACACTGTTCAGACGCCAGGTGTCGAAGCGAACATTCGCACGCTGTTCGGTGCGGTCGTCGCGCACTCGACGCAGAATGGTCTGAATCCGTGCGACCAGCTCCCGCGGCTCGAATGGCTTGGCCATGTAGTCGTCGGCACCCAGTTCCAGGCCGATGATCCGGTCGGTGGGTTCGCAGCGGGCGGTGAGCATCAGGATCGGGATGTCCGATTCGGCGCGTAACCAGCGGCACAACGACAAACCGTCTTCGCCGGGCAGCATCAGGTCGAGCACCACCACGTCGAAATGCTCGGCTTGCAGCGCCTGACGCATGGCGGCGCCATCGGTGACACCGCTGGCGTGGATATTGAACCGGGCCAGGTAGTCGATCATCAGTTCACGGATCGGGACGTCATCGTCGACGATCAGGGCGCGAATGCTCCAGCGTTTATCGTCGGCCGGCGCTTTTTGATCGTCGTTCAGAGGTGCTGGGGAGTTGTGCATGCGTGCGTTCATCTGCCAGATAGGCTGCCAACCACAAAGATAGGCTGCGAGGTTGTGGCTTCAGCATAGGCGTCCGGCCGTGAGGCGGGAAGTGCTGTAGGACCTGTTGCGGCTGCCGAGGGTAGCGCTGAAGGGTGTTGTAGGCGTGTCGTGTGTGTACCGAACTCGACACAATTGCCGCAGGAGCTAGTCTTGTCTAAGCCGCGACGACGAATTACCGATCACCGGGTCCCGCAGCGGCGCTGGTTCCGCTACAATGCGCGCCGATTTCGACTTGCCTGAGAGCCCACTCATGTCCGCCTGCCAGACGCCTATCATCGTCGCCCTGGATTTCCCTACCCGTGACGCCGCACTGAAGCTGGCCGATCAGCTGGACCCGAAGCTGTGCCGGGTCAAAGTCGGTAAAGAACTGTTCACCAGTTGCGCCTCGGAAATCGTCGGCACTTTGCGCGACAAAGGCTTCGAAGTGTTCCTGGACCTCAAGTTCCACGACATCCCGAACACCACCGCCATGGCCGTCAAGGCCGCCGCGGAAATGGGCGTGTGGATGGTCAACGTGCACTGCTCCGGTGGTCTGCGCATGATGGCTGCCTGCCGTGAAGTGCTCGATCAGCGCAGCGGCCCGAAACCGCTGTTGATCGGCGTGACCGTGCTGACCAGCATGGAGCGTGAGGACCTGGCGGGTATCGGTCTGGACATCGAGCCACAGGAGCAGGTGCTGCGCCTGGCCGCGCTGGCGGAAAAGGCCGGGATGGACGGTCTGGTCTGCTCGGCCCTGGAGGCCCGGGCACTGAAAACCGCGCACCCGTCGCTGCAACTGGTGACCCCGGGGATTCGTCCGGCGGGCAGCGCCCAGGACGATCAGCGCCGCATCCTGACCCCGCGTCAGGCGCTGGAGGCTGGTTCCGACTACCTGGTGATCGGTCGTCCGATCAGCCAGGCGGCGGATCCTGCGAAGGCGTTGGCCGATGTAGTGGCAGAGCTCGCTTAACCAAACACTGAAGATCCAAATGTGGGAGCGAGCCTGCTCGCGATGAGGGAGTGTCAGTCGACATGAATGTTGGCTGATCCGCCGCCATCGCGAGCAGGCTCGCTCCCACATTGGTTTTGTGGTCATTTCAGGGTATGGGTTAAACCTTCAACACCAACTTCCCGAAATTCTCGCCGCTGAACAACTTCATCAGCGTCTCCGGGAACGTTTCCAGTCCTTCAACGATATCTTCCTTGCTCTTGAGCTGCCCCTTGGCCATCCAGCCGGCCATTTCCTGCCCGGCAGCGGCGAACTGCGCGGCGTAATCCATCACCACAAAGCCTTCCATCCGGGCGCGGTTGACCAGCAGCGACAGATAGTTGGCCGGGCCTTTGACCGCTTCTTTGTTGTTGTACTGGCTGATGGCACCGCAAATCACCACCCGCGCCTTCATGTTCAGCCGGTTCAGCACGGCATCGAGAATATCGCCGCCGACGTTATCGAAATACACGTCGACGCCTTTCGGGCACTCGCGTTTGAGGCCAGCGTGTACATCTTCGTTTTTGTAGTCGATGGCGCCATCAAAACCCAGCTCGTCAATCAGGAATTTGCACTTGTCCGCGCCGCCGGCAATGCCGATCACCCGGCAGCCTTTGATCTTGGCAATCTGCCCGGCAATGCTGCCCACCGCACCGGCCGCGCCCGATAGCACCACGGTGTCGCCGGCTTTCGGCGCGCCGACATCGAGCAGGGCGAAGTAGGCGGTCATCCCGGTCATGCCCAGCGCGGATAAATAGCGCGGCAGCGGTGCCAGTGTCGGATCGACCTTGTAGAAACCTCGCGGCTCGCCGAGGAAGTAATCCTGCACACCAAGGGCGCCATTGACGTAGTCCCCCACGGCAAACCCCGGATTGTTCGAAGCGATGACTTTGCCTACGCCCAACGCACGCATGACTTCGCCAATGCCGACCGGAGGGATGTAGGACTTGCCCTCGTTCATCCAGCCACGCATGGCCGGGTCCAGGGACAGGTACTCGTTCTTGACCAGGATCTGACCCGTCGCCGGCTCGCCGACCGGTACTTCTTGATAGGTGAACGTCTCGCGGGTGGCCGCGCCCACGGGACGTTTGGCGAGCAGAAACTGGCGATTGGTCTGGGTAGTCATGACAGGCACTCAAGATGAATGAAGTCTTGTTGATAGACCTTCATGGGCGATGCTGCAAGGTTGGCTGACGCTGCGAATGCACATCGATCCAGTGCGGTGATAGTCATGGCAGTGGTTCTATCACTGCAACTCATGGGTGCCCAACCGGCCTTCTGATAGTGCTGCCGCGCCATACGCCCCTATGACTAGACTGGCCACACGCGATCCCCTGCATTCTTCCCTCCGAGGACATAACAATGAGCATGACGTTTTCTGGCCAGGTTGCCGTTGTGACAGGCGCGGCCAACGGTATTGGCCGCGCGACCGCTTTGGCGTTCGCCGCCCAAGGTTTGAAAGTGGTGGTTGCCGATCTGGACGCGGCCGGTGGTGAAGGCACTGTGGCGCTGATTCGCACCGCCGGCGGTGAAGCGACCTTCGTGCGCTGCAACGTCACTGTGGAAAGCGATGTAAAAAATCTGATGGACGAGGTGGTAAATACCTACGGTCGTCTCGACTATGCCTTCAACAATGCCGGCATCGAAATCGAGAAAGGCAAACTGGCCGACGGCACAGTCGATGAGTTCGACGCGATCATGGGCGTCAACGTCAAAGGCGTCTGGCTGTGCATGAAGTATCAGTTGCCGTTGCTGCTGGCCCAGGGCGGCGGCGCGATCGTCAACACCGCTTCGGTCGCCGGCCTGGGCGCTGCGCCGAAGATGAGCATCTACGCCGCCTCGAAACACGCGGTGATCGGCCTGACCAAATCGGCGGCCATCGAATACGCCAAGAAAAAGATTCGCGTGAATGCGGTGTGCCCGGCAGTGATCGACACCGACATGTTCCGTCGAGCCTACGAAGCGGACCCGAAGAAGGGCGAGTTCGCCAATGCCATGCACCCGGTCGGGCGTATCGGTAAGGTCGAAGAAATTGCCAGCGCGGTGCTGTACCTGTGCAGCGACGGCGCGGCGTTCACCACCGGTCATTCGCTGGCGGTGGATGGTGGGGTCACGGCGTTTTAATGTTTTAGGTCGCGCCACAGGGATTCAGGCAAACACAATCTTTGTGGCGAGCGAGCTTGCTCGCGCTGGGCTGCGTAGCGGCCCCAAAATCTTGTGAGTGCTACGCCCTCAAGCGGGAGCAAGCTCCCTCGCCACAGGTTTCTCAGCACTACACACATTGACGCCGGTTCCGTGAAGACGCCGATCAATGTGTTTCAAATGATTAGATCTGAGGGTTTTGGCGGCGTTGTCGCACATCCCCTGGTGCGCTCCTGTGATTAACTGTTCCCCGCAAAACGGACAGGAGTTTGCTTGCTCATGGAGTTGAGAATCGATCGGGAGGCATTGGTGCCTGTCGTGCAGCAAATCGTCGACGCATTGGCCGACTGGCTCCGTCGCGGCGAGGTGACGCCGGGGGGGCGCTTGCCTTCCGTGCGACAAATCGCGCGGATCAATCTGCTCAGTCAATCCAGTGTCGTCGAGGCCTGTGAACGGCTGGTGGCTCAAGGGGTACTGGAGACGCGTAACGGGGCGGGTTTCTTTGTCGCGGCAACGGTGCTGGCCGCTCAGGAGCAACGCGATCTTCCCTGGTTCGAAGGGGTTGAGGAGAAGCAAAGCGGCCATGTCGAGGAACTGAAACTGGGTTGCGGTGGCCTGCCCGAAAGCTGGCGCGAGACTGACGACCTGAGCTACGCCATACGCCAGGTCAGCCGCACCGACATGGCCGGGTTGTTCAACTACAGCACGCCGCTGGGCCTGCCTGCTTTGCGCCAGCAGATCCTCAAGCGGTTGAAACAACTGAATATCGAGGTGGATGAAAGCCGAATACTGACCACGGCAGGGGCCAGTCATGGGCTCGATCTGATTGTGCGCACGCTGTTCAAACCGGGCGATTGCGTGGTGGTGGAGAGTCCCGGTTATTCGATGCTGTTCGATCTGCTCAGGCTGCACGGGGTCAGCATGATCGAGGTGCCACGAACCCCGCGCGGGCCAGACACCGAAGCACTCGAGGCAGTGCTGCTGAAGTACAAACCCCGTGGCTTGTTCATCAACAGCTTTTATCACAACCCCACTGGCAGCAGTTTGACCCCGGGGGTGGCTCAGCAGGTCCTGCAACTGGCCAAAAACCATGGCGTGCGGGTGATCGAAGACGACGTCTACGCTGATTTTCACAGCGGTCCCGGCACGCGCCTTGCGGCACTGGGCATCGATGACAACGTGATCTACGTCGGCAGCTACTCCAAAACCCTCAGCAGTTCGTTGCGGGTTGGCTTTGTAGTGGCCAGTGCCGATGTCATTTCGCGACTGGCGCAGGTCAAGATGATCAGCAGCATGGGCGCTTCACGGTTCAGCGAGTCGGTGCTGGCGAGTCTGTTGGCCAGCGGTGCCTACCGCAAATTGGTGCAGCGTCAGCGCCAGCGTTTAAGTATTGGCAGGGACGCAGCCTTGCAGGTCCTCGAAGACGCGGAGTGGGAGGTTTTCGGCAAACCGGTTGGCGGCCTGTTCATCTGGGCGCGATCGCGCAACGCTGACTATGCTCAGGTGCGCACTCAGGCTCGGCGCTTCGGTGTCCTGCTGTCTTGTCCGACGGCGTTCAGTCCGACCGGCCAGGCTCATGACTGGCAGCGGATCAACATAGCTTATGCCGGTGATCCTCGCGCCCGGGCATTTTTTCAGGCCACCGCCAGGGTCTGTTGACGTTTGGTGACGAGCCGCGTTGCGCTGCCAAACGTCAGCAGATCCTGAGGATCGACCTCGAGCGTTCTGAAAGCGACGCGGGCGTAGCTTTTTGCCATTATTCCGCAGCCAGAGACTTGTGTTGGCACAAGCCCGTTGCGAATCTGCATCAACAGACAATGGCAGGGGACTAAGCGCAATGATTTCGGCCGTGCAAGGACGTTTTGCCAACCTCGGTATGGCGAAAAAACTGGGTGTCGGGTTTGTACTGGTGCTGCTGTTGACCGCACTGGTAGCGGCCATCGGCGTATGGTCCCTGCAAACCATCAGTCAGCGCTTCGACGGGCTCAAGCAGATGTCGTCGCTCAACAGCGGTTTGCTCAAGGTTCGCCTGCTCGAGCAGGAATACGCCTTGCACGGTAATCCGAAAACCGCGGACGCCTTGCGCGCCGGGGTGGACGCTCTGATCGCTCTGGCGACCCAGCTCAAGGCCCAGTCAGCGGCCAACGTGCCGGTCATGAATGACGTCGAGCAATCTCTGGGGGCCTATCGCAAGGCTTTTGACGAGTTCGTCTCGCTGAGTCAGGCCAAGGACCTGGCACTGGAAATGGCCAGTTGGTCGGTGTCCAGCGTGGCCAACAACCTGGACGTGCTGCAGGCCGGGCTCGCCGATGATGGTGCCTATACCTTGAAGGAATCCGAGGGCAAGGACGGCGCGCAATTCATCGAGCAGGCCAATCAGGTCAGTCAGGTATCGCGGCTGATGTTGCAGGCCATGAACGAAGCGCGCGTACGCCTGGACCAGAGCCGCAAGGGCGACGACAGCGGCGGGCAGGGCAAGATCGAGCAGGCCGATCAGGCGCTGACCCAGGCCGAGCAACTGAAAACCACGATCAAGGACGAGGGCTACCAGACTGTCCTCAATGAAGTGTCCGGTCACATCGCCGGTTTCAGTGAAAAACTCGCCGAGTACACCGGACTGTTGGCAGAGGAAAAAACCGTCTACGAGCAACTCCACCAGCGCGCCGCTCAAGTGGTGGAACGGGTGGATCAAGCCTACGTTGCCGAAGACCTGTCGATGCAGGCAGAGCTGAAAAAGAACTCGCTGTTGATCATCGGTTCTTCGGCACTGGCCTTGCTGGTGGGGCTGATTGCTGCGTGGGTGATCACCCGGTTGATCGTCGCGCCGCTGCGCAGCGTGATTGGTGTTGCTCAACGGATCGCCGCGGGCGATTTGAGTGCAACGATTGAAGTGACCCGCCGTGACGAGATCGGCCAGTTGATGCAAGCCATGCAGCAAATGGGCGCAGGGCTGAGCAGTATCGTCAGTGGTTTGCAGGCCGGTATCGAACAGTTGGCAAGCTCTGCTCAATCGCTGTCGGCGGTAACCGAACAGACCAACCTTGAAGTCAGCAGCCAGAAGGAAGAAACCGAGCAGGTCGCCACCGCGATGAATCAGATGACCGCCACGGTGCACGACGTCGCACGTAACGCGGAAGAGGCCGCCCAGGCGGCGCAGACTGCCGACGACAAAGTCGAAAGCGGTCAGCAGGTGGTGCGTCATAGCATGGCGCGGATCGAGCAATTGGCGGACTCGGCCACCTCGGCCAGTTCCAGCATCGAAAGCCTCAGTGCGCAAATCCAGAACATTGGCACGGTACTCAGCGTGATCAAAAGCGTTGCCGAGCAAACCAACCTGTTGGCGCTCAATGCGGCCATCGAGGCAGCGCGGGCTGGCGAGCAGGGCAGGGGCTTTGCGGTGGTGGCCGATGAAGTTCGGGCATTGGCCAAGCGAACCCAGCAATCGACCGAGGAAATCGAACGGCTGGTGAGTGCCTTGCGCTCGGCGGCGCAGTCGTCGGTGCAGCAGATTCAGAACAGTGGCGAGTTGGTGAAGCTGGCGGTGAGCGATGCATTGCAAACCGAGAGCGCGTTGGGGAGCATTGCGGCAGCGGTGTCGCTGATTCAGCAGATGAACCAGCAGATCGCAGCGGCTGCGGAAGAGCAGAGTTCAGTGGCCGAGGAGATCAATCGCAGTGTCACCAGTATCCGCGCCAGTGCGGATCAGTCGTCGCTGGCGATGCAGGGCAATGCAGCGTCGAGTATTGAGTTGGCGCAGCTGGGGGGTGAGCTGAAGGGGATGGTGGGGCATTTCAGGTTGTAGGGGCTGCCCTCCATCAATCCCAACGCAAAAAAAAGCCACCTGACCCGGTGGCTTTTCAGCATTGGCATGATCAGTCGTAGATCGCTTTTTTCTTCCAGTCGGCGTCAGCCTCGACGTCTTTGAGGCCTTCAGTCAGTTGGTTCATCTCGCCTTCCACCGGAGCGATCTTGTCCATGACCTGGGCGTTGGCGCGGGCCAGGAGTTTCTCCAGGTATTCCAGCTGTTCTGCGTAAATCTGCGGTTCCTGTTGTTTGCGCAGGTATTGCACGCCGCGTTCGAAGGCCAGACGAGCCTGGCCGGGCTGGTTCTGCTGCAGCGAGTGCTGGCCCAGATTGTTGAAGAATTCGATGTGCAGCAGGACCAGGATGTGGCGCACTTCACGGATCCAGCGCTTGGCTTCGTTGGGCGGCAGGAAACCGTCCTGTGCCGCGCGGGTGATCTGGCCATGCAGGGCTTCGAGCAAAAAGCGCACGTCTTTGGCTTTGGCTTCGGTCTGGATCGGTGCCGGCGGGTTGTTGACCGGGATCGATTCGCCTTGGGCGACGAGGGCACTCAGCTCGGCAATCCGTGCCTTTAAGGTGCTGTTGGATTTTTCCAGGTTCAGCAAGCGCTGGCAGACGTTCAATTCAAGACGGGTCAACAGCAGCTTGAGGGTCGGTGTCATCAACTGACCGGGGAAGGTCTCGGTGATTTCACCGCAGCGACGCAGGCGGTCATTGAGTTCAACCTTGGTGCGGGCCTTTTCCAGCTTATTGTTCTCCACCACATGGTTCATGTAGCCAATGGCGATCAATAGTGCGATCCCGGCTACGACTAGCAGGGTGATCATGAGTGGTGTCACCGGTAAGACCTCTTTTATTAGGGTTCGCGTGCGAGTCGAGTGTAGTAGCTTGGCATTTGGGCGCCTAGGGTCGCTCGACGAGTTGAATCGGCAATGGCTCTGCTTATATCGGCCGTAACGCTGCATAGATAAGTAAATAACGTGCGAGATGCACATTGCCATCATCCGGGCCGGGACTATAGCGCCTTGCTGGATGCCAGAATATAGGCGCCAAAGGTCAGTCGACGGAAAAGCCTCAAACGCTGCTGAAAGCAGGGCGAAGTCATTGATTTAAATAAATTTATATCTGGGGGTTGACGACCCCTCAATCCATCCATAGAATGCGCGCCACTTACAGCGTAAAGCACACAGCGAAACGCGGTAGGGAGTGAATGTTGTACGTGTGTCCCCTTCGTCTAGTGGCCTAGGACACCGCCCTTTCACGGCGGTAACAGGGGTTCGAGTCCCCTAGGGGACGCCAATGCGGGAATAGCTCAGTTGGTAGAGCACGACCTTGCCAAGGTCGGGGTCGCGAGTTCGAGTCTCGTTTCCCGCTCCAGTTTTAAACGGCTTTGCTTTCGGGCAGGGCTGAGTGAAACCAGAACCTAATCTTCGGATGCGGATCTGGGCACCGAAACACACACCATGTGTTCCGGGCAGCGTGTCCCCTTCGTCTAGTGGCCTAGGACACCGCCCTTTCACGGCGGTAACAGGGGTTCGAGTCCCCTAGGGGACGCCATTTGCGGGAATAGCTCAGTTGGTAGAGCACGACCTTGCCAAGGTCGGGGTCGCGAGTTCGAGTCTCGTTTCCCGCTCCAAATTCAAAAAAAACGCCGCTCATTGAGCGGCGTTTTTTTATGCGAGTTATTTGTCACGGGCCTAAAAACCGCCTCAACTTCCGAGGCTCTGTACCAGGCTTTCGAGCACTTCAGCGGTTGTATCCTCCAGCGCCGGTTGCGCTGCCACCGCTCTGAGTTGGCAGGTCAAACGGTATTCGCTGGGCGTGCAGTTGACGAACTGCTTGAAGGCGCGAGCGAAGTACGACGGGTCCTTGAAGCCGGCCTCATAGCCGATGCTGGTAATAGGCATCTGGCTATTGTCGAGCAGTTGCTTGGCGAAGCTCATGCGCTTGTCCAGGATGTAATCGGTGAAGCCAACGCCATTGGCTTCCTTGAACAGTCGGCTGAAGCGAAAGGTCGTCATGCCGCAGCGCTTCGCCAAATCCCTCTGATCGATGCTGTCGCGAAAGTGCTGGTCGATGTACAGCATGACGTGGCTCAGCGCCTGGTGTTTTTGGTGCCCCGAGGTCAATCGGATGCTGTCCGGCAAGGTCGGGGAGTGATCGATCAGCGATGTCTGGCCCTGGCCGTTGGTATTTCTGCGCAACTCGCACAGCTGCACCACGGCCGTCAGGTAACGCTTTCTCTCGTTGGATGAGAACGGCAACACCATGTATTCCCAGACACTGGAACGCATGGCCCATACCGCCAGTTCTTCCGAGTGCTGCACAGTGAACATGGTGATCGGGATGGTGGGCGTTGTGCGTTTGATCTCCAGCAACAGCCTCAAGCCTGGTGTGTCGGGGCGATCGAAATGGATGCAGATCATGTCCGCCTGTTCCCCGATGGGCAACGCGGAATTTTTCGCCAATTTGCAGTCGCAGGTACCCTCGAACTGCGCGATGAGTTCCTTCGTGGAATGATCGTGGGTCAGATCGAACCACAGTAGCGATGGCCTTCTGGTCAAATTGGACGTCATGTCTCTACTCTGGGGTTCTTAGCGCCGCTCTTCGCTGAGTAGTATTGTCAACGTGCACTGACTTTGCAGATTAAATGCTTATAAAGAACTGATACTTTAGTTCTATACGCTCTATATTTCGTTGCAAAGCCGTTACAGCCAGTTGTTTGTTAGCGTGGATCGATGTCCCGAGCCGCAACCGCTCGTCGCTTGTGAATCAACGGCAATCGCAATCGCAAGTCATTCCCTTTTTTTGCCCTGCCGTTCCTTCTAAAAGCCAATAAACGGCAGTTGGGCACCCCCGCAAAAAAGTCCTAGTGATGTGCAAAATCTTCCTAACGCCTATGCCTTGCCCCTGACTAGTGTTGCATCCAGGCAGAGCAGAACGCACTGCCTCCGAAAAAACAACATTCGAGTGAGGTGGGCAAAATGATCATGCAAACAATCAAGGCTTCGGTAGTGAAGTTCGCCAAAGACGAAGACGGCCTGACCATTGTGGAATACGCAGTGGCGGGTGGGCTTATTACGGTAGCTGTTGCTGCAATGTTCACTCTTTTGGGTGGCGCCGTGAACACCAGAATCACAGCGCTGTGCGCCGCGGTCAAAGGTGCTGCCTGCTGATACGCCGACTCGGCGGGGGGCGCGGCGACATCCATTGAACAACCGGTTGTTTCTGTTTCGCGGATAGACCGGACAACTCAACGGACTTCGCGCTGTCCCCGCCAATATTCTTTCTGAGCCATATGTCCCCTGAAGTGAGGCACACAAAATGAGTCTGCAAACAATCAGAACTTCGATAAGCAAGTTCGCCAAAGATGAAGACGGTCTGACTATTGTGGAATACGCGGTGGCCGGTGGGTTAATCACGGTAGCTGTTGCCGCAATGTTTGTTCTTTTGGGCGCCGAGGTGAACACCAGGATCACAGCGCTGTGCGCCGCGGTCAAAGGTGCTGCCTGCTAACGATAGTCCCGGTAGGGGGAGACGCGCCATGTCCATGGAATTGCTGGTGTCGACAGTTGTACTGCTAGGACTGCTGGGCGTCGCGGTGGTGAGCGATCTGCTTCGCCACCGTATTCCCAACATGCTGGTCCTGTTGGGGCTTGCCCTGGGATTGGTCAGTCAAACTTATTCAGGTGGTGTCAGCGGATTGAGTGACAGCCTGCTGGGTATGCTGATCTGTTTTGGGTTCTTTCTACCGATGTATGCCGTGGGTGGCATGGCGGCCGGTGACGTCAAGTTAATGGCCATGGTCGGCAGTTTTTTACCGGTTCATTACGCATTGTGGGCTGCCTTGTTCAGTCTGATTGCCGGCGGCGTATGCGGTTTCCTGATCGTGCTGTTCCGCGGTCAACTACTTCAAACCCTGGGGCGCTATTGGCTGATGGTCAGGGCGCAGGCTTATCTGGCGCCTGCTTCGGATGAAGTAGCCGGCAAGCCTTTCCCTTATTCGATCGCCATCCTGATCGGCACTTTAAACAGCGTCTACTGGCAACTCGTTGCTGGTGGATTGGGAGCTTAGTCATGCACGTCATCGTCGATAGTGATGCCTACCCCAGCGATAGGGACGCGGTGCAACGACTGGCGCCTCAGCCATGCACCATCCGCGAAACCGGTCTGACCGACAGTTTTCTCGGTGAGCTAGTGTGCAAGCATTTGCATGACGCCGGCGTGCTCGACATGCCGCGGCTGGTGGAGCGCCTGGCACTGACCGGTGCAGTACTGGAAGAAGTCCTGGCGTTTCTGCGCAAGGATGGCCGTGTCGAAGTGCTTGGCCAGATGGGGCCGCAATCGGCAGGAGGGCAGATGCTGCGTTATGGCCTGACCGAACGCGGTCGCAGTGCCGCCCGCGATGCCCTGTCACGTAGCGGCTATATAGGCGCGGCACCTTTCCCGGTGAGTACTTACCGTTCCCTGATCAAAATCCAGACCATTCACCACGGTCGCATCAACGCCGACGATATGCACAGGGCCCTCGCGGGCGTAGTGCTCACGGAGGGGATGCTCGATCAGTTGGGTGTGGCGCTGAACTCCGGGCGCGCGATCATGATTTATGGCCCCGCGGGTACCGGCAAGACGTATGTCAGCAGTCGGCTGATTCGTCTGTTCGCCGAAGCGATCTGGGTGCCTCATGCCATCGTCATCAACGAGGCGGTGATCGAGATCTATGACCCGCAGGTGCATCAGCGTCTGGATGACAACAGTCAATCGAACAATCTGATGCTCAACGAAGGGATCGACCGTCGTCTGCTGTGCTGTAAACGCCCGATCGTCATTACGGGCGGTGAGTTGAGCATGGAACAGCTGGACGTTCGCTATGACCCCTACACCCGTCAATACCAGGCCGCCTTGCAGCTCAAGGCCAGTAATGGCTTGTTCATCATTGACGACATGGGACGCCAGCGCATGGCTCCGGCCGAGCTGTTGAATCGCTGGATCGTACCCATGGAAGAGAAGCGTGACTTCCTCAACCTGGGCGGCGGTCGGCATTGCGAGCTGCCGTTCGATTTGATTCTGGTGTTTTCCACCAACCTCAATCCCCTGGAGCTGGCCGATGAGGCCTTCTTGCGCCGGATTGGTTACAAGCTGCAGTTCGGTTACCTGAAGCCTGAGGAGTACGAAAAGATCTGGCGTCAGGAAAGCGAGCGCCTGGGCATTCCTTTTGACCCGCTGCTGCTGCGTTATGTATTGCAAAGGCTTTATGCAAGTGAAGGCATGCCCCTGGTGCCTTGCCATCCCCGCGATCTCCTGAACATGGCCCTCGACCGTCAGCGTTACCTGGGCGGTTCCGGAGCCCTGTCGCCGCAGGAGCTGGAATGGGCCTGGCACAACTATTTCGTCCAGCTCGACTTTCTTTGAAGCGGAGATACTGACATGAGCTCTCGTACTGTTTCCCTGATAGGCATTTCCCTGGTCATGGGCCTTGGGGCTGCATGGATGGCCGATTCCTGGCTGAGCGCACGGCTCAATGCCACGCCGGATGATCACCTTCGAAGTGTGGTGGTCGCCACGGTAGAAATTCCCTTCGGGCAGATGGTCGAGGCCCAACAAGTGACGACCGTACGCATGCCGATGGACACAATTCCGGACGATGCTCTCGATTCAACCGACAAGGCCGTGGGCAAGATCGCAACGTTCGACATCTTGCGGGGCGACGTGATGCGCGGCGCACGCCTGAGCGAGCATTTGGGCGGCAGTACCCTGGCCTCGCTGATTGCGACAGACAAACGTGCCATTTCGGTGCGCGTAGACGATGTGGTCGGCGTAGGTGGGTTCCTCCTGCCAGGCAACCGGGTTGATGTACTGGCGACCAAAACCACAAGTGCCGGCAGCAACAGCGCCGT
The DNA here is from genome assembly GCF_056279485.1 of Pseudomonas sp. TE12508. Classification (NCBI taxonomy): domain Bacteria; kingdom Pseudomonadati; phylum Pseudomonadota; class Gammaproteobacteria; order Pseudomonadales; family Pseudomonadaceae; genus Pseudomonas; species Pseudomonas sp. TE12508. The sequence goes on along the minus strand of NZ_JBWCCN010000006.1, from coordinate 73,631 downwards.
TTCCAAGACCATCCTCGAGAACCTGCGCGTGTTGGCGGTGGACCAGACCGCAGGTACCGACAAAACCCAGCCGGTAGTGGTACGTGCAGTGACGCTGGAAATGACGACTGCAGAGGCTGAAACCCTGGTTACCGCACAAACGGAAGGCAAATTGCAACTGACCTTACGCAATCCGCTGAACGACCAGAAGAAAATCGCGACCGTTGCGCCTGCACCTGCACCGGCGGCACCGGTCATGGCGATGGTCGCTGCCCCGGCGCCAAAACGCGTGGTACAGCGCAGCAGTGGCGAGCGTGGCGGGGCTATCACCATCATCCGCGGGATCGAAACCAAAGTAGTCAACATTCGCTGACAGAACGTACTAGGCGCCTGGGACACCCAGGTATTGGCGGAGCCGATCCGGATCAGTATCGGTAAATGAGGGCTTGATGATGAATCTTCGAATTCAGCAGCCGTTCACTGCGACGCCAAGGCGCCAGGAAGGTTCGGTGAGCGTATTGATGGTGATTGCGTTGGCGGCGATGTCCATGTTGGCGGCGTTGGCTCTGGACGGCGGACACATGTTGCTGAACAAGACACGTCTGCAGAATGCGGTGGACGCCGCCGCCCTGAGTGGCGCCAAAACCCTGAGTCAGGTAGCAGGCGCTACCAACTTTGCCAGCACCACGCGATCTGCCGCGCTCAATACGTTGTTGCAAAATGCCAATGCCGCCGGCAACAACGAATTGTCCACGGCTGTCGCCGGTAATCCAGGTGCATTTGCGGTAGTGGAACTGTCCGACAGCGTCTATGGCCCATTCTCTTTTCCTGGCCCGACGGATCCCAAATACGTTCGGGTATCGGTATCGAACTATAGTCTGACGGGTTTTTTCTGGGGCTTCGTTCAGTCATTCGGTGTGCTGGGAGACAAAGCGGTGGCGGCGATCGCCACTGCTGGACCCAGCCCTACCAGCCCGTGTGATCTCGCTCCGTTGATGATCTGTGGCGATGCGACCCAATACGACCCTGACGCCGGTATGTTCTGGGGCTTCCAGTTTGGTGATTTGCAGGTATTGAAGTCGGCGGCTGGCAATTCGTCCGCCATTGGCCCAGGCAACTTCCAGTTGCTCGATTTCGGCTCGGGCGGCAGTACGGTCAGGCAGGATCTGGCTGGAGGCGGCTCGGTCTGCCGCAATGTGGGAGAGAACGTCCAGACCTCTCCCGGCAACATGGTCGGCCCTGCGTCTCAAGGCCTGAATACACGCTTCGGCATCTACAACGGTCCGGTCAGTGCTTCGAACTACCCGCCAGACCTGGTGACCGCGTCCAGCAACCCTCAGATTACTTACAACGATTCAGTTACCCCGGCACAAGCGCAATACAAGGGCCAGCCTGTCACATCGAGCGATGGCAATCTTACGGCCGGTGGCGAGGCGATAATGGATTACAACGACTGGCGTGCCAGCGTGGCCGCGTGCGTGGCAGGGACCGGCAGCGGCTGTGAGAGCAATGGAGTGTTCGAGCGCCGGATGCTGAAAATCGTGGTGGGTGAATGCACCGGGAAACAGGGCGGTTCAACCTCGATTCCTGTCTTGGGTTTTGGCTGCTATTTCGTGGTGCAGCCCATGAACGGGGGCGGCACGGAGGCGCAGATTTTCGGACAGTTTGTGAAAGAGTGCGAAGGCGACAACGTGCCCAGCCCTTCGCCGGCAACCGATTCCGGCCCGCAGATCATCCAGCTCTACAAAACCTATCTCAACAGCGGCACTCCGAGCACTGACTCGTAGGGAGGGGGCGTCATGAGACTTCACGCGTTTAAACAGTCGCAGCGCCAGCAAGGCCTGGCCCTGGTGGAATTCACCCTCGTGCTGCCGTTGTTGCTCCTGCTGTTGCTGGCTTTCGGCGAGTTCGGCCGCATGCTCTACCACTACAACGTATTGCTGCAGGCCAGCCGTGATGCTGACCGTTTCGTTGCTAGCCAGGCCTGGAACTCGACGCTTGGCGCTGTCGCTCTGAGCGATGCGCTGAAGGCCCAGACGAGAAATGTCGCGGTCTATGGCGTGCCTGCAAATACCGGGACCGCGGTGGTGTCAGGGTTGACGACCAGCATGGTGGAAGTCGCCGCGGTGGGCCTGGACCATGTGCGGGTAACCATCACCTATACGTTCTGCCCGGTGATTGGCAGTGGTAATTGCACCGGCTCGATTCCGGGTTTCTTCGGTAATCCGATTGCGCTGAGCATTCCGCTGGTCGCCACCACTGTCATGAGGGCACTGTGATGAATCGCAAACGCATGCGCGGCACCTATGTCGTGGAATTCGCCATCATCGGTATGCTCGTATTCACGCTGTTGTTTGCCGTGCTGGAGATGGGCCGACTGTACTTCACCGTCAATGCGCTGGATGAAGCCGCACGGCGCGGTGCACGCCTGGCGGCCGTGTGCAACATCAGCGATCCGGTCGTTTTGCGACGGGCGATCTTCAATGCCGCGACCGACGCCGGTACCAGCCAGCTGATCACCGACTTGACCACCAACAACCTGACGCTGACCTACCTGGATGCCAACGGCGCTTTGGTCGCCAACCCCGGCGATACGAGTGGAGTCAACGGTTTTCGTGCCATCCGCTATGTCCAGTTGAGTCTGCAAAACTTCGTTTTCAATCTGTTCATTCCCGGGTTCGGCGTGCCCATTACCTTGCCCACATTCAGGGCAACGTTGCCACGCGAAAGCCTTGGGCGTCATTCCGATTCCGGGGAGATCACACCATGCTGAATACCAAGGAAACGCCGCTCTCCACCTCCACCGGCAAAGCCGGGCTCCGGTTGCTGATCAGCAGCCGCGATGCCACCTCTTTGCGCGATCTGCAGAGTGTCTGCCAACGCATGCCCGGCCTGGAGGTGAGCACTCGCCTGGTGAGTAATGGACATGTCGACCCGCTCTACGGCCTGGACCGGATGCCCGATCTGTTGCTGTTGCGCGTCAGCCACCTGTGGCGCGAAGAGTTGGCGGCGCTGTTGCTGCACCCGGCCCATGAGCGTCCGCCGATGTTGGTCTGCGGTCTGCTGAGCGAACAGGAAGGCATGCGTATGGCGATGCAGGCCGGCGCCCGGGACGTTCTGCCCGAGCCCATTGCCGAGACCGAACTGGTTGCCGCCTTGAATCGGCTGGTCATGGAAGTTCGGACTGGCAGTGGAACAGAAGGCAAATTGATCGCCGTGATGAGCGCCAAGGGCGGCTCCGGCGGAACCTTGCTGGCCTGCAATCTGGCTCAGCAGCTTAGTGCCAAGGGCGGCAGTACTCTGTTACTGGACATGGACCTGCAATTTGGCAGCGTGACGCATTACCTGGATGTGGCGCAGACGCACAGCCATCTTGAGGTGTTGCATCAGATCGACGGCATGGACAGCGTCGCGTTACGCGGTTTTTGCAGTCACTTCAGCCCGACCTTGCATGTGCTGGGTGGCCGGGCCGGTGAGCTGTGTCTGCCACAGGATGCCCAGCCCGAGCAACTTGACGCCCTGTTGAAGTTGGCCCGCGCCAGCTACGACTGGGTGGTGATTGACCTGCCGCGGCAAATCGACCACCTCACCGGCTCTGTGCTGGAACAGGTGGATCGGGTGTACGTGGTGGTGCAGCAGAGCGTCAGCCATCTGCGCGATGCCAGCTCCCTGGTGCGAATTCTTCGCGATGACCTGGGTGTGCGCGGCGATCAATTGCAGATCGTGGTCAACCGCTTTGACAAGTCGGCAGCGATTAGCCTCAAAGACATCGGTGAGGCGCTGCGATGCACCAATCTGTCGAAATTACCCAACGACTTCAACCTGGTCAGCCAGAGTCAGAACACTGGCGTGCCGTTGGGGCTGCATGCGCCGAGGGCAGCGATTACTACCGCTCTGCGCGACATGACCGAGGACCTGGTCGGTCAACAAGTAGCCGGGAACAAAGGCTTACTCAAACGCGCCTTCAACCGTTTTTTCGGGGGATGACCCATGATCAGCGACTTTCGTAACCGCTTGCGCAAACAGTCCGGTAAACCCGCCGCTTCGTCGGCGACCGAGGACCTGCTGGATCCGGCAGAGGAAATAATGGCGTGGGAACGTGCAGCGCCGGACGTTCTTTACGAAACCAGAAGCCAGGTCACTCCGGTGGAAGCCGAGTGGCGGGAAAAGATCTACCAGCAGTTGCTCAAGGTCATGGACCTGTCCTTGCTGGACTCCCTTGAACAGGCGGAGGCCACGCGGCAGATTCGCGATATTTGCCAGCGCTTGCTCGATGAGCATTCGGCACCGGTAAGTTCTGCCAGCCGCCAGTTGATCATCAAGCAAATCACAGACGAAGTGCTTGGCCTGGGTCCCCTGGAACCGTTGCTGGCTGATCACAGCGTCTCCGACATTCTGGTCAACGGCCATGCCTCGGTCTATGTCGAGCGCTTCGGCAAACTGCAACGGACCGATGTGCGCTTTCGTGATGATCAGCATTTGCTGAACATCATCGACCGCATCGTCTCCAGCCTGGGTCGTCGTATCGACGAGTCTTCACCGTTGGTGGATGCCCGGCTCAAGGACGGTTCGCGGGTCAACGCAATTATCCCGCCGCTGGCGATCGACGGCCCGAGCATGTCGATTCGCCGCTTTGCGGTGGACCTGCTCAATACCGACAGCCTGATCTCGGTGGGGACATTGACCCCGGCCATTGCCCTGCTGCTCAAGGCGATTGTTCGTGGACGCCTGAACGTGTTGATTTCCGGCGGTACCGGCAGCGGCAAGACCACCATGCTCAATGTGCTGTCCAGTTTCATTCCGCAAAACGAGCGCATCGTCACCATCGAAGACTCGGCTGAACTGCAACTGCAACAGCCCCACGTGGTGCGCCTGGAAACCCGGCCTTCGAATATTGAGGGGCGTGGCGAGGTAAGTCAGCGGGAGTTGGTGCGCAACAGTTTGCGGATGCGCCCGGACCGCATTGTGATCGGCGAAGTGCGCGGCGCCGAGGCGCTGGACATGCTGACCGCGATGAACACCGGCCACGACGGCTCGTTGACCACCATTCACGCCAACACCGCGCGTGATGCGTTGGGCCGAATAGAGAACATGGTGTCGATGACCGGGGCGACTTTCCCGATCAAGGCCATGCGTCAGCAGATCGCGTCGGCCATAGATGTGGTGATCCAGCTGGAACGTCAGGAGGACGGCAAGCGCCGCCTGGTCAGCGTGCAAGAGATCAACGGCATGGAAGGCGAGATCATCACCATGACCGAAATCTTCTCCTTTGCGCGTCAAGGCATGGGCGAGAACGGCGAAGTGCTTGGCGATTATCGCCCCAGCGGCATGATCCCGGCCTTCCGCGATGTGCTGGCCAAGCGCGGCATCGAATTGCCGCTTAACATGTTCAGGCCTGAGTGGATGGAGGCACGGCAGTCATGAACAATATTCCTGGTGAATTCATTCTGATGTTCCTCGGCATGGTGTTTATCGCCGTGTTCCTTCTGTCCCAGGGCGTGGTGGTACCGGTGTTCGGCGAGGCCGGCAAGATGCGCAAGCGCATCCGCGGTCGTCTGCATGTGCTGGAGAAAGCCAACAATTTGCCCAACATGCAAACGGTGTTACGGCAGAAATACCTGACGCGCTTGTCGCCCCTGGAGGCCATGCTCGAACAGTTGCCTTTCATGGCGAGCCTGACCCAGGTGATCGAGCAGGGCGGCCACGAATACCGGGCTTATCGGGTGCTGTTGCTCGGGCTGTTTCTGGGCGTTTGTGCGGCTATCTCGATCTGGATGCTCTCGTCGGTCTGGTGGATGGCGCTGTTGGCGGGCTTCGGGGTGTTCTGGTTGCCCGTGCTGAAAATTTCTCGTGACCGTGGCAAACGTTTCGCTGAGTTTGAGGAAGGCCTGCCGGATGCGCTGGATGCCATGTGCCGGGCCCTGCGCGCCGGACACCCGTTCAACGAAACCCTGCGCCTGGTTGCCGAGGAGCATAAGGGCGCGGTTGCTCATGAGTTCGGCCTGACCTTCGCCGACATCAACTATGGCAATGATGTACGCCGCGCCATGCTCGGCCTGCTCGAGCGTATGCCAAGCATGACGGTGATGATGCTGGTGACTTCGATCCTCATTCATCGCGAGACCGGCGGCAACCTGACAGAAGTGCTGGAACGTTTGAGCCGGCTGATTCGCGGGCGTTACCGCTTCCAGCGCAAGATCAAAACCCTGTCGGCCGAAGGGCGGATGTCGGCCTGGATACTGGTGGCCATTCCCTTCGTGCTGGCGATCGCGATCATCGTTACAAGCCCCACTTACTTGCCGGTGCTGCTCAATGATCCCATAGGCCATAAGCTGATCATCGGGGCTTTCTGCGCCATGTTGATCGGGATTTTCTGGATAAAAAAAATCATCCGGATTCAGGTTTAAAGCGGTATTTGCTACCGGGAGGTATAGATCATGGACTTTTTACTCGGGTTGTTCAGTCGGGTCACGGGGAACGAGGAGATGGGGCGCCTGTTGTTCCTTGGCGCCATTGGCGTCAGTACGGTGCTTGCTGTGGTCGCCGTGATCTTGCTGATGCTGGGCCTTCAGGACCCGGTGCAGCGTCGCCTGGCGTTGATCAAGCGTGGTCATTTAGGTAATACGACCGGGCAGGAAGCTCCGGGTAATCTGCAACTGTTGCTGGAGCGGGTCGGTCAGCGCTTTGCCTCGAGCGAATCGGCTCAGGCTTCCGCCACCCAGACGCTGTTGACGCATGCGGGGTACCGTTCTGCTTCGGCGGTGCAGATGTACTGGGCGGTGCGTTTGATGTTACCGCTGTTGCTGGTCGGCGTTGCATTGTTGCTATTACCTTTGATCCCCAAGGTTTCGCTGACCATTGGTCTGCTGTTGGTGGTCATGATGGCGGGTATCGGATGGCTGCTGCCGGCCCTGTATGTCGGCAAGCGCAAGCAGGCGCGTCAAAACCGGCTGCGCGCCGCGTTTCCGGATGCACTGGACCTGATGGTGGTGTGCGTGGAGTCAGGCCTGGCCCTGCCCACGACCATCGAGCGGGTGGCTGAAGAAATGTCGGTCAGTCAGGTTGAACTGGCTGAAGAGCTGGCCCTGGTCAATGCGCAAATCCGCGCGGGCATTACCAGTACCGAGGCGCTCAAGCAACTGGCCGTGCGCACTGGGCTGGATGATGTACAAGGGTTGGTCAGCCTGTTGGCGCAGAGTATTCGCTTCGGTACCAGTGTGGCCGATACCCTGCGCATCTATGCCGACGAGTTCCGTGATCGGCGTACGCAAGCCGCCGAAGAGATGGGGGCAAAAATCGGTACCAAGCTGATATTTCCGCTGATTTTCTGCCTGTGGCCGAGCTTCTTCCTGGTCGCCATCGGCCCTGCAATGATCGGTGTAATGAGAGCTTTCGGGTGAAATAACGGGCGGAGGCTGTCGAATACGATGGCCTTGCCGCCCGAGCCTGATCTGCACTTTCCTTCCATAGCTCCACACATCCCTGTAGGCGTTGCCGAAGGCTGCGATTTTTTGATTTTTCTGGCAGGCAATTCATTGCCCAGGCCTCTGAGTCAAAAGATCGCAGCCTGCGGCAGCTCCTACAGGGATTTGCGTATGTCTGTTCATCACGACCGGGCGCTGATTGTCGCGATACGCTCGGTGACAGGCTGGTCAAGACGCAAGCAATGATTGCCAGGCACTCCTTTAAGGAACACCGCGGTCAGGCGTAGGAGCTGGCGAAGCCTGCGATCTTTTGATTTTGATGGCGAGGAATCGCTGAAGAGCAAAAGATCGCAGCCTGCGGCAGCTCCTACAGGGATTTGCGTATATCTGTTCATCAATGACCGGGCGCTGATTGTCGCGATACGCTCGGTGACAGGCTGGTCAAGGCGCAAGCAATGGTTGCCAGGCATTCCTTTAAGGAACACCGCGGTCAGGCGTAGGAGCTGGCGAAGCCTGCGATCTTTTGATTTTAATGGTCGAGGAATCGCTGAAGAGCAAAAGCTCGCAGCCTGCGGCAGCTCCTACATTAGGGTGATCCGGTCAGGCTTGGATAATGCGCAGATGCCGCCGCTTTACTTGTACACGACGTCTAGCCCGGCTTTGCAAGCCAGGCCACTTTAGACGACACCAGAAGCTGATCACCCGTTGATGCGCCTCAGTTACTGCTAGGGATCTCACCCGCCATATCCTGGTCAAAAAACTCCGGAATCGGGTAGTTGAAGCTGTTCAGCCAACGCTGCATGGCCAGGTCACGTTCGGTGGCCGAAGCGGTTTGCAGTTTGGGTGAAGCAACTATCCCGCGAATCTGTAGCTGCATCCACTGCTCGGTGCCTTTTTGCTCCTTCGAAGAGGGGCCTGGTTCAAAAGCCCAGGCACTGGTGGACAGGCAAGCCATGCACACGATCAACAGCCTCTTGGTATTCATCTCGACTCCTCGTACGTTTTACTTGGTCGCACTGGATGAGGCAGCGGCTACCTCAGTTCTGCGATTCCCCTCGGATGCCACTGCTTTTTTAGCAGAAGCCTTGAGCTTCTCCGCGCGGGTTTGAGCCTCTGCGACTTGCTGAGGGCTTAAGCTGGCGCGGGTCACGAGTTCGGAAGCTGCCTTCCAGTTATCCTGATAGATCAGCAGCGTCACCATATTGATTGCCGCCAGTGAATTGGACTGTTTGAGCTCCATGGCGGTCATGAACTCAAAGCGTGCTTCAGGGATCCGTCGCTGATTGAGGTAGACCACCCCCAGGTCATTGCGCATCCTTTCGTCGGTGGGGGCCATCTTCACCGCACGCTCAAGGTGAGTGGTAGCGTTGGCGTAATCATTTTTGGCCGCGGCCAACTGGCCCAAGCCATGTTCCCCGTCAGCGGCCATACAGGTGCCGAGCAAGCTTTGATACAACGGCCCTGCCTCGTTACGCCCCATCAAGCGCAGTACCCGAGCCTTGCGCAGGCGAACCTGAACCAGGTTGTCGGGCAAACCTTCCAGATTCGCCAGGCTGGCATACAAACGGCCCTCATTGACCATGTTATCGGCCAAGCTCAGGGCCAGCTCTTGATCCGAAGCGGGCTTGGCACACTCAGCCGGTCGCGACGACAAGCCATTGCTGGCACAACCTGTGAGCATGATTGTCGCCGCTATTGCAATGACTGCTTTCATCGAGTGTCCTCTGGCTACAACACGTTGAACGCCTGGCCAATGGCAATAAAGCTGGCTTGGCAAGCGTTCAAGATCACCGTTACGAGTGAGGTCGAGGCAAGTCTGATTCAGGCTCATTGCGAGAGCCCGGAACGACTGTCGAAGTCGCCATTTTCAAGAAAGAACATACGGTAGAAGTTCGGGTCGTAATTGCGCAGCTGTTCGCCAGGCAATGACGGTAGTTGTGCATTGGCAGCCAGTGGCTGGACCAGATGCGGGGTAACGATCATCAGCAGTTCACGCTCTTCACGGTTGACGCTGTTGTCGCGGAAGAACGCGCCCAGAATCGGGATATCGCCCAGCCCCGGAAACTTGTTCACCTGGGAACTGTTGCGGGTGCTGATCAGGCCGCTGATGACGAAGCTTTCGCCGTCGGCCAGGGAGATGCTGGTGTCGGTACGTCGAATGGTCAGCGCCGGAACGATGGTGCCGGCGATGCTTACGGCGTTGGTGAAGTCCAGTTCACTGACTTCCGGCGCCACCTTCAGCGCGATACGGTTTTTCCCGATGATGGTCGGCGTCAGGGTCAGGCGAATACCGAATTCCTTGTACTCGATGGACACGTTATCGCTGCCGGAACTGGGTACTGGAATCGGCACTTCACCACCGGCCAGGAAGCTCGCACTCTGCCCGCTGAGCGCTACCAGGCTTGGCCGTGCCAGGGTGTAGGCGAAACCGCTGCCTTCCAGTGCGTTGATCGACACTAGAGTATCGCTGGACGCAAAAGCGAAGTTGAACATGCCGTTGTTCACCGGCACCGACGGCGTGACAATGCCGCCGACGGTGGGCAAGGTTCTCGGTGAGCCGAACAGGAAGTTGCCTTGGCGGCCAAAAATCGAGGCATTGGCTTCCTTGAGTTTGGTCCGGCTGACTTCAACGAAGCGGATGTCGGTTTGCACCTGGATCGGCAACAGCGGATCTTCGGAAGGCACTGTCGAGACGCTAGTGAGCGCCGCGGTGGCCTTGCCCTTGACGAACACCATGCTTTGGCGCGGCGTTGTCGAACAGGCAGTCCAGACCATCAGGCTGGTGGTCCCCGGCGCCATACCGGTGAGCAAGAAGGCATTGGGGTTGTTGCCGCTGGGTTGCACGTCGGCGATTTTCGGATCGCCGACTGCCAGCTGTGTCACCGGGACGGGGACGCGCAGTTCATTCTGAAGCCCCTGGCCGACCTCAAACGTTGTCGGCATATTATCCAGTTGCGAACAATTGGCCGGCGCGGCCTGAGCCGCATTCACGCTGAGGCCCGTCCAGAACAGACCATGGATAATTCGCTTGAAAGCGGGCACGGTACGATAGCTCATTAAGTGCATCCTCGCTGAATAGCCATCTTTGAGGCAAAACCAGGTTGCCTCGGATCACTACAAGGGGCCTTGGTCGGCCCTCTACCCCGCCAGGCCCCTGACTAATGGCTCCGGCAATATTCCGTGGTGCTACATGCAAGCAACTGCAATACGCTGTTCTGACGGAACAACGAGCGACCTTCGCTATAACGGTTTTTAGTGATCCAGATGCCTGGGCTGTCAACCCGAACGATATGCGCAGGCTCGACAGCAGCTAAAGACGGCACTTTGCGCCGACCTGACTCCCCTAAAAAGCAACCGGCAATTAACGCACTGAGCCGGAAAACGCTTGTCAGGATCATAGTGAGGTAACTCCTTTTGCCAATCCGCTATCTGATCGCTGAACCTAACGTGGCATTTCGAACCGTTATGTCTTCTTCTTGTTTGAAAGGTAGTTCAACCAAGGCAAAGCGCCATGCTTTGAACGAAAACTTTCGATACAGATACTGGTTTTTTTCTGAAAGCCACGGTCAGGCCGCGCAATCATTGGTATTGCGCTGGATGCTGATGGAATATGGGGTGCTTTACGGTCCTGCGAGTTTTTCTTTGGGTTTTGCGCTGCATATTTCACAAAAACGCCACTCATTGAGTGGCGTCTTTTCAGGCGTGCCGGTTTGTACTTTTCGGATGCTGACCAAACCTAACAATGGCGTCTGAGGGGATATTACAAGGAAGCTGAATACGACTGATTGTGTAGCTCTACACCTGCGAAGTGCAGGTTGGCGTATTGGCCGTAAGGTACTGGATCACCTCTTCAAGCGTGTCTATATCAGGAGCATTGCTCACTAAGGCTTGCGAACTGCACCATGGGTAATCCAGATGCGATACCCACTCCATGATGCAGTGCAGATCAGTCGCTGGCAGGGTTTTCATGTGCTCAATGGTGATAGTGAGCCTCTCGACAAGCCTCGACTCGGGGCTGAACTGCCACTCATACAGACCGCAACCGACTCGAACTTCGCCGCCGCTCTTATCGGACATGCCGACCAGCCATTTGCACTGGAATGTTTTGGCCTGCGGTTCAGGTGGGAGTCCCAGACAAAAGGTATAGACGTTTTCGAAAGTCTGGCCGAATCGCCTGACGAGTACATCGCCGATAGATCCGAGGCCTTCAACGTGGGGTGGAAACGAGATAGAGCCGGTATGCACGACCATGTCCAGTATCGCGTCTGGCGCAAAGGCCTGGCGCAACAAATGTGGGCGATTACTGTCCTTGGCTTTTATGTACTGTTGAATCGATTGTTGAGCAGTGTTCATTGTTTGTCCGTCGAATCCCTATCAGGTTGAGAACATCCTTATCCGAGGCTCACGTTACTATGCCACGCGAGCCCGCCCTCATTTACAAAGCGCTATTCCACACATCCGTTACCAGCATGCAGCCGGGAGCATGGGTGATGCACAGCGGCGGACGTGAAGTTTGTACCACCGATTGCGGGGTCACACCGCAGGCCCAGAATACCGGGATTTCGTCGGCTTCGACTGGCACGGCATCGCCGTAGTCCGGGCTGCTTAGTGAATCGATGCCGATCAGCGCCGGATCACCGATGTGCACAGGCGCGCCGTGGACGTTGGGCATGCGTGCGGTGATCTGGATCGCCTGGATCGCCGCGGCGGCCTTCATCGGGCGCATGCTCACCACCAGCTTGCCGCTCAGGCGAGCGGTAGGGCGAGTGTCTATGTTCGTCCGGTACATGGCAACATTGCGCCCCAGATCGATGTGCCTGAGGGCGATGCCGGCATCCAGCAGCGGTTGTTCGAAGGAGAACGAGCAACCGATGGCGAAGGCCACCAGATCGTCCTGCCACAAATGCTCGATATCCGACGGTTCTTCGCTCAGCTCGCCATGGCGATAGACCCTGTATCGGGACACCTCGTGGCGGATATCAATGGCTGTGCCGAGATTGCGAAAATACGGATCACCCGGTTCGGTAACGTCGAGCACCGGGCAAGCCTGCCGATTGAGCGTGCAATACCGGAGAAACTCGTTAGCCCAATCATTGGGTAGAATCACGATATTGGCTTGCACCCGACCTTGGGCCAAGCCGCTGGTGTGGCCCCGATATTGTCCGGCAGCGATGCATTGGCGCAGGGCCAGTGGAACGCTGTGCTTCAGTTGTTCGAACGACAGGGTGGGTTGGCTCATCACGGCATCTCTTCAGGTTCGATGACCCTTTTTAGAAAACCATGACGATGCCGTCCAACCAGGAATGTTGTTACCCCCCGACAACTAAAAGTTATTCAAGGGACCGTCGGCTGTTGAGACCGGGTGCCGGAACCATTCGAAGCGGGCCGACATCCGCAGCGTATTGGGAGACCACCTGGCGGCTCATGTCGACGATGCTCTCGATCAACTCCAGGCCGACGCCGGCGCGCCACGAAGCCACGACATCCAGTTGCGGCAAGCGAGTGCCCGGTTCCAGCTGAATCAGCTCGCCGCTGGCCAAGGGCTTGGCCACCAGCGCGGCCGGCAAGGCGCCAATACCGAATCCGTCACGAATCAGCCGGGTCATGGCCGACACTGAGTTGACGCAACTGACGCGTGGCGTGCTGATGCCGTGGGCGTGCAGCAGGTTGAGTACATCCTGATGCGGCCGGGAGTTTTTGACGAAGGTGATGATGCGCTCACTGGCCATTTCGGCCAGTGAGGCATAGGGGCGGGCATAGATTGAGTTACTGGCGGCGATCCAGTGCATGGGGTAGTGCGCCAGTTCGAGGTTGCGCACACTTTCGTGGCGGATCAGGTCCGTCTGGAACACGATGTCCAGATAGCCCTTTTGCAGCTGATCGCACAGATTGCGTGCGGCGTCGGCCGTGATCTCGATTTCCACGGCGGGGAAGGTCTGCATCAAGGTCGACATCAACGGGCTGAGCCAGGTATGGATCACCGTATCCATCACACCGATGCGCACCAGGCCCTGTTGCGGGTTGGTGTTATCCAGTGAGTGTTTCAACGCTCGCTGAACCTCGAGCATCTGCTCGGCGTAGTCGAGCACCTTGAGACCTTCGAGCGTCAGCGACACGCCGCGCGAATCGCGCACAAACAAACGCAGGCCCAACTCTTCTTCCAGCGAGGCAATCCGGCTAGAGATAGCGGCCTGAGTGCTGAACATTTTCTCGGCGGTGAGGCTGAAGCTTTGCAGGCGGGCGACCCAGACGAAGGTTTCGAGAAATTTGAGGTTCATGGCGGTTCTCGTGGGGGGGGCGTTCACTGTTTTTCCACAGAGAACCGTGGTGGGGGTGCAGTAATTGTTACTCCAGAGTTCGTCGCCGGGGGTATCAAATTTTCTTATGCATAACCTCGTTTTTTTCCCGTTTGACGCAGTTTGGCCTTGGCGCGAAGAATCCGCTCCACGACGCAGCCACTGCGTCTGCCCCCCACGACAACGCCTTCACAAAAAAATAATGAGGCGTGTCCGTCATCTTCGCTTGCTGCCGCAGGAACTCCCATGGAAAAGACCATGACTGACCACGTGCTTTCAGGTTCGGGCCGCACCGGCCCGTTCAGTTGGTACGGCCCCCTGTCGAAAAATGAAAAGCGTACCTTCTGGAGTTGCAAGATCGGCTATGCCCTGGATGGCATGGACACACAAATGCTGAGTTTCGTTATTCCGACCCTGATCGCCACCTGGGGCATCTCCAAGGGCGATGCCGGGATGATTGGCACTTGTACGCTGCTGGCCTCGGCGGCGGGAGGCTGGATCGCCGGAATACTGTCCGACCGCATCGGTCGGGTGCGCACCTTGCAATTGACGGTGCTGTGGTTCGCCTTCTTCACTTTCCTCTGCGGACTGGCACAGAACTACGAGCAACTGCTGGTGGCCCGGACTTTGATGGGCTTTGGTTTCGGTGGCGAATGGACTGCGGGTGCGGTGCTGATTGGCGAGGTGATTCGTTCCAAGGATCGCGGCAAGGCAGTGGGCATGGTGCAGGCCGGATGGGCGCTGGGGTGGGGGCTGACGGCATTGCTCTATGCCGGATTATTCAGTTTTCTGCCGCCGGAAGAGGCCTGGCGGGCGCTGTTCATGATCGGGTTGGTGCCAGCGCTATTCGTATTGGTGATCCGCCGACTGGTCAAGGAGTCGGACACCTTCGAGCAGGCCTGTATTGAGCGCAAGGCCAAGCCTGAAAAGGATTCGCGTTGGGCCTTCTTCGAAATTTTCGCGCCTCGGATGCTCAGTACCACCTTGCGCGCTTCGTTGCTGACCACTGGCGCGCTGGGCGGTTATTACGCGATCACCACGTGGTTGCCGACCTACCTGAAAACCGAACGCGGCCTAAGTGTACTCGGCACTGGCGGCTATCTGGCGATGGTGATCGTCGGCTCCTACATCGGCTATGTGACCAGTGCATTGCTGACCGATGCCATCGGCCGAAAGAAGAACTTCATCCTGTTTGCCGTCGGCTCCATGGCGATCGTTCTGGCCTACACCCAACTGCCCATCGACAACACCTGGATGCTCTGGCTGGGCTTTCCGTTGGGTTTCTTCGCTTCGGGCATTTTTGCCGGCATGGGCGCTTTTCTGACCGAGTTGTTTCCGACCCGCATGCGCGGTTCGGGCCAGGGCTTTTGCTATAACGCCGGGCGTTCCATTGCGGCGCTGTTTCCGTTGTTCATCGGTGCGCTGAGCGAAACGTTGCCGATTGGTACGGGGATCGGAATCTTCGCTGCCGGTGCCTACGGCGTGGTGATTCTGGCCGCGTTAAGCCTGCCGGAAACCCGCGGTCGACAACTCGAATCCTGAACCCCGACACGTCTGGGCCATTGTGCCCAGACGTCGCTGATCCATTGCTAATCGACAAACATCGGCCGCGATCGCAACGCCCCCGAGAGGGCTCGCTCGCGCCCGTAACAGGAGCAGGCATGAACTATTCGCTTTCCACCCAACGGTTGTACCTCCCGGTCGGCACATTGCTCGGTTTGAGTTTGCTCGGCGCACCGGCCGCTCAGGCGGATTTCATTGCCGACAGTAAAGGCAGCCTGGAAGCCCGCAACTTTTACTTCAATCGCGATTTCCGCCAGGACGGCTCGCGAGACAAAGCCGAGGAATGGGCACAGGGCTTTCTGTTGCGAATGGAGTCCGGGTATACCGCTGGCACGCTGGGGTTTGGTCTGGATGCGCTGGGCATGGCCGGTTTTAAACTGGACTCCGGCGGCGGCACGGCGGGCACCAATCTGTTGCCGGCGGATTTGTCGGGTGGCTCGCAGGATCGCTATGGCGAGTTGGGCCTGACCGCCAAAGTACGTTTGTCCAAGAGCACCCTGAAGCTGGGGACGTTGCAGATCAAGGATCCGGTGGTGAACTCCAACGACACTCGCCTGTTGCCGTCAACTTTCAAAGGCGGCCTGGTCAATGTGCAGGAAATCGACCGTTTGAAGCTCACCGCCGGTCAACTCACGCAGATCAACTTTGTCGATTCCACTGACTATCAGGACATGACCGCCAATCGCATCGGCGGGCAAAGCGACAAATTCCAGTTCGCCGGGGCTGACTATCAATTCCTGCCGAACCTGACAGCGCAGTACCGCTACGGCAAGCTGGAAAACATCTACCAGCAAAACTACCTCGGATTGGTCCACCTGCTGGATCTGGGAGCCGGTCAGTCGCTCAAGAGCGACGTGCGCTATGCGCGCAGCATCGAAGATGGCAACTTCCGTGACCTCGACAACCAGGCTCTCGGTGCGATGTTTACCTACAGTCGCGGCGGTCACGCGCTGGGCTTCGGCTACCAGCGCATGAGCGGCGACGATCCGTTTCCGTACATCGGACGCAGCGATCCGTACCTGGTCAACTTCGTGCAGATCAATGACTTCGCCAACGTTGACGAACACTCCTGGCAAACGCGCTACGACTATAACTTCGCCGCATTGGGTGTGCCGGGGTTGAGCTTTATGACCCGCTATATCTCGGGGGATAACGTGCAGCGCAGTGCTGCGGGTGAAGGCAAGGAATGGGAGCGCGACACCGATATCGCTTACGTGGTGCAGGACGGTACGTTGAAAGGCTTGGGCTTTAAATGGCGCAACGCGTCGGTGCGTTCGAACTTTGGCAATGATCTGGATGAGAATCGCTTGATCGTCAGCTATACCCTGGCGCTTTGGTAAATGTCTGGGTTATCGAACAAGAAATGATATCGACGGCCCGCCAGCCAGACTGGCGGGCCGTTTGTTTTACATCGACAGAATCAACCGGCCAGCGAACAGAATCAGGATCACCCCCATGGTTCGTTCGAACCAGTGCCCCATGCGCATGAACAGCAACCGCACCCGGGCGCTGGAAAAGAACAGGGCCACGATCACGAACCACAAGGCGTTCACGAAACACATCCATAGCCCGTATAGCGCCTGAATCTGCAGTGGTGTCGTGGCGCTGATGATGGTCGTGAAGATCGCCAGGAAAAACAGCGTGGCCTTGGGATTAGTGGCATTGGTCAGAAATCCCGTGCTGAAGGCCCTGAACAAGGTCTGCCGTTCAGTTGACGCCTCTGCACCCTTGTCGCCTTCAATCGCTGATTTGGGTTTGCTGCGTATCAGGCTCACGCCGAGGTACAAAATGTAGGCACCCCCCACAACCTTGGCCACCGTCAACAACCAGGGCGTGGTGTGCATCAGCGCGCCGACGCCGAGCAAGGTGTAAAGCACATGCACGGAAATGCCCGCGCCGATGCCCAGCGCCGTGCAAATACCCACTAAGCGGCCGAAACGCACGCTTTGGCGGATGGTCACGGCGAAGTCCGGTCCGGGGGCGACCACGGCCAGAAAGTGGATCGTTGCCAGCGCCAGAAACTCGCCCAGGTAATTCGAAAACATCTCAGCTCCAGAAAGTCAGGGGTGAAGCATTGCCGCGATAGCCGACAAAGAACGAAAGGCTCAATCGCGGGTCGTCCACACCCGGGGTCACCGAGTGCATGCAGCGCGAATTGAACATGATGAAATCACCCGGCTCAGGACGAATCTCTAGGGTCGGAGGGCCAAGCAAGGCCGGGTCGATGCCGTAACTGTCGCCACGCATTTCATCGAACTGGTCCGGAGAAATGTCGTGGTCCCACATCTGCAATGCGCCGCCCTCGGTCGGCATGTTCAGGTAAACATTGCAGGCGAACTGCGCTTCCAGGCTTTTGGCCTGGAAGCTGTCCGGGGCATCCTTGGCGAAAATGTCGTGATGGGCGAGGAAGCACACGCCGGGCTTCACGACCCGGGACAGGCCCACATACATCTTGCGGCCATAGAGATTTTCCAGGTGCGCCCCCGCCGGCCAGGACTCGTCGAGCATGCAGCGCAGCGTGTCGACAGGAGAGGAGTAGGGCGCACAACGGCTGCGCAACTCGGCGATATTGCTGGTGGCGCGCTCGAAATAGTCTTCGATCAACAGCGGCTGGTTTTCCGCTTCATAAAACGCCATGCCAATGCGGCCGATACTCGGCGCGTTGATGTAGCCTTCGAAGCCGGGGGCGAGGATCTTGTCGCCGATCTGGATCGCCAGCGGCCCAGGCAACAAGCCCTTGACGCGGATGGCGAGGACTTCTTCATTGGCCAGTTTTTGTATGCACGTCTCATCGAGACGCTCGACGTCAAGCATCATGTCTTTAGGTCCATCTATCGATAGTCAACAGAGCCCGCGAACGCAGACTCCCCCGGCGTCAGGCGATGACGGGGCCGACATCGCCCAAATGCTCAATCCACGCTGTAGTGGACTGACAGCGTTCCCTTTTTCTGTGAAAGGGAAGCGATCGTGACCGTGCCCAAATCCTTCAGGCTCCGTACATGGGTGCCGCCGCAACCGTAGGCGGGCAGTTCACCGAAACCGATTTCCCGGGCGCCTTCGCGCAACGACGTCAGGCGCGGCAGGTCATGGGCGATCCATTGCTTGATGCCGTGCTGAATCGTCTGCGCATCGACCTCCTGCGCGCTATCAGCCGGCTTGAACTGGACACGTCCTTCATCGGGCCAGTGATGAGCCTTGATCGGCATCCAGCCCATCGCCTGGACGAAGTGACCGATCAGGTGCCCCGCTGAATGCATGCGCGTGTTGAACCGGCGTCGTTGCTCGTCAACCCGAATCTGGGTCATGCCGAGTTTTACCGGGTGGTCGACAAAATGGATGATCCGGTCCGGATCCTGAACCACGCGCAGCACCTGGCTTTCGCCGATCCAGCCGGTATCCCAGGGTTGCCCGCCGCCTTGAGGATGAAACAGTGTGGCGCGCATCACCACAGCGAATTCGTTCTCCTGGGGTGTGCATTCCAGGACTTCCACGTTGGCCTTGAGCTCATCACTATGGAAGAAGAGGCGAAGCGTCATATTCCATGCTCTTATTAAAGATTCTATTTTTATTATATGAACCGTGGAATTGCGTGATAATCCGTTCAATCATCAAAGGACTGTTGCGCTGTGAGCATAAATCTTCCCCTGCCGCTGCTCGGTGAAATGGCGATTTTCGTCAAGGTTGTCGAGACTGGCAGTTTCTCCGAAGCAGCACGCCAATTAGGTTCTTCACCCTCGGCGGTAAGTCGCAGCATTTCGCGGCTGGAGAAGGCACTCGCCACGCGGCTGCTGCAGCGAACCACGCGCAAGCTGCGCCTGAGTGACGGTGGCGAAGAGGTGTTCAAGCGTTGCCAGGAGATGGTCAGCGCGGCGAAGTCGGTGATGGAAATCAGCGGTCAGTTCACCCATGAGGCGGAAGGGCTGGTGCGTGTCAGCGTGCCCAAGGCTGTCGGGCGATTCGTGATTCATCCGCACATGCCCGAATTTCTGCGGCGCTATCCCAAAG
Source organism: Pseudomonas sp. TE12508 (assembly GCF_056279485.1). Taxonomy (NCBI): domain Bacteria; kingdom Pseudomonadati; phylum Pseudomonadota; class Gammaproteobacteria; order Pseudomonadales; family Pseudomonadaceae; genus Pseudomonas; species Pseudomonas sp. TE12508. The sequence goes on along the minus strand of NZ_JBWCCN010000006.1, from coordinate 54,364 downwards.
TGAATGTGGAGTTGTTGCTCGAGGACCGTCAGGTGGATTTGATCGACGACAACGTCGATCTGGCGATCCGTATTACCGAGCGCCCGCCCGCGGGGCTGGTGGGGCGGCAGTTGCTGACCATTGATCATTTACTCTGTGCAACGCCACAGTACCTGGCCGAACACGGCACCCCGACTCATCCCCATGATTTGCTCAACCACAGCTGTATCTATCTGGGCGAAACCCCGAGCGATGCGCGCTGGAAATTCAAGAAAGGCAGCAAAGCCGTGACTGTCGGCGTGCGCGGACGTTATGCCGCCAATCACACGGGCGTGCGACTGGGCGCGGTATTGCAACACATCGGAATCGGCAGCCTGCCGTACTTCACCGCCCGTTATGCGCTGGAACAAGGGCTGATCGTGCAGGTATTGCCGGACTGGACTTTTCTGGCGTCCTACCACGGAGGCGCCTGGCTGCTGCATTCGCCCACCCGCTATCTACCGCCCAAGTTACGGGTATTTATCGACTACCTGGTGGAGTGCCTGGAGAAGGAACCGACCTTGAGCCGGCCGGGCAAACCGGGTGCGTTGGGCAAGGTCGCGGCAGAGTATGAGTTGCCCGAAAGTGATGGGTTGCTTTGACGGGCCTCTTCGCGAGCAAGCCCGCTCCCACATTTGATCTTCAGTGGACACAAATTCTATGTATGACAGAAATCCATTGTGGGAGCGGGCTTGCTCGCGAAGACGGCAGCCCAAACACCACATCACTCGGCAATGCCACAAAAAAAGGCCCGCATGAATAACCATGCGGGCCTTTGCATTTGCTGACAGTGGAATCAGTGCTTGCTGTCCTGGTTCGACATCGCCAGTAGCTGTTTTTCCTGATTCCAGTCGAACGGTTCGTCGTTCTGTTCGGCTTCGAAGCGACGTTCTTCAAGGGCCTGGTACAGGTCGATTTCATCATCGGGCATGTAATGCAGGCAGTCGCCGGCGAAGTACCACAGCAGGTCGCGCGGGACCAGGTGGGCGATTTGCGGATAGCGAGTGATCACCTGACACAGAATGTCCTGGCCCAGGTATTGGCTTTCGATCGGGTCGACCGGCAGCAATGCACGCAGTTCGTCGAAGCGCTCCAGGAACAAGGCATGGCTTTCTTCGGGAACCTGTTCGGCCTCACCTACGGCGACCAGGATGCTGCGCAGGTGGTCGAGCAAGACGAGATGATCGGCAACGACATTGGACACGAGATAAGTCCTCAAGAGCAAAACGGGCGCGGGAGTATAAAGCTCCTGCGCCCCTTTTCACATATTAAAGAGCCCCATGCAAGACACAGGGTCCGCCGGATCAGCGGACCTTGCCTTTGGCCAATACCAACTCCTTTGGATCGAAATCATCGACATCGATCACCTTGCGTCGCGCCACTTCTGCCTCGCGCAGGGTCTGGGCTTCAAGCGGTTGCAAGACGCCAGCCTCCAGGGCGGCATCAATGGGAGACTCTCCGACAGTGGGTTTGACCTGGCGACTTTTCAGTGCCGTATTGAGTTTTTTCTGTAGCGGCTTGGCAGCGTTCAACAAGTCGCAGGCGTGCTGCAGGGCGCCGACCGAATCCTCTGGCGATTGCGGGCGATAGCAGCCGCCCAGTAACTCCTCAAGGGTTGGATCGCCCTTGGCGCGGCCAGTGACGGCTGCAACTTCGGCCGCCAGCCTGTCCGACGGGCCTCTGTGGCGACGACCGAACGGGAACACCATCATCCGTAGCAGGCATCCAAGTACCTTGTTCGGGAAGTTGGTCAGCAGTTCGTCCAGCGCACGTTCGGACTGGCCGAGGCTCTCTTCCATGGCCCAGGCGAATAGCGGACGCATATGCTCCGGCGAATCGAGATCGTGATAACGCTTGAGTGCGCCGGAGGCCAGATACAGGTAACTGAGTACATCGCCCAGACGTGCGGACAGCCGTTCGCGGCGTTTCAGTTCGCCGCCCAGCAGCATCATGCTCAGGTCTGCAAGCAGCGCAAAGGCCGCGGCTTGACGGTTGAGGGCACGGAAATAGCCTTGGCTGAGCTTGTCCCCGGGCACGTGTTCGAAATGCCCGAGGCCGAGGTTCAGCACCAGCGTGCTGGCGGCGTTGCTCACGGCAAAACCAATGTGGTCGAGCAGCAGTGCATCGAACTCGATCAGTGCCTGTTGTTTGTCTTCGCGGTGGGCGAGGGCCATTTCCTTGAGCACGAACGGATGGCAGCGAATAGCGCCCTGGCCGAAGATCATCAAATTGCGTGTGAGGATGTTCGCACCTTCGACCGTGACGGAAATGGGCGCACCTTGCCAGCTACGCGCCAGGTAGTTGTTCGGGCCCATGATGATGGCCCTGCCGCCGTGAACATCCATGGCGTGGCTGATGCATTCGCGGCCGCGTTCGGAGAGGTGGTATTTGATAATGGCCGAAGGTACCGACGGCTTTTCGCCGAGATCGACCGCGTTGGCGGTGAGCATCCGTGCGCTGTCCATCAGCCAGGTACTACCGCCGATCCGCGCCAGTGCTTCCTGAATCCCTTCGAAGGCTGACAGTGGTGCGTTGAATTGTTCGCGAACCTGCGCGTATTGGCCCGTCACCAGACTGGTGAACTTGCCCGCAGCGGTACCGATGGCAGGCAGCGAAATGGAACGCCCGACCGACAGGCAGTTCATCAGCATCATCCAGCCCTCGCCGAGCATCTCCTGACCGCCAATGATGAATTCCAGCGGTACGAATACATCCTTGCCGGAGTTCGGGCCGTTCATGAATGAGGCGCCCAGCGGCAGGTGACGCCGACCGATTTCTACACCGGGGGTCTGGGTTGGAATCAAGGCGAGGCTGATCCCCAGGTCGACTCTGTCGCCCAGTAGATGATCCGGGTCATAAGCCTTGAACGCCAGGCCGATCAAGGTCGCAACCGGGCCGAGGGTGATGTAGCGTTTTTCCCAGTTCAGACGCAAGCCGAGGGTTTCCTTGCCTTCCCATTCACCTTTGCAGATCACCCCGGTGTCGGTCATCCCGCCGACGTTGGAGCCCGCCATCGGGCCTGTCAGGGCAAAGCAGGGAATATCGTCGCCGCGGGCCAGCCGTGGCAGGTAATGATTGCGTTGTTCGTCGGTGCCGTAATGCAGCAGCAGTTCCGCCGGGCCGAGGGAATTGGGCACCATGACGGTCGATGCCAGGTCGCCGCTGCGGGTGGCCAGTTTCATCGCCACTTGGGAGTGGGCATAAGCCGAGAAGCCTTTGCCACCATATTCCTTGGGGATGATCAGGGCAAAAAAGCCATGTTGTTTGATGTGATCCCAAGCCTTGGGCGGCAGATCCAGCAACTGGCCGATCTGCCAATCGCTGACCATGGCGCAGAGCTCTTCGGTCGGGCCATCGATGAACGCTTGTTCCTCTTCGCTCAGTTGCGCTTTTGGATAAGCCAGCAGCTTGTTCCAGTCCGGGCGCCCGCTGAACAGCTCGCCGTCCCACCAGACCGTGCCAGCTTCAATGGCTTCACGTTCGGTTTGCGACATCGGCGGCAGGTTTTTTTGAAACCAGCCGAATATTGGCGCAGTGAAGAGTTTTCGGCGCAGATCCGGCAGCAACAGGAAAGCGGTCACGGCCGCGAGCATCACCCAGAAAATCAGCATGAGCCAGACGGGGGCATGGCTGAAGATGCCCATCGCCAGCAGATAGACAGCGATGATGCCCAAGGCGGGCAGAGGCGCAGTGCGGCGATGTGCCAGGTAGGCAATCCCGACCACCAGAACCAGTATCCACAACAGCAACATATTCAATTCTCCATGAAGCCAGGGGCAAAACCACTTTCAGAGCTTAGACGGCATCCATAAAAGTGGGGGGCCAGAGCATGAGTCTGAGCGTGTAGGAAGCAACGGCTGAAATTCGTCAGTTATTTCGAGGGCGGACGGTTAAGCGCTGTTATCGACAGCGCGGTAAACGCTGATATTTGGCCGAAACGTCGTTATCTCTGTGCTGAAGGTGTCGCTAGACTCGTGGCTTCCCCCTGGAGATTGTTGCCATGCATGCGTATCTGAGCCCCGGCCGCTTCATCGACAGTGACCATCCCTCGGTGATGGAGTTCGCCGAAAAACATCGTGGCGCCGGGCGCGATCCGCTCGAACAGGCGATCAATCTCTATTACGCAGTGCGCGAGGCCGTACGCTACAACCCTTACACCTTCAGCCGCGATCCAGAAACCTTGCGCGGCAGCTATGCGCTGGCGGCGGGGGAGAGTTATTGCGTGCCCAAAGCCACGCTGTTGGCAGGTGCAGCCCGGCATTGCGGGATCCCGGCGCGTATCGGTCTGGCAGATGTGCGTAATCATTTGTCGACGCCGCGTCTGCTCGAGTTGCTCAAAAGCGATGTGTTCGCCATGCACGGCTACACCGAGTTGTATCTGAACGATCGTTGGGTCAAAGCCACACCGGCTTTCAATCAACAACTCTGCGAACTGTTCAATGTCGCGCCGCTGGAGTTCGACGGGATCAACGACAGCGTGTTCCACCCCTTCAACCGTGACGGCGAGCAGTTGATGGAATATCTGATCGATCACGGCCAGTTCACCGATGTGCCTGAAGCGTTCTTTTTCGAACACCTGGAAAAGTGCTATCCGCATCTGTTTGGCGAGCAGCTGCCGGTGCTACTGGGGGACATGCAGAGCGATTTGAGTCGCGCCTGATCCGGCGTATGCTGCCTGCGCATTCATCCAAAAAGGGGCGGTCATGCTGAAGATCTGGGGTCGGAAAAATTCGTCGAATGTCAGGAAGCCGTTGTGGGCGGCCGAAGAACTGGGCCTGGCCTATGAAGCCATCGATGCCGGCGGCGCCTTTGGTGTAGTCGACACGCCTGAGTACCGCGCGATGAATCCCAACGGCCGCGTGCCGGTGATCGACGACGACGGTTTTGTGCTGTGGGAATCCAACACCATCGTCCGTTACCTGATGGCCCGTCATGCCAGCGGTACTGCCTGGTATCCGACAGACCTGCAAGCCCGAGCCTCTGCCGAAAAGTGGATGGACTGGACCACCTCAAGTTTTGCCGCCCCGTTCCGCACGGTGTTCTGGGGCGTGTTGCGCACCCCGGAAGACCAGCAGGACTGGCCGGCCATCAAGGCTGCGATCAAGGAGTGCGACGATCTGCTGTCGATGGCCGATCAAGCGCTGGCGGCCAAACCGTATCTGTCGGGCGATGAGATCGGCATGGGCGACATTCCCCTGGGCAGTTTCATTTATGCCTGGTTCGAGATGCCGATCGAGCGCGCGCCGCAGCCTCATTTGCAGGCCTGGTACGAGCGCCTGAAACAGCGTCCGGCCTATCAGAAGGCGGTCATGACCGCGTTGACTTAATACTCACTATCGACACACTTGACTGTACTTGTGCGGCAGCGACAAGCACCATTGCGCTCGTGCGCCGCGGTTGCATTGCTCGCCGCCCGCCCTTATTTATTCCTTTCTTCCCTTCTTGGTGCGTAATCCGATATGAGTTCCGCTCTGTCCATCCGGCAGCTAACCAAAACCTACGGCAACGGTTTCCAGGCCTTGAGTGGTATCGATCTGGACGTCGCCGAAGGTGACTTTTTCGCCTTGCTCGGCCCCAACGGCGCCGGCAAATCCACGACCATCGGCATTCTTTCAACCCTGGTGAACAAGACCAGCGGCACGGTGAATATCTTCGGTCACGACCTGGACAAGAATCCTGCGCAACTCAAGCGCTCCATTGGTGTGGTGCCCCAGGAATTCAATTTCAACCAGTTCGAAAAGACGTTCGACATTGTCGTGACCCAGGCCGGTTACTACGGCATCCCGGCGAAAATCGCCAAGGAACGCGCCGAGCAGTACCTGACCCAACTGGGCCTGTGGGACAAGCGCGATGTGCCGTCGCGCTCCCTGTCCGGCGGCATGAAGCGCCGACTGATGATCGCCCGAGCGCTGGTTCACGAACCGCGCCTGCTGATTCTCGATGAACCGACGGCGGGGGTGGACATCGAATTGCGTCGCTCGATGTGGACTTTCCTCACCGAGCTGAACAAGAAAGGCATCACCATCATCCTCACCACCCACTATCTGGAAGAGGCTGAGCAGTTGTGCCGCAACATCGGCATCATCGACCACGGCACCATTGTCGAGAACACCAGCATGAAGCAGTTGCTCAGCCAGCTGCATGTCGAAACCTTCCTGCTGGATATGAAGAACACCTTGCAAGTGGCTCCGCAATTGCTCGGTTACCCGGCCAAACTGATCGACAGTCATACCCTGGAAGTCCAGGTCGACAAGGCCATGGGCATTACCGCGCTGTTCACCCAATTGGCGCAGCAGAACATCGAAGTGTTGAGCCTGCGTAACAAAACCAATCGCCTCGAGGAGTTGTTTGTGTCCCTGGTGGAGAAGAATCTGTCGAAGGTGGCGGTATGAGTTCCGAGCTGCAACCTAACCTCGTTGCCCTCAATACCATCGTCTACCGTGAGGTCAAGCGTTTCACCCGGATCTGGCCGCAGACCCTGCTGCCGCCGGCAATCACCATGGTTTTGTACTTCGTGATTTTCGGCAACCTGATCGGTCGGCAGATCGGCGACATGGGTGGTTTCACCTACATGGAGTACATCGTGCCGGGGCTGATCATGATGTCGGTGATCACCAACTCCTACGGCAACGTGGTGTCGAGTTTCTTTGGCAGCAAATTCCAGCGTTCCATCGAAGAATTGATGGTGTCGCCGGTGTCGCCGCATACGATTCTGATTGGCTACACCTTGGGCGGCGTGCTGCGCGGGTTGATGGTCGGGATCATCGTGACCCTGCTGTCGTTGTTCTTCACTCAATTGCAGGTGCATCACCTGGGCGTCACCGTTCTGGTGGTGGTGCTGACGGCGACGATTTTCTCGCTGCTGGGTTTCATCAACGCGGTATTTGCGCGCAACTTCGATGACATTTCGATCATCCCGACGTTCGTGCTGACGCCGTTGACCTACCTGGGCGGGGTGTTCTACTCAATCAGCTTGCTGCCACCGTTCTGGCAAACCGTGTCGCTGGCCAACCCGGTGCTGCACATGGTCAACGCCTTCCGTTACGGCATCCTCGGTGTGTCGGATATCAAGATCAGCGTGGCGATCACCTTCATGCTCATTGCGACCGTTGTGCTGTATATCGGTTGTGCGCGGTTGCTGGTGAGTGGGCGTGGGATGCGTACCTAAGGAAGATCGAGTCGCCTGCTCGCGATGGCGTCAGCACAAACACCGCAAAAAAACGGCCTCCCAAGCGGAGGCCGTTTTGCATTCTTACATCCGGCTACGCTTACGCCGCTTCCACTGCCGACTCACCCACCAGCGCCAATACATCATCACCAGGCAATAGGCGAGGGCACCCAGCACCAGCCCCGTCACCACCGAACCAAGCAAGAACGGTTGCCACAGGCTCGAGAGTTCGCCGCTGATCCATTCCCAGGTCAACTCATCCGGCAGGCTGCGGGCGGGGACATCCATCAGCCAGGCGCCGGTCTGGTAAGTGCAAAAGAACACCGCCGGCATGGTGATCGGGTTGGTCAGCCAAACCAGGCTGACAGCAATCGGCATGTTGCCGCGTACCACAATGGCAAGGATGGCCGCCAACAGCATCTGCAACGGGATGGGCAGGAACGCCGCGAACAGACCGACCGCCATGGCCCGTGCGACAGAGTGGCGATTGAGGTGCCAGAGGTTCGGGTCATGCAGCAGGGTGCCGAGAAAGCGTAAGGATTTGTGTTCCCTGATGCTGGTCGGGTCTGGCATGTAACGTTTGAATAAGCGCCGGGGCATAAGGCTTCTCGGTCGGTTCAGGCGGCAAGTATGTCTGGATTCTACGAGCCGCCCATTCAGACTTTGTGACAATTGATAACGACGTACGTGCGGCGCACCGACTAAGCCTAGGGAAGGGACTCTCAAGGACGGGCTTATGCGCACAGGGATGATGGCGCTGGCGTTGGGTTTGCTGGCCCTAAATTTTTTACCGGTATTACCGCCGGCAGGGTTGTGGTTGTTGTTGCCGGTAGTGGGTTTGATGTTGTTGCCGTTTCGAACTTTTTCCCTGGCATTTTTTCTGTTCGGTTTCAGTTGGGCGGGTGCGAATGCACAGTGGGCGCTGAATGATCGCCTGGCCGCGACGCTCGATGGCGAGACTCGCTGGCTCGAAGGTCGTGTGACCGGATTACCGCAGCAGGCCGAGGGCGTAGTGCGTTTCGAACTGACGGACAGTCAGTCGCGTCGCACCAGACTGCCTCGGCACCTGCGCCTGGCCTGGTATGGCGGGCCGCCCGTCAACAGCGGCGAGCATTGGCGGCTGGCGGTCAAATTGAAGCGTCCTGCCGGGTTGCTCAACCCGCATGCGTTCGATTACGACGCCTGGTTATTGGCCCGGCACATCGGCGCCACGGGGACCGTCAAGGATGGCCAGCGACTGATGGACGCGCAATGGGCCTGGCGCGACGGCATCCGTCAGCGTTTGCAGGCGGTGGATGCCCAAGGGCGAACGGGGGCGCTGACGGCGTTGGTGCTGGGGGATGGCGCCGGGCTGAGTCGTGAGGACTGGCAGGTGCTGCAAGACACCGGCACCGTGCATTTGTTGGTGATTTCCGGGCAGCACATCGGCTTGCTGGCGGGGGTGGTCTATCTGCTGATTGCCGGATTGGCGCGTTATGGTTTGTGGCCCAAGCGCTTGCCGTGGCTACCATGGGCATGCGGACTGGCGTTCGCGGCGGCGCTCGGTTATGGGCTGCTGGCCGGTTTCGAAGTGCCGGTGCAGCGAGCCTGTCTGATGATCGGTCTGGTGCTGTTGTGGCGACTACGGTTTCGTCACCTCGGCGCATGGTGGCCGCTGTTGCTGGCGCTTGATGGCGTTTTGCTGCTGGACCCGCTGGCGAGCCTGCAACCGGGTTTCTGGTTGTCCTTTGCAGCGGTCGCGGTGCTGATTTTCACTTTTGGCGGCCGATTGGGGGCATGGCGCTGGTGGCAAACCTGGACTCGCGCTCAATGGCTGATCGCGATCGGTCTGTGCCCGCTGCTGTTGGTGCTGGGGTTGCCGATCAGTCTCAGCGGGCCGCTTGCCAATTTGCTGGCGGTGCCCTGGGTCAGTCTGGTTGTCCTGCCGCCGGCCTTGCTTGGGACGATGTTGTTGCCCGTTCCTTATGTGGGCGAAGGATTGCTGTGGTTGGCCGGCGGTCTGATCGATCTTTTGTTCAAGGGGTTGGCGTTGATCGCCGGGCAATTGCCCGCGTGGGTTCCGGTGGCGGTCCCGTTGTGGGTATGGGCGGTCGGCACATTGGGGGCTTTTCTGCTGTTATTGCCGCGAGGCGTGCCGTTGCGCCCGTTGGGCTGGCCGATGCTGCTGTTACTGGTTTTTTCGCCCCGGCACACGTTGCCTGAAGGCATGGCCGAGGTCTGGCAACTGGATGTCGGTCAGGGTTTGGCAATCCTGGTGCGTACCCGCCATCACACCTTGCTGTATGACGCCGGGCCACGGTTCGGCGATATCGATCTGGGTGAGCGGGTGGTGTTGCCGTCATTGCGCAAACTGGGTGTGAACGGGCTCGATCTGATGCTGATCAGCCATGCCGACGCCGATCACGCCGGCGGTGCGCGAGCAATTGCCAATGGAATACCGGTGAAGCAAATACTGAGCGGCGATCACCAGGCCCTGCCAGACGAACTGCACGCCGAGGGCTGCGAGAGCGGTCGGCAATGGGCGTGGGACGATGTGAAGTTTCAACTCTGGCAGTGGCCGTCTGCCATCGACAGCAATCAGAAGTCCTGTGTGCTGCAGATCGAAGCCAATGGCGAGCGGTTGCTGCTGACTGGCGATATCGATAGCGCGGCCGAGCGGGCGCTGCTCGACGGTCCATTGGCGGTGCCGACGGATTGGTTGCAGGCCCCGCACCATGGCAGTCGCAGTTCATCTTCGATGGCGTTGCTCAGCATATTGCAACCCAAAGCGGTGCTGATCTCCCGTGGCAACGGCAATTCTTTCGGCCACCCCCATCCCACGGTCGTGGCGCGGTATCAAAAACGCGGCGTGGCGATTTACGACAGCGCCGAGCAAGGTGCCATTCGTCTGCAACTGGGGCGCTTCAAGCCGCCGTGGACGATGCTTCAAGAACGGCGCTTCTGGCGCGATCTGCCACCATCCAGCCAGTAACCCGAACTGTCGAAGCCCGACCGGATACGACATCGCGGTCTTCGGTGCGTCCACCCCCTATGTTAGAGTGGCGCACTTTTTCGAGGGGACTGTCACTGTGTGGGAATTGGTCAAATCCGGCGGCTGGATGATGCTGCCGATCATTCTGAGTTCCATCGCGGCCATGGCGATCGTCGCCGAGCGTCTCTGGACCCTGCGTGCCAGCCGCGTGACCCCGGAGCATTTGCTCGGGCAGGTCTGGGTCTGGATCAAGGACAAACAACTCAATAAAGAAAAGCTCAAGGAACTGCGTGCCAACTCTCCGTTGGGCGAGATCCTGGCCGCCGGTCTGGCGAATTCCAGGCATGGCCGCGAGATCATGAAAGAGTGCATCGAAGAAGCCGCTGCGCGGGTGATTCACGAGCTCGAACGCTACATCAATGCCCTCGGCACCATCGCCGCCATGGCCCCGTTGCTGGGTCTGCTGGGTACGGTGCTGGGCATGATCGATATTTTCAGTGCATTCATGGGCACGGGCATGGGCACCAACGCCTCGGTGCTGGCCGGTGGTATTTCCAAGGCGCTGATCACCACCGCTGCAGGCCTGATGGTCGGTATTCCGGCCGTGTTCTTCCACCGCTTCCTGCAACGCCGCATAGATGAGCTGGTGGTAGGCATGGAGCAGGAAGCGATCAAGCTGGTTGAGGTGGTGCAGGGTGACCGCGACGTGGATCTGGCTGAGGGCAAAGCGTGAAATTCCGTCGTAAACCGCGGGAAACGGTCGACATAAACCTCGCGTCGTTGATCGACGTGGTGTTTATCCTGCTGCTGTTTTTCGTTGTAACCACCACCTTCACCCGTGAAACCCAGTTGCGCGTCGACCTGCCGGAAGCGGTCAGCGGTTCCCCGGCCGAAGACCAGCAGGCCAAGCAACTGGACATCGCTATCAGCGCCGAAGGGGTGTTCTCGGTCAACAACCAATTGTTGCCCAAGAATGACCTGACCAGCCTGATGGAAGCGCTACAGAAAGAATCCAACGGCGATACCAACCTGCCGTTGTCCATCAGCGCTGATGGCAAGACCCCCCATCAGTCCGTTATCACCGCAATGGACGCTGCCGGCAAGCTCGGTTTCAGTCACTTGCGCATGACCACAGTCGAGGCGGCACCGGCGTCCTGATGGCCATGTCCGATCGATTGCTCGCTGCGTGGTACGAAGGTCATCCGGCGTTGAAGCTGTTGCAGCCTCTGGAATGGCTGTATCGACGCGTGGTCACCGGCAAGCGCAAACGCTTTTTGGCGGGCGAGGGCGAGATCTACCAACCGCCGGTGCCGCTGATCGTGGTCGGCAACATCACGGTAGGCGGCACCGGCAAGACGCCGCTGATTCTGTGGATGATCCAGCACTGCCAGCGCAACGGTCTGCGGGTCGGCGTGGTTAGCCGTGGCTACGGCGCCAAACCTGCGCAATTGCCGTGGCGGGTCGAGGCGGATCAAGGCGCGGACATGGCGGGCGATGAGCCATTGCTGATCGTCCAGCGTACCGGCGTGCCGCTGATGATCGATCCGGACCGCAGCCGCGCGGTCAAAGCCTTGCTGGCGAGCGAGCCGCTGGACCTGATCCTCTCCGACGACGGCATGCAGCATTACCGGCTGGCCCGGCATCTGGAACTGGTGCTGATCGATGCCGCCCGGGGGCTGGGCAACCAGCGTTGCCTGCCGGCCGGGCCGTTGCGCGAACCGATCGAGCGCCTGCAAAGCGTCGATGCGGTGCTTTACAACGGTGCCACGGCCGACCGCATCGACGGTTTTGCCTTCCAGCTGCAACCCACAGCACTGGTCAACCTGCAAAGCGGCGAACGCCGGCCCCTTGACCACTTCCCCTCAGGCCAGGCTATTCACGCCGTGGCCGGGATCGGCAATCCCCAGCGTTTCTTCACGACCCTCGAAACGCTACACTGGCGGCCAGTGTTGCATGCATTTGCCGACCACGCCGAGTACAGCGTGCAGGCCTTGAATTTCACACCGTCATTGCCAGTGGTGATGACGGAAAAGGACGCGGTGAAGTGCCGTGCCTTCGCCGCCGCCGATTGGTGGTACCTGGCGGTCGATGCTGCGCCATCGCCGGCCTTCGTGGCCTGGTTCGATACGCAGCTGATGCGCCTGTTGCCGGCTCGTCTTTTGCCTTAAATCCGTTTCTATCCAGGGAATGTTCATGGACACCAAATTGCTCGATATCCTCGCTTGCCCGATCTGCAAAGGTCCGCTCAAGCTCAGCGCCGACAAAACCGAGCTGATCAGCAAGGGCGCTGGCCTCGCATACCCGATTCGCGACGGCATCCCGGTGATGCTCGAAAGTGAAGCGCGCACCCTGACCACCGACGAGCGTCTGGATAAATGACCACAGCCTTTACCGTTGTCATTCCGTCGCGCTATGCCTCCACCCGTCTGCCGGGCAAACCCCTGCTGCTGATCGCCGGCAAGCCGATGATCCAGCACGTCTGGGAACAGGCGAGCAAAAGCAGTGCCCAGCGCGTGGTCGTTGCCACTGACGATGCGCGCATTGTCGAGGCCTGCAAAAGCTTTGGTGCCGACGTGGTGCTGACGCGCGAAGACCATAATTCCGGCACTGACCGTCTGGCCGAAGTCGCGGCGAAACTGGGCCTGGCCCCGGACGCCATTGTGGTCAACGTTCAGGGCGACGAGCCGTTGATTCCGCCGAGCGTGATCGATCAGGTCGCCGCCAACCTGGCCGCCCACACCGAAGCGCGCATGGCCACCCTGGCCGAGCCGATCGAAGACGTGGAAATCTTGTTCAATCCCAACGTGGTCAAGGTGGTCAGCGACCTCAATGGCCTGGCGCTGACGTTCAGTCGAGCCACTTTGCCGTGGGCTCGCGACGCGTTCGCCAAGAGCCGCGAGCAATTGCCGGAAGGCGTGCCGTATCGCCGCCACATCGGCATTTATGCCTATCGCGCCGGTTTCCTGCAGGACTTCGTCATCTGGGGCCCGTGCTGGCTGGAAAACACCGAGTCTCTGGAGCAACTGCGGGCGCTCTGGCACGGCGTGCGGATTCACGTCGCCGATGCGCTGATCGCACCGCCCACCGGCGTCGACACCCCTGAAGACCTCGAGCGCGTTCGTCGCTTGCTGGAGGCCTGATGCGGGTTCTGTTCGTCTGTCTGGGCAACATCTGCCGTTCGCCCACGGCCGAAGGTGTATTGCGGCACAAACTGCGTGAGGCGGGGCTGGCCGATCAAGTCGAAGTGGCCTCCGCCGGCACCGGTGACTGGCACGTCGGCAAGGCCCCGGACAAGCGCAGCCAGGCCGCGGCGAAGCTGCGCGGCTACGACCTGTCCGCCCAGCGCGCTCAGCAAGTGACCCGCGCCGATTTCGCCACCTACGACCTGATTCTGGCGATGGACAACAGCAACCTGCGCCACCTCAAGGCCTTGCAACCGGCCAAGGGCAAGGCCGAGTTGGACCTGTTCCTTCGTCGCTACCAGTCGGAAATCGATGAAGTGCCGGACCCTTATCACGACAGCGACCAGGGTTTCGAACAGGTGCTGGACCTGATCGAGCGCGCCAGCGATCTGCTCGTAATCGAATTGAAGGGCCGGTTATGAGTTTGCAGGTTCAACCCCGGGTTTCGCTCAAGCCGTACAACAGCTTTGGCGTAGATGTTCAGGCCCGGCTGTTTGCCGAAGCCCATAGCGATGCTGACGTGCGCGAAGCCCTGGCCTATGGGTTGGAACATGATGTGCCGGTGCTGGTGATCGGCGGCGGCAGCAATTTGCTGCTGACTGCTGATGTGCAGGCGCTGGTACTGCGCATGGCCACACGCGGGATTCGCATCCTCAGTGATGACGGCAGCAAGGTCGTGATTGAAGCCGAGGCCGGCGAGCCTTGGCATCCGTTTGTGCAGCACACCTTGGTGCAAGGGCTGTCGGGGCTGGAAAACCTCAGCTTGATCCCCGGCACTGTCGGCGCGGCACCGATGCAGAACATCGGCGCTTATGGCGTCGAGATAAAAGACGTTTTTGCCGGCCTGACCGCCCTCGATCGCCAGACCGGTGAGCTGCGCGACTTCTCGCTGGCCGAGTGCAACTTCGCCTACCGCGACAGCCTGTTCAAACAGGAACCGGGGCGGTGGTTGATCCTGCGCGTTCGTTTTGCCCTGGATCACGCCGCACACCTGCATCTGGAGTACGGCCCGGTGCGTCAGCGCCTGACTGAACAGGGCATTGATCACCCGACTGCCACCGATGTCAGCCAGGCCATTTGCAGCATTCGCAACGAAAAGCTCCCGGACCCGGCGGTGCTTGGCAATGCCGGCAGCTTCTTCAAGAACCCCTTGGTGCCGGCAACATTAGTGGCGCAACTCAAGGAGCAATACCCGGAGCTGGTGGCCTACGCGCAACCCGACGGGCAAATGAAGCTGGCGGCGGGCTGGCTGATCGAACGGGCCGGCTGGAAAGGCTTTCGCGAAGGCGATGCCGGTGTACACAAATTACAGGCACTGGTGCTGGTCAACTACGGCGGCGCAACAGGCCTGCAATTGCTGAACCTGGCACAACGTATTCAGAAAGATATTTCAGAGCGATTCAAAGTCGACCTGGAAATGGAACCCAATCAGTATTGAGGCTAGGCTTTCAGGCTGATTCCAAAGCCCTGCACATCTTTCAAATGTGCAGGGCTTTTTTGTTAATGCTCAGTTAACTTAGCCACCTAACGATGCAAGCATTTGCTCCACCAAAGGCCCGATGCAGACGTCGCCGTCTGCATAAGAGAGCCCATTAGCCTGAGTCGATCTGCGTGAAGGAACCCAGCGACAGATTGCTCGACCCCATAACCTCGACCTCTTATGAGAAAAAATGGCGGGCGTGCCCATGATTACCCTGAAACTCAATGGACAAGATCATCAACTAGATGTCACCGAGGACATGCCGCTGCTCTGGGCGATCCGTGACGTGGCCGGTTACAACGGCACCAAATTCGGCTGCGGCATGGGCCTGTGTGGCGCCTGCACCATTCATATCGACGGCGCGCCTGCGCGCAGTTGCATAACGCCAATCGGCTCGGTAATCGGCCAGAACGTCACCACCATCGATAACCTGCACGCCGACCCGGTTGGCAAAGTCGTGCAGCAAGCCTGGCTCGACAGCGCCGTGGCTCAGTGCGGGTACTGCCAGGGTGGGCAGATCATGTCGGCCACGGCGTTGCTGAAAACCAATCCCAACCCCAGCGACGAGCAGATTGAAGAGGCGATGGTCGGCAATATTTGCCGTTGCGGCACCTACAACCGGATCAAGACCGCCATCCGTCAGGCATCCACTCACCTGAAGGAGGCCAAGGCATGAGCCAGCTACCCAATGATTTTGCGCTGAGCAACCTCAGCCGCCGTGGTTTCCTCAAAGGCGTGGGCGCCACCAGTGCGCTGGTGCTGGCAGCCAGTTGGGGTTGGCAAGACGCGCTCGCCGCTGAAAAAGACAAGAAGTTCGGCGCCGACGGCATGCCCAATGGCTGGATCGATGATCCTAAGGTTTACGTCAGCATCGCCGCCGATGGCAGCGTGACCGTGGTTTGCAACCGCTCGGAAATGGGCCAAGGCGTACGCACCAGCCTGACCATGGTAGTAGCTGATGAACTGGACGCCGACTGGGCGCTGGTCAAAGTGCAACAGGCGCCGGGCGACGAAGTGCGTTTCGGCAATCAGGACACTGACGGTTCGCGCAGCATGCGTCACTGGTACGAGCCGATGCGCCGTTGCGGTGCTGCCGCGCGGACCATGCTTGAGCAAGCCGCCGCCGCGCAGTGGAAAGTGCCAGTCAGCGAGTGCCGTGCGCAACTGCATAAAGTCATTCACCAACCGACCGGTCGTGAACTGGGCTACGGCGCGCTGGCCGCTGCTGCCGGTGCACTGGCGGTGCCGGCCCGCGACAGTCTGCGGCTCAAGCAGCCATCGGAATTCCGTTACATCGGCAAGGAAGGCACCAAGGCCATCGACGGTGAGGACATCGTCAATGGTCGTGCGGTCTACGGCGCCGATGTGCATTTCGACGGCATGCTGTTCGCCACCATCGCGCGGCCAGCGGTCTACGGCGGCAAGGTAAAATCCTTCGATGCCAGCGCCGCGATGAAAGTCCCGGGCGTAATCAAGGTTCTGCAAATCGAAAGCCGACCATTGCCGTCCGAATTTCAACCTCTGGGCGGCGTGGCCGTGGTGGCCAGCAATACCTGGGCCGCTATCAAGGGCCGCGAAGCGCTGAAGATCGAGTGGGATGACGGCCCCAACGCCAGTTACGACTCGATCGCCTACCGCAAGGAACTCGAAGCCGCGTCCCTCAAGCCCGGCAAAGTGGTGCGCAATACCGGCAGCATCGACCAGGCCATGAGCAGCGCCGACAGCACCCTCGAAGCCTCTTACTACCTGCCGCACCTGGCGCAATCGCCAATGGAACCGATGGTCGCCATCGCCCGCTTCAAGGACGGCGTGTGCGAAGCCTGGGCCCCAAGCCAGGCCCCGCAAGTCACCCGCGAACGGATCGGCGAGCGCCTCGGCATTCCATTCGATAACGTCACGTTCAACGTCACCTTGCTCGGCGGCGGTTTCGGTCGCAAGTCCAAGCCGGACTTCGTCGTTGAAGCGGCGATCCTGGCCAAGGAGTTCCCGGGTAAGGCGGTGCGGGTGCAATGGACCCGTGAAGACGACATCCACAACTCCTATTTCCACACCGTGTCTGCTGAATACCTGAAAGCCAGCCTGAACAAGGACGGCCTGCCGTCCGGCTGGCTGCACCGCACAGTGGCGCCGAGTATCACCGCACTGTTCGCGCCGGGCATGAACCATGAGGCGGCTTTCGAACTGGGCATGGGCTTTACCAACATGGCTTACGCGATCCCCAACGTGCGCCTGGAAAACCCTGAAGCGACGGTCCATACCCGGGTCGGCTGGTATCGCTCGGTGTCGAACATTCCCCACGGCTTTGCGATTCAGAGCTTTGTCGATGAACTGGCCCACAAGGCTGGCCAGGATCCACTCAAGTACCAGATCAAATTGCTCGGGCCGGACCGTCAGATCGATCCGCGCACCTTGAGTGAAGAGTGGAACTACGGCGAATCTCCCGAGCGTTATCCAATCGACACTGCACGGATGCGCACCGTGCTGGAAACCGCCGCCAAAGCGGCCGGTTGGGGGCGTGAGTTGCCCAAGGGCCGAGGCTTGGGCTTGGCGGTGCACTACAGTTTTGTCACTTATGTGGCGGCGGTGATCGAGGTGGAAGTCAAAGACGATGGCACGCTGATCGTGCACAAGGCCGACATCGCCGTGGATTGCGGCCCGCAGATCAACCCCGAGCGGATTCGCTCGCAATTCGAAGGTGCCTGCGTCATGGGGCTGGGCAACGCTGTGCTGGGGGAGATCAGCTTCAAGGACGGCAAGGTTCAGCAGGACAACTTCCACATGTACGAAGTGGCGCGCATGTCCCTGGCGCCGAAGGAAGTCGCCGTGCATCTGGTCACGCCACCGGGCAATGTGCCATTGGGCGGAGTCGGTGAGCCGGGCGTGCCGCCGATTGCGCCAGCGCTGTGCAACGCAATCTTCGCCGCCACCGGCAAGCGCATCCGTAATCTGCCGGTACGCTATCAGCTGCAAGGTTGGCAGAAGGCACAAGCCTGATGGACAGCGTCGATCTGAACGTCCTGCGCAGCGTGCTGGAATGGCGCCGCGCCGGTCAGCGGGTGATGTTGTACAGCGTGGTCCAGACCTGGGGCACCGCACCCCGGGCACCTGGCGCCATGCTGGCCTTGCGTGAAGACGGCGTGGTGATTGGCTCGGTGTCCGGTGGCTGCGTCGAGGATGACCTGATTGCCCGGCTGCACGATGGCCGTATCCCGGCCGATGGGCCGCCGGTGCAGTTGATTACCTATGGCGTCACCCGGGAGGAGGCCGCACGGTTTGGTTTGCCGTGCGGTGGCACGTTGCGCCTGACCGAGGAGCGCGTCGGTGATCCGGCGTGGGTTGCCGAATTGCTGACGCGCTGCGAGGCCCATGAAATCGTTGCGCGTGAGCTGAACCTGGCGACCGGTGAAGTGATTCTGCAGCCAGCGAGCAAGACTGATGTGCTGGTGTTTGACGGACAGACCTTGCGCGCCATTTATGGTCCGCGCTGGCGGCTGTTGCTGATCGGCGCCGGCCAACTGTCGCGCTACGTTGCCGAGATGGCACGGCTGCTGGATTTCGAAGTGCTGATCTGCGATCCGCGCACCGAGTTCGTCTACGGCTGGGAAGAGCAACACGGTCGCTTCGTCCCGGGCATGCCCGACGAAGCGGTGCTGACCATCCAGACCGACGAGCGCACAGCCATTGTCGCGCTGACCCACGATCCACGCCTGGATGACATGGCGCTGCTCACGGCGCTGGACTCCAAGGCGTTTTATGTCGGTGCGCTGGGTTCGCGGATCAATAGCCAGAAGCGCCGGGACAACCTGGCTCAGCTAGGCTTGTCACAACAGGCCATCGAGCGCTTGCACGGCCCGATCGGTTTGCACATCGGCAGCCATACACCGGCGGAAATCGCCTTGTCGCTGCTGGCCGAAATTGTGGCGATCAAGAACGGCGTCGAGCTGAAACACAAGAGGCCGTTGCAGGAGGGCGTATGAGCGACTCCATTGGCGTTATCGTTCTGGCCGCGGGGCAGGGCAGTCGGTTTCGACAGGTAGCGGGTGACGACAAGGACAAGCTGCTAGTGGACTGCACCGCTCGTGATGGCGTCACCGTGCATTCGGTGATCGAGCAGGTGCTGGTAAATCTGCCGGCCACGCTTGAGAAGCGCGTGCTGGTGACCACGGCGGATCGCCCGCAAGTGATTCGCATGGCTCAGGCCTATGGTTGCGAGATTGTGCGGATCGAGTCGACCGGTCTGGGCGACAGCATTGCGGCGGGTGTGACGGCGTGTTCACAACTCGGTGGCTGGTTGATCGTGCTGGGGGACATGCCGTTTATTCTGCCGTCCAGTATTGAGCAGGTCGTCGCGGCCATTGCGGATGATGCCGTCAGCGTGCCGGTGCATGAGGGGCAGTATGGGCATCCGGTGGGGTTCGGGCGAAGCTTTGGTCCGGGATTGATGGCGTTGACCGGTGATCACGGCGCCAAGTCGCTGTTCGCACAGGCGAGGGTGGTCGAGGTGGCAGTGGAGGATCCCGGGGTGTTGTGGGATGTGGATGTGCCAGAGGCGTTGATCTTTGCCTGATGGATGATCGTTCCCACGCTCTGCGTGGGAATGCCTCAATGGACGCTCTGCGTCCGCTTGGGACGCGGAGCGTCCCGGGCTGCATTCCCACGCAGAGCGTGGGAACGATCCACAACGCGGTCCCGCTGCTTCCCCGCAAACATAAAAAAGCCCCGCCTGGGATCACCAGGCGGGGCTTTTTAATGGCCGATGGAATCAGGCGAGGGGTTTAGGCTCGTGCTCTTTTTCCTGGGCTTGCTCGTGTTGCTCTACCGCTTCCTGAACGGAGCGCGGTGCTTCGTCGATCGCGGATTCAACCGGTTCGGCAGCGACTTCAGCGGCCGGGGCAGGGGCTGCCTCGACAACTTCAGCAACAACCGGGGCTGGCTCGGCAGCGGCCGGAGCAGCAGCGGCAGCCAGTTCGGCTTCCTTCTGCAGACGCTCGGCTTCACGCTTGCGACGACGCACTTCACGCGGGTCATTCGGCGCACGGCCACTTGGGGTCAGGGCGCTGACAGGGGTGGCTTCAACCACCGGTTCGGCAACCACAGGCGCTTCAACCACCGGAGCAGGCTCGGCAGCAGCAACCACTGGCTCGGAGACCATGGCTTCGGCAACCGGAGCTTCAGCGGCTGGCGCTGGAGCTTCGACCGCTACAGGTGGCTCGGCAACCCAGTTGAACGTGGTTTGTTCTTCGCGAACTTCACGTACCGGTTCAGCCGGCGCTTCAACCACAGGCTCGGTAGCAGCCACTGGTTCAGCGACGACGGCCGGCTCAGCGGCAGCTTCAACTTCAGGCTGTGCTTCACGAACCGGTGCTACTTCGATTTCCGGAGCAGCGGTGACTTCTACTGGTGTGGTCGCTTCAACCACTGGAGCTTCAACCGGAGCGGTTTCCAGAGTGGCGGCAGTGGCGCGTTCAGCTTGCTCATTGGCTTGTGCTTCAGCAGGTGCGCTGATCACGGAACTGGCAACGGCTGCGGTAACAGCCAGGCCGGCGGCCAGATCGGCAGCGCTTGGCGCTTCGGCGTTTTCAGCCGATTCGGACTCTTCCGAACCTTCGATCACGTTGCCGTTGGCATCGCGTTGACGCTCACGACGGTTGCTGCGACGACGCTGGCCACGGGAGCGGCGGCGAGGACGATCGCCTTCGGTGCCTTCCTGACCGTCTTCCTGCAGTTGCTCTTCGTTGGTGCTCAACTCTTCTTCAGCAACGGCAGCAGCGGCTTGCTCGGTACGTGGCTGACGTTCTTCACGCGGTGGGCGTGGAGCGCGTTCTTCACGTGGCTGACGGGCTGGACGCTCTTCAGCGTTGGCAGCGGCGGCCGGAGCGGCATCCAGAGGCTCGCGCAATTCACGAACCGGACGTTCTTCACGCTCGCCACGTGGCTTGCGATCTTCACGCGGGGTGCGCGGTGCACGTTCTTCACGAGGGGCGCGTGGTGCACGCTCTTCACGTGGAGCGCGTTCCAGGGCAACTGCTGGAGCTTCTTCGCGGGCCTCACGTGGCTCACGTGGTGCGCGTTCTTCACGCGGTGCACGTTCCTCACGAGGCTTGCGCTCTTCATCGCGGCGACCGTTACGGTTGCGGCTCTGCTGACGGCCGTTGCGGCGCTCTTCGTTGCGAGCAGGGCGTTCGGTGGCTGGCTTTTCAACCACAACCGGCGCAGCAGGCTCTTCCTTGGTGGCGAACAGGCTGACCAGCGACTTCACCAGGCCTTTGAACAGGCTTGGCTCTGGGGCGACGGCCGGTGCAGCTACCGGAGCCGCGACGACTTCGGTCGGAACCGGAGCGTTGGCGCGGGCCGGAGCCGTCTTGACCGCGGCTTCCTGGCGAACCAGGGTGCGGGTCGCGGCGGCTGGCTGGACTTCTTCGACTTCGGCAGCGGCAGCGGCGATTTCGTAGCTGGACTGGCCGACCGCGGCTTCCGGGCTGTCATCGCGCAGGCGCTGAACTTCGAAGTGCGGCGTTTCGAGGTGATCGTTCGGCAGAATGACGATGCGGGCACGGGTGCGCAGTTCGATCTTGGTGATCGAGTTGCGTTTTTCGTTGAGCAGGAAAGCTGCAACCGGAATCGGCACTTGTGCGCGAACTTCGGCGGTGCGGTCTTTCAGGGCTTCTTCTTCGATCAGGCGCAGGATCGCCAGCGACAGCGATTCAACGTCACGGATGATGCCGGTGCCATTGCAACGCGGGCAGACGATGCCGCTGCTTTCGCCCAGGGATGGACGCAGGCGCTGACGGGACATTTCCAGCAGGCCGAAGCGCGAGATGCGACCGACTTGCACGCGAGCGCGGTCGGCTTCCAGGCATTCGCGGACTTTCTCTTCCACGGCGCGCTGGTTCTTGGCAGGGGTCATGTCGATGAAGTCGATGACGATCAGGCCGCCGATGTCGCGCAAGCGCAACTGACGGGCGATTTCTTCGGCAGCTTCAAGGTTGGTCTGCAGTGCGGTTTCTTCGATGTCGCTGCCTTTGGTGGCGCGCGCCGAGTTGATGTCGATGGACACCAGAGCTTCGGTCGGATCGATAACGATGGAGCCGCCGGAAGGCAGTTCGACGACGCGCTGGAAGGCGGTTTCGATCTGGCTTTCGATCTGGAAACGGTTGAACAGCGGAACGCTGTCTTCGTACAGTTTGATTTTGCTGGCGTACTGCGGCATCACCTGACGAATGAAGGTCAGGGCTTCATCCTGGGCTTCAACGCTGTCGATCAGTACTTCGCCGATGTCCTGGCGCAGGTAATCGCGGATGGCGCGGATGATCACGTTGCTTTCCTGGTAGATCAGGAACGGCGCGGAACGGTCCAGCGAAGCTTCTTTGATGGCGGTCCACAGTTGCAGCAGGTAATCGAGGTCCCACTGCATTTCTTCGCTGCTGCGACCAAGGCCGGCAGTGCGAACGATCAGACCCATGTCGGCCGGGGCAA
The DNA here is from genome assembly GCF_056279485.1 of Pseudomonas sp. TE12508. Classification (NCBI taxonomy): domain Bacteria; kingdom Pseudomonadati; phylum Pseudomonadota; class Gammaproteobacteria; order Pseudomonadales; family Pseudomonadaceae; genus Pseudomonas; species Pseudomonas sp. TE12508. The sequence goes on along the minus strand of NZ_JBWCCN010000006.1, from coordinate 32,069 downwards.
CCAGACCGTTCAGGGCTTCACGCAGTTCGTTGCGCTCTTCACCTTCGATGCGACGGGAGATACCGCCGGCACGCGGGTTGTTCGGCATCAGCACCAGGTAACGACCGGCCAGGCTGATGAAGGTGGTCAGGGCGGCGCCCTTGTTGCCACGTTCTTCCTTTTCGACCTGAACGATGACTTCCTGGCCTTCGCTCAGGACGTCCTTGATGTTGACGCGGCCTTCGGGGGCTTTCTTGAAGTATTCGCGGGAGATTTCTTTGAGGGGCAGGAAGCCGTGGCGCTCAGAGCCGAAATCGACAAAGGCAGCCTCGAGGCTTGGTTCGATGCGAGTAATCCGGCCTTTATAGATGTTGGCCTTCTTCTGCTCGCGTGCACCGGATTCGATGTCCAGGTCGTAGAGGCGCTGGCCATCTACCAGTGCAACACGCAACTCTTCGGGTTGAGTTGCGTTAATCAGCATTCTTTTCATGTAGTACCGTCGGTTTCCGGGCTGCCGGAAACGGCGTTCGGCACACACGACTTCTCACGGTCGGTGTCAGGTGCGTCAGGAGTGGTTGGCCACTCCAGTGTCTAGCGAACCCCGGCCAATTGGGCCGGTGTCGCGACGTACGCGTCCTGCTTGCTGTGGCTACTTAAGCACTCAGTCAGGAGGAGGAATCAACCGGCGGCTGTGGACGAGATGAAGCGTCTTGATAAAGCCTATTGCTACACAGTCCAGCGGTTGTGCATCTCCACCCTACACGTATCCCTGATAATTCGGGTGCTGCCGCGCGCAGAATCCGCAGCGGGTTGGCATTTACCGTGAGCTCCGAAAGGGGAGGTCACGCATCATGGCTAATTTAGGCGGTGTTTCCGAAGCGTTCGCTCGGGGTCGTTCGCAGCTGACTGCACTTTGTGAACTGGCCGTGAATATTTGCTCGGAAGGCGAGTGAAAACTCTGCTTTGCGGCATGATTCAGGCCTTATGTCACCTGCGCTCGTTACAACTGCAAACTCTGCCGTTACGTAGCGAAAGCCCCGTAGGACGGCCTCTCGTCCTCGTGAATTGCGTTGGTCAGGGCCGGTTTTTGACCGTTAGTCCGCTGTCCAGGCCACTTTTGGCGGCGTTCGCGACTATAGCAGCAATGATTAAGTGCTTCAATTCCATAAAAAATTGTTATCATCCGCACCATGACGACTACTGCCCCTTCGACCCCAGCCGTACAACTGCTGGAGGTCTCGCCGGAATATGCCGGCCAACGTATTGATAACTTCCTTCTCGCTCGGCTCAAAGGCGTGCCCAAGACCTTGATTTACCGCATTTTGCGCAAGGGCGAAGTGCGGGTGAACAAAGGTCGGATCAAGCCCGAATACAAGCTGCAGGCGGGCGATATCGTGCGCGTGCCGCCGGTTCGCGTGCCTGAGCGCGATGAACCCGTGCCATTAGCCCAGGGTTTGCTGCAGCGGCTCGAGGCCTCGATTGTCTACGAAGACAAGGCGCTGATCGTGGTCAACAAGCCTTGCGGCATTGCGGTTCATGGTGGCAGTGGCTTGACCTACGGCGTGATTGAAGCCTTTCGTCAGTTGCGTCCGGATTGCAAGGAGCTCGAACTGGTTCATCGTCTCGATCGTGATACCTCCGGCCTGCTGATGATTGCCAAAAAGCGCAGCATGTTGCGCCACTTGCACACGGCATTGCGCGGCGATGGCGTCGATAAGCGCTACATGGCGCTGGTGCGCGGCAACTGGGCGGCCTCGATCAAGCAAGTCCGTGCGTCGCTGGGCAAGAGCAATCTGCGCTCCGGCGAGCGCATGGTCGAGGTGGACGAGGAGGAGGGCAAGGAGTCTGTGACCGTGTTCAAGGTCCTGCGTCGTTTTGGCGACTTCGCTACCCTGATCGAAGCCAAGCCGATCACGGGTCGCACTCACCAGATTCGCGTCCATACTCTGCATGCCGGACATTGCATTGCTGGTGATACCAAGTACGGCGATGAGGGTTTCAGCAAAGAGATTCGTGATCTCGGCGGCAAGCGTCTGTTTCTGCACGCGTACATGCTGACGGTGCCGTTGCCTGATGGTGGTGAGCTCAAGTTGCAGGCGCCGGTCGACGAGATGTGGGCCAAAACCGTGGAGCGCTTGAGTGCACCCTACTGATTACAAGCTGCTGATTTTCGATTGGGACGGCACGCTGGCTGACTCCATTGGTCGGATTGTCGAGGCGATGCATGTCGCGTCCGAGCGGTCCGGTTTTCAGTTGCGTGATGATTTTGCCGTCAAAGGCATTATCGGTCTGGGCTTGCCGGAAGCGATTCGCACCCTGTACCCCGAGATTGGCGACACCGAGCTGATAGCATTCCGTCAGCACTATGCGGATCACTACATTGCGGCGGAGGCCGAGCCTTCCCCGCTGTTTGAGGGTGTTGTCGAGTCTCTCGAAGCGTTTCGTGTCGAGGGGTATCATCTGGCAGTAGCGACCGGCAAGGCTCGTCGTGGGCTGGATCGGGTGCTGAAGTCTCACGGTTGGGAAGATTATTTCGATATCACCCGTGCTGCTGACGAAACCGCCAGCAAACCCCATCCGTTGATGCTTGAGCAGATTCTCGCCCATTGCGAGGTTCGCCCGGAGCAAGCGCTGATGGTTGGCGATTCGTCGTTCGACCTGCAGATGGCGCGCAATGCGGGCATGGATTCGGTGGCGGTCAGCTATGGCGCTCAATCGATCGACGCCTTGAAGCTATTTGAACCGAAACTGGCCATTGATCGTTTTTCAGAGTTGCACGCCTGGCTGAATCAGCGGGTTTAATTGGTTTTTTTGCTGGGGTACATGGCATGACCGACGAATGGAAAGCGCCCGCCAAGGCGAGTGCGGAAAGCGGTGACGAGAAAAGCTGGAAGCTGCTGGAAAAAACCTTGCTGGCTGGTGTGCAGGAACAGCGCCGGTCCCGTCGCTGGGGGATATTCTTCAAGTCGCTGACTTTTTTGTACCTGCTCGGCGCGTTGATTCTGTTATCGCCGTTGATAGGCATGGAGAAAGGCGCGAGCCTCGGCTCTGGCTACACGGCGCTGATTGATGTGACGGGTATGATTGCCGACAAAGAGCCGGCCAGTGCTGACAATATCGTCGGCAGTCTGCGTGCAGCCTTTGAGGACAAGAAGGTCAAGGGTGTGATTCTGCGGATCAACAGCCCTGGCGGCAGTCCGGTGCAGTCGGGTTATGTCTACGACGAAATCCGTCGTTTGCGCGGCTTGAATCCAGATACCAAGGTTTATGCGGTGATCTCGGATCTGGGTGCTTCCGGTGCCTATTACATCGCTAGCGCCGCGGATCAGATCTACGCCGACAAGGCGAGCCTGGTGGGTTCCATCGGTGTGACGGCGGCCGGTTACGGTTTTGTCGGGACCATGGAGAAGTTGGGTGTGGAGCGTCGTACCTACACTTCTGGGGAGCACAAATCGTTCCTCGATCCGTTCCAGCCGCAGAAGCCCGCGGAAATCCAATTCTGGCAGAGCGTGCTCGATACCACCCATCAGCAGTTCATCAATAGCGTCAAGAAGGGTCGTGGTGATCGCCTGAAGGATAAAGAGCATCCGGAGCTGTTCTCCGGGCTGATCTGGTCGGGTGAGCAGGCCCTGTCGCTGGGCTTGATCGATGGGCTGGGCAATGCCAGTTCGGTTGCTCGTGATGTGATCGGTGAGAAAGAACTGGTGGATTTCACTGTTGAGGAGTCGCCATTCGATCGCTTCTCGAAGAAGCTCGGGGCCAGCGTGGCTGAGCATTTGGCGATGTGGATGGGCTTCCAGGGGCCAGCATTGCGCTGATCATCTGGCTGCATAAACAAACCGGCCCGAGTGGCCGGTTTTTTGTGCGAGCGCGGTTGTAGCGGCTTTAGGGGATTTGCACGCCTTCAGCCAGCAGCATATCGATCAGGCGAATCAATGGCAGGCCGACCAGGCTGGTGGCGTCAGGGCCTTCGGTGCTTTGAAACAGGCTCACCCCCAAACTTTCGGCCTTGAAGCTGCCAGCGCAGTCATAGGGCTGTTCAGCGCGCAGGTAGCGTTCGATGCGCGCTGCGTCGAGTGCGCGCATGTGCACGGTAAAGGGCACGCAGTCGACCTGGCAGTGGCCGGCTTGACTATTGAGCAGTGCCAGGCCGGTCAGGAAGGTCACGCTGGCGCCGCTGGATGCCAGCAGTTGTTCGCGGGCCTTTTCGAAAGTGTGAGGTTTGCCGATAATCCGCTCGCCGAGTACGGCGACCTGATCCGAGCCGATGATCAAATGGGCCGGATGACTGCCTGCCAGTGCACGGGCTTTTTCTTCGGCGAGACGCTTTACCAGTTCGACGGCTGACTCGTCCGGGCGATGGCTTTCGTCGATATCCGGCGAGCTGCACGTGAACGGCAGCTGCAAGCGGGCCAGCAGTTCCCGGCGATAGGACGAGCTTGAAGCGAGTAATAAAGGCAGCATGCGCATCTCCAAAAGGGCAGGGGCGAATTCTAGCGCAGGCTCAAGTGACGGACAGGGCTGAATTTCCTTTGACATGGCTGGGGGCATCCCTATAATGCTGCGCCTATGTTGAATGACCCGATTCCACCTCACGTTGACCCGCGCAAATTGGCTGACCGTGGCACCACCCTTCAAGGTGAACTGCTGCTGGCCGATTTGGAGAGACTCTGCGACCCGCTTTCCGATACTGTCGGTACGGTGCAGGCTAAATTCGTTTTTGAACGAGATGAACGTAAATCTGTGGTAATTCACAGCTTTATCGACACCGAAGTCAAAATGGTTTGCCAGCGTTGTCTTGAGCTGGTCACCCTGCCGATCCATAGCGAATGCAGTTATGCTGTGGTGAAGGAGGGTGCGAATACCCAGTCGTTGCCGAAAGGTTATGACGTGCTGGAACTGGGCGAAGATCCTTTGGATCTGCAGTCACTGATCGAGGAGGAGCTTCTGCTCGCCTTGCCCATTGTGCCTGCTCATCATCCGGAAGAATGCCAGCAGCCGGCGGGTCTCGATGAGCCCGAACCGAGCGAGGACGAGGTAACGCGGTCCAACCCGTTCAGTGTATTGGCGCAGTTAAAGCGTGACCCAAACGTTTAGGAGTTAATCAATTATGGCTGTTCAGCAGAACAAAAAATCCCGCTCTGCCCGTGACATGCGTCGTTCGCACGACGCTCTCGAGGCTAGCACCCTGTCTGTAGAAAAAACCACCGGTGAAGTTCACCTGCGTCACCACGTATCGCCAGAAGGCGTATACCGTGGCCGTAAAGTGATCGACAAGGGCGCTGACGAGTAATCACTTGTCCGCTCAAGTCATCGCGATTGACGCAATGGGCGGGGACTTCGGTCCCCGCAGCATTGTTCAGGCCAGCCTTGCTTGTCTGTCTGCTACACCCTCGCTGCACCTGACCCTTGTCGGTCAACCCTCCCTTCTTGAAGAACTGCTCTCTAGCCAATCGGCTGTGGATCGCTCGCGCCTGTCGATTGTGCCGGCGTCCGAAGTCATCACCATGGACGAAAAACCTGCCCAGGCCTTGCGTGGCAAGCCCGATTCGTCGATGCGCGTGGCGCTGGAGTTGCTGCGAGACGGCAAGGTCCAGGCCTGTGTCAGTGCCGGCAATACCGGCGCGCTGATGGCATTGTCACGGTTTGTGCTCAAGACCTTGCCGGGCATCGATCGGCCGGCAATGATCGCGGCTATTCCAACGCAGAAGGGCTACTGCCAGTTGCTCGATCTGGGTGCCAATGTCGATTGCACTGCCGAGCACTTGTTGCAGTTCGCAGTGATGGGTTCGGTCGCGGCAGAAACCCTGGGTATCGTTCGCCCGAGGGTCGCATTGCTGAACATCGGTACTGAAGACATCAAGGGCAATCAGCAGGTCAAGCTGGCGGCTACGTTGTTGCAGAATGCTCGTGGCATCAATTACATCGGGTTTGTCGAAGGTGACGGCTTGTACCGTGGCGAGGCGGATGTGGTGGTGTGTGACGGCTTTGTCGGCAATATCCTGCTCAAGTCCAGCGAAGGCCTGGCGACCATGATTGCCGGGCGCATCGAGGCGTTATTCAAGAAAAATTTCGCGTCCAAAGTGGTGGGTGCGCTGGCGCTGCCGCTGATGAAACGCTTGCAGGCTGAGCTGGCGCCGGCACGGCATAACGGCGCAAGTTTCCTCGGTTTGCAGGGAATTGTCGTGAAAAGCCACGGTTCGGCGGGGGTGCAGGGTTTTCAGAGTGCGATACAGCGAGCGCTGATCGAGATCCAGGAAAACCTGCCGGAGCGGCTTCATGGGCGCCTGGAAGATTTGTTGCCTTAGGCGTTTTCGTCGGACAATGCTTAAATGTGACCGCTCAGTTCAATGGGCCATCCAACTGTGAGTTTCTTGCGTTCCAGAAACGGGACGTCATTCTCCGACGACAAGATCATTAGGGGCTTGTTACATGTCTGCTTCCCTCGCATTCGTCTTTCCAGGACAGGGTTCGCAGTCCCTCGGCATGCTGGCCGAGTTGGGCGCGCAACATCCGGTGGTCCTCGAAACATTCAAAGAAGCTTCCGATGCTCTGGGTTACGACCTGTGGGCACTGACCCAGCAAGGGCCGGAAGAACAACTCAATCAAACCGATAAAACCCAGCCGGCCATTCTGACCGCATCGATCGCCTTGTGGCGTCTGTGGCTGGCTGAAGGCGGCGCGCGACCGGCGTACGTTGCCGGTCACAGCCTGGGCGAATACAGCGCCCTGGTGGCTGCAGGCAGTCTGAGCCTGGGCGACGCAGTGAAGCTGGTAGAGCGTCGCGGTCAGTTGATGCAAGAGGCTGTTCCGGCCGGGCAGGGCGGCATGGCTGCAATCCTGGGTCTGGAAGATGCTGACGTACTGGCAGCCTGTGCCGAAGCGGCGCAAGGCGAAGTGGTGAGCGCGGTCAACTTCAACTCCCCGGGCCAGGTAGTGATCGCTGGCGCCAAGGCGGCGGTCGAGCGCGCCATCGAAGGCTGCAAGGCACGTGGCGCCAAGCGCGCCATGCCATTGCCGGTCAGCGTGCCGTCTCATTGCGAATTGATGCGTCCGGCCGCCGAGCGGTTCGCCGAATCGATCGCAGCGATCGACTGGCAGGCACCGCAGATTCCTGTAGTACAGAACGTCAGCGCCAACGTGCCGGCGGATCTGGAAACCCTGAAGCGCGATCTGCTTGAACAGCTCTACAAGCCTGTACGCTGGGTCGAGTCGATCCAGGCGCTGGCGGCCAAGGGCGCGACCAATCTGGTCGAGTGCGGCCCTGGTAAAGTGCTTGCCGGTTTGAACAAACGTTGCGCTGAAGGCGTGTCGACCTCTAACCTCAATACCCCAGACGCTTTCGCTGCCGCCCGCGCAGCGCTGGCCTGAACAAGGAGAAGCTTGCATGAGTCTGCAAGGTAAAGTTGCACTGGTTACCGGTGCCAGCCGTGGTATCGGCCAGGCTATCGCTCTGGAATTGGGTCGTCAGGGTGCCATTGTTATCGGCACCGCGACTTCCGCTTCGGGGGCCGAGCGTATCGCTGCGACCCTGAAAGAAAATGGTATTCAGGGCACTGGCCTGGAACTCAATGTCACCAGCGACGAGTCCGTAGCGGCCGTGCTGGCGAGCATCCAGGCGCAATTCGGTGCGCCGGCGATCCTGGTCAATAATGCCGGTATCACCCGCGATAATCTGATGATGCGCATGAAAGATGACGAATGGCATGACGTCGTCGATACCAATCTGAACAGTCTGTTCCGCCTGTCCAAGGGCGTTTTGCGCGGCATGACCAAAGCCCGTTGGGGACGAATTATCAGTATTGGTTCGGTTGTGGGTGCCATGGGCAACGCAGGCCAAGTAAACTACGCTGCCGCCAAGGCCGGTCTGGAAGGTTTCAGCCGTGCACTGGCGCGTGAAGTCGGTTCGCGTTCGATTACGGTAAACTCGGTGGCCCCAGGGTTCATCGACACCGATATGACCCGTGAACTGCCCGAGGCGCAGCGTGAAGCCTTGCAGACGCAGATTCCGCTGGGTCGTCTGGGGCAAGCTCAAGAGATCGCGTCTGTGGTCGCTTTTCTTGCATCCGACGGTGCGGCTTACGTTACTGGGGCTACAATCCCGGTGAACGGCGGGATGTACATGAGTTAAATGTGACGGATTGCTTCAAAAAAATGTCATACGAGCTGTCTAAAATCCGTTATAAAGCTGCAATCTATTTATAGACAGAGGGTCGCCGGGTTTGAGGAGTGAAGCTTTCAGTTGAAAAACTGAAAAGTCTTTCTATACACTTACCCACCGGCCAGCTGCCTGAATTTGTCCATTAGGAGTGAAAACAAGGTATGAGCACCATCGAAGAGCGCGTCAAGAAAATCGTTGCTGAGCAACTGGGCGTTAAAGAAGAAGAAGTGGTCAACACTGCTTCCTTCGTTGAAGACCTGGGTGCCGACTCCCTTGACACTGTTGAGCTGGTGATGGCTCTGGAAGAGGAATTCGAGACCGAAATCCCTGACGAAGAAGCCGAGAAGATCACTACTGTACAAGCAGCAATCGACTACGTTACCAGCCACCAGGCGTAATAGTTTTTAGTCGTCGCTCGCTGTCATGGAAAAACCGCACTGCCATCCTGGCGTGCGGTTTTTTCTTTAGGCCTGATGCAAAGTCGTCATTTGAAAAAGGAGAGTGCTGTGTCGCGTAGACGCGTCGTAGTCACCGGTATGGGTATGTTGTCGCCACTGGGCACGGATGTGCCGAGCAGCTGGCAGGGCATTCTGGCTGGCCGCAGTGGCATTGGTCTGATCGAACACACCGACCTTTCTGCCTATTCCACCCGTTTTGGCGGCTCGGTAAAGGGCTTCAATGTCGAGGAATACCTGTCGGTCAAGGAAGCTCGCAAACTCGACCTGTTCATTCAATACGGTCTGGCTGCAGGTTTTCAAGCCGTGCGTAACGCAGGTCTTGAGGTCACCGACGCTAACCGCGAGAGGATTGGCGTGGCCATGGGCTCGGGTATTGGCGGTCTGACCAATATCGAAGAAACCAGCCGCACGCTGCATGATTCCGGCCCACGACGGATATCTCCGTTTTTCGTGCCAGGCTCGATCATCAATATGATTTCCGGTTTCCTGTCCATCCACTTGGGCGCACAGGGACCTAACTACGCCATCGCCACGGCGTGTACCACCGGTACGCACTGCATCGGCATGGCGGCACGCAACATCATGTACGACGAAGCCGACGTGATGATTGCCGGTGGGGCCGAGATGGCCGCATGTGGTCTGGGCATGGGCGGCTTCGGTGCCTCCCGCGCACTGTCGACCCGCAACGACGAGCCGACCCGCGCCAGCCGTCCATGGGACAAGGGCCGTGATGGCTTCGTGCTGTCCGATGGCGCCGGCGCACTGGTGCTCGAAGAACTGGAGCATGCCAAGGCCCGTGGCGCGACCATCTACGCCGAGCTGATCGGCTTCGGCACCAGTGGCGATGCTTACCACATGACCTCGCCACCGGCCGATGGCGCGGGTGCTGCGCGTTGCATCACCAATGCCTTGCGCGATGCGAAGATCAATAGCGATCAGGTTCAGTACATCAACGCCCACGGCACTTCGACCTCGGCTGGCGACCTTGCCGAAGCCTGTGCGATCAAATCCGTGTTCGGCGATCATGCCTACAAGCTGGCGGTCAGTTCGACCAAGTCCATGACCGGTCACCTGTTGGGTGCGGCGGGCGCGGTCGAGGCGATTTTCAGCGTGCTGGCAATCAACAGCCAGGTAGCACCGCCGACCATCAACCTCGATGAGCCGGACGAAGGCTGCGACCTCGACTTCGTACCCCACACCGCGCGTGGCATGGATATCGACGTGGTGCTGTCCAACTCCTTCGGATTTGGTGGTACCAATGGCTCGCTGGTGTTCCGCCGGTTCGCTGACTGATGGACAGCTGGGTCGACGGTCAACCGGCTGACGCTTTGTCGCTGAAGGATCGCGGCCTGGCTTACGGTGACGGTCTGTTCGAAACCGTTGCGGTCAAGGGCGGGCAGCCGCTGCTGCTGGATCGACATCTGTCGCGTCTGGCGGAGGGATGTTCGCGCCTGGCGATTGCCGCTGATCATCAACTGATCCGTGCAGAGCTGCTGGCCTATGCCGCCGCGTTGGGCGAGGGCGTGCTCAAACTGATCCTCACCCGCGGCGACAGCCTGCGCGGTTACGCCGTCGATCCCTCGGCTCAGGCTCGGCGCATTCTGCAAGGCAATCCTCCTGCTGCTTATCCGGCTGTTCATGCGGAGCAGGGCGTTCGGCTGTTTCCTTGTGCGACACGGCTTTCCAAACAGCCATTGCTCGCCGGTCTCAAGCATTTGAATCGTCTGGAGCAGGTCATTGCCCGTTCCGAATGGCAGGACACCGAGCATGCCGAAGGCTTGATGCTGGATCAGATCGGGCGGGTGGTCGAAGGTGTGTTCAGTAATCTGTTCCTGGTGCGCGATGGCGTGCTGGTAACCGCCAATCTCAAACGCTGTGGCGTGGCGGGTGTGATGCGTGCCGAATTATTGTTTCAAGCCAAGTCATTGGGGATTCCCACGCACATCACCGATATCACCCTCGAGCAGCTGCAATGGGCTGACGAGGTCTTTGTCTGCAACAGCGTGTATGGCGTTTGGCCGGTGCGCGCCTATGCCGCACTGAGCTGGCCGGTTGGGCCGCTCACCCGTAAACTCCAAACCATTGCCCGTGCGCTACTGGATGCTTGATTCGTGAGACGTAAATTCTTGCTGCTGCTGGAAACCGGATTGGTTCTGGCGGGGCTGTTGGCCGGCGCTTGCGCCTGGAAAATCGATTCGGCGCTGGAACAGCCGCTGAACATCGCCCAGGAAGAGCTGCTGGAAGTGCCCAAAGGCACTACGCCAAACCGCACCTTCCTTCGACTCGAAGCCGATGGCGTCATCAAAGACGCTTTCTGGCTGCGCGTGTATTGGCGCTTTAATCTGGCAGGGCAACCGTTGCACAGCGGTGAATACCGCATGGTGCCGGGTATGACAGTCAATGGGCTGATCGACCTGTGGAAGCGCGGAGAAATGGTGCAGTACAGCCTGACGCTGGTCGAAGGCTGGAATTTCCATCAGGTTCGCGCGGCCCTGGCCAAGGATGAAAAACTCGAACAGACCCTGAACGGTCTCAGCGACAGCCAAGTGATGGACAAACTCGGCCACAGCGGGATTTTCCCCGAAGGACGATTCTTCCCCGACACCTATCGTTTCGTGCGGGGCATGACCGACGCCGATCTGCTCAAGAAAGCTTACGACCGCCTCGATGAGGTCCTCCTCAAGGAATGGAACCAGCGCGCTGCCGACGTCCCTTACACCGGGCCCTATCAGGCGCTGATCATGGCCTCGCTGGTGGAAAAGGAAACCGGTGTGCCGCAGGAGCGTCGGCAGATCGCCGGCGTGTTCGTGCGGCGCATGGAGATGGGCATGCTGTTGCAGACCGATCCAACGGTGATTTATGGTTTGGGTGATCGTTACAACGGCAAGTTGACCCGTGCTCATCTCAAGGAGCCGACGCCGTATAACACCTATATGATTGCTGGGCTGCCGCCGACGCCGATTGCGATGGTGGGTCGCGAAGCGATCCATGCGGCGTTGAATCCGGCGGACGGCAACAGCCTGTATTTTGTCGCGCGCGGTGATGGCAGCCACGTGTTCTCCGATGATCTGGACGCCCACAACAATGCGGTGCGCGAGTTCCAGATCAATCGACGTGCCGATTACCGTTCCAGCCCTGCGCCGACTGTTACGCCGTCGACGGAGGATGCCCAGGCGCCAATCCCGGCGGCTTCGCCCAATACGGCGCCCGAAGAAATGCCGCCAGTAGCGCCGCAAGACTCTGAGCAAGGCTCTGCACAAGAGCCTGCACAAGAACCTGCGCCAGCACCCGAAGCGGATGCGCCTGCGCCGCAAAGCCCGCAATGACTCTGACTAAGGACTGCCTGTGACTGGCTTGTTTATTACCCTGGAAGGCCCGGAAGGCGCCGGCAAGAGCACTAATCGCGAATACCTGGCCGAGCGTCTGCGCGCTGCCGGGATCGAGGTGGTGTTGACCCGGGAGCCCGGCGGCACGCCCCTGGCTGAGCGGATTCGCGACGTGCTGTTGGCGCCGGTCGATGAGGTCATGAACCCCGACACCGAGTTGCTCTTGGTGTTCGCCGCGCGAGCCCAGCATCTGGCCGAGGTGATCCGTCCGGCGCTGGCCCGTGGCGCGGTAGTCCTGTGCGATCGCTTTACCGATTCGACTTATGCCTATCAGGGCGGTGGTCGCGGTTTGTCGCTGGAGCGCATTGCGACCCTCGAAACATTCGTCCAGGGCGATTTGCGCCCGGACTTGACGCTGATTTTCGATCTGCCGGTAGAAGTGGGTCTGGCCCGCGCCAGCGCCCGCGGTCGTCTGGACCGCTTCGAGCTCGAAGGCCGAGCGTTTTTCGATGCGGTGCGCACTGCCTTCCTCGAGCGTGCCAAGGCGGATCCTGCGCGTTATGTCCTGGTGGATGCCGCTCAGCCGTTGGCACAGGTTCAGCAGGCTCTGGATGCCTTGTTGCCACGTCTGCTGGAGCTGACCCGTGGCTGAAGCCTATCCGTGGCAGGACAGTCTTTGGCAGCAATTGGCCGGCCGTGCCCAGCACGCCCATGCCTATTTGCTGCATGGCCCGGCCGGGATCGGCAAGCGCGCGCTGGCCGAGCGTCTGATGGCCCATTTGTTGTGTCAGCGCCCGACCGCCCAAGACGCCTGTGGTGAGTGCAAATCCTGTCTGCTGCTGAAGGCTGGCAGTCACCCCGACAACTACATTTTGGAGCCGGAAGAAGCGGACAAGGCGATCAAGGTTGATCAGGTGCGTGATCTGGTCAGCTTCGTGGTTCAGACCGCGCAGATGGGCGGGCGCAAAGTGGTGCTGATCGAGCCTGTCGAGTCGATGAACATCAACGCCGCCAACGCCTTGCTGAAAAGCCTTGAAGAGCCGTCCGGCGATACTGTTTTGCTGTTGGTCAGCCACCAGACCAGCCGTCTGCTGCCAACCATCAAGAGCCGTTGCGTGCAGCAAGCCTGTCCATTACCAAGCGAAGCCATGAGTCTGGCCTGGTTGGCCAGCGCTTTGCCGGATTGTGCGCAAGAAGAGCGCATCGAGCTGCTTACCCTCGCCGCCGGTTCGCCATTGGCCGCGGTCAAATTGCAGGCACAAGGCGTGCGCGAGCAGCGGGCTCTGGTGGTCGAGGGCGTGAAGAAGTTGCTCAAGCACCAGCAATCGCCGACCCAGTTGGCCGAGGAGTGGAAAACCATTCCCATGTTGCTGCTGTTCGACTGGTTCTGCGACTGGTCGAGCCTGATCCTGCGTTATCAATTGACTCAGGATGAAGCCGGGCTGGGGTTGGCGGACATGCGCAAAGTGATTCAATACCTGGCGCAGAAATCCGCTCAGGACAAAGTCCTGAATATCCAGGACTGGATTCTCGCCCAGCGGCAGAAAGTGATGAGCAAAGCCAACCTCAATCCTGCGTTGTTGCTAGAGGCGCTGTTGGTGCAATGGGTATCCTTGCCTACCCAGAAGTGACCGTCTGACACTAGACTCTGATCATCAGACAGTGGAGGTCAACATGAACGAACCCATCAGTCCGGGGCCGCGCAATGGCATTTTGTCCTTGACCATCAAGGACAGGGCCGTGCTCTACGCGGCCTACATGCCGTTCATCAAGAATGGTGGCCTGTTTATCCCGACCAACAAAAGCTACAAGTTGGGCGATGAGGTCTTCATGCTGCTGCACCTGATGGACGAACCGGAAAAAATTCCGGTCGCCGGCAAGGTCACCTGGATCACCCCCAAAGGTGCCCAGGGCAATCGCGCCGCCGGGGTTGGCGTGCAATTCAACGAAGGCGACAACACCGCGCGCAGTCGAATCGAAACCCATCTGGCCGGAGCCCTGAAGTCCGACCGTCCCACTCATACGATGTAAGTTGCAGCCCTTTTATGCTCGTAGATTCCCATTGTCACCTTGATCGCCTCGACCTCACCGCCCACGACGGCTCCCTGGATGCCGCGCTCGATGCGGCCCGTGAGCGCGGGGTAGGGCACTTTCTGTGCATTGGCGTCAGCGCCGATAACGCCGCCGACGTCAAAGCCCTGGCTGAACGTTACGACGATGTCGACTGTTCGGTCGGTGTGCATCCACTCGATGTGCAGCCGGGTGCCGCACCGGCGCTGGACTGGCTGTTGCACGAACTCAATCATCCGCGAGTGGTGGCGATCGGTGAAACCGGTCTGGATTATCACTACGAGCCGGAAGCGGCAGCGCTGCAGCAGGAATCGTTCCGTCTGCACCTGCAAGCAGCTCAAAAGACCGGCAAACCGGTGATCATTCATACCCGTGGCGCGCGGGCCGATACCCTTGAACTGCTGCGCGAAGCGGCACTGCCTCAGGCGGGTGTGCTGCATTGCTTCACCGAAGACTGGGAAATGGCCAAGGCTGCGCTGAACATGGGGTATTACATTTCCTTGTCCGGTATTGTCACTTTTCGCAATGCCGATGCCCTGCGGGATGTGGCCAGCAAGGTACCGGCTGACCGGTTGCTGGTGGAGACCGACTCGCCGTACCTGGCGCCGATCCCTTATCGCGGCAAACCGAACCTGCCGCAATACGTACGCGAGGTAGCGGAATTTCTGGCCATGTTGCGAGGTGAGTCCTACGAACGATTTGCCGAGCAAACCACCGAGAATTTCAAGCGTTTGTTCCCGTTGGCGCACGTCAGGGCATCGGTGTAACGTTAGAAAAGATCGCAGCCTTCGGCAGCACCTACGTGGCTTTGGCCGCTGAATCACAGGCAAAAAAAACCCGGGTTCTGGGGGGGGAATCCGGGTTAAGACCATTAGGAGTAAAACAAAGGCACGCAATCCGTTGGTACCTTCATCGGCGCGACACTTGGGGGAGATGCCTCGCCGACAGTTGAAGTATTGATCAGTATTGCGCCGAGTCCAGTTTAGCTGGTCGGGTTTTTAAACAAATTTGGAATACGCGCGCTTCGGTTGAGTTCTCATCAACCCTCGAGGTGGCGCGAATTCTTCAAGAAACACATATATGGTCGGATGATCCGTGCATTTTGGCGTAAGTTAGGCATAATACGCGGCTTCGAATTTTGACCCCTACAGACCTTTTCTTATGCATAAAGAACCTCGTAAGGTCCGTGAGTTTCGTCGCCGCGAGCAAGAAATTCTCGATACCGCGCTCAAGCTGTTCCTCGACCAAGGTGAAGACAGTGTCACCGTCGAGATGATTGCTGATGCCGTCGGTATCGGCAAAGGCACGATCTACAAGCACTTCAAATCCAAGGCGGAGATCTATCTGCGCCTGATGCTCGATTACGAGCGCGATTTGAACGAGCTGTTGCATTCCGCCGATGTCGATAAGGACAAGGAAGCCCTGTCCCGGGCCTACTTCGAATTCCGCATGCGCGACCCGCAACGCTATCGGTTGTTCGATCGCCTGGAAGAAAAGGTGGTCAAGGGCAACCAGGTGCCGGAGATGGTCGAGGAACTGCACAAGATCCGCGCCTCGAACTTCGAGCGCCTGACCCTGCTGATCAAGGGCCGGATCAGCGAAGGCAAGCTCGAAGACGTGCCGCCTTACTTCCATTACTGCGCGGCCTGGGCTCTGGTACATGGCGCGGTGGCGCTGTATCACTCGCCGTTCTGGAGCAATGTGCTGGAAGATCAGGAAGGTTTCTTCCAGTTCCTGATGGACATCGGCGTGCGCATGGGCAACAAGCGCAAACGCGATACCGACACGCCGAGCAACTGAACCCGTCAGTTGCCTTGTTGCGCCATGATTTAGCTACATGGCGCAGTACCGCAGGAATATACTCAGGCATAGGGCTTGCTAAAACTTGATTTGTGAGTCAAGTTTTGCGTGTTCGAATCTTCTTTCGCCGGAGTGATCCATGATCGTTGACCGTCAAGGCAGGCGTTTTCGCAATTTGCGGATCAGTCTGACCTCAGCCTGCAATTACGCTTGTACTTACTGCGTGCCCAACGGCAAGCGGCTGGTGGCTGCGCAGGATGAGTTGTCGGCCGAGGCCATGGCACGCGGCGTGGCCTATCTGATAGAGGCCGCGGGCATCGAGCGTTTGCGCATTACCGGTGGCGAGCCATTGGTCAGTCCCAAGCTCGAAGCCTTCATGACTGCCGTCGGGCAGATGGGCCTGGCGGACATCAGCCTGACCACCAATGGTCAGTTGCTGGCGAAAAAGCTGCCGCTGTTGGTGAATGCCGGCATTCGGCGCATCAACGTTTCCCTCGATACTCTGGATGCCAGCGCTTTTCGCAGCATTGCGCGCGGTGGTGATCTGGCGACCGTCCTCGACGGTATGGACCAGGCCGCAGCGGCTGGTATGAAGATCAAGGTCAATATGGTGCCGCTGCGTGGGCAGAACCTTGATCAGGTAATGCCGCTGCTCGACTACTGCCTGGAGCGCGGCTACGAGTTACGCTTTATCGAGTTGATGCGCATGGGCCACTTGGCCAGCGACTCCAATGCCTTCCTGCAACAGTTCGTCAGCCTTCAGCAGTTGCTGAGCCTGATCGGCGAACGCTACGAGTACCTTCAGGCCGATGCGCCAGTCGATGCCACGGCGGTGCGTTACCAGATTCCGGGGCTGGGCCACTTTGGCGTGATCGCCAACGAAAGCGTTCCGTTTTGCCGCACCTGTTCGCGTCTACGCTTGTCGTCTACAGGTTGGCTGCATGGCTGCCTGTCGTCGAGCAATCGTCACTATGTCGGCGATTTGTTGGATAAACCTCGTCACCAGGCGCTGCCGGCGTTGCAGCGACTGCTGGTCAAAGCCTTGGGCGACAAGCAGGAAGTGGCGTTCTCCGGTGGTGCGACCATCATGAAGATTATTGGCGGCTGATCGGGCCCTGTGGTGAAGGGGGCTTGCCCCCGTTGGGTCGCGAAGCGGCCCTAAAACCATTCTCCCCATTGTGTCAGAAGCACCGCATGTATCGGTTTTACGGCTGCTATGCAGCCGAACGGGGGCAAGCCCCCTCGCCACAGTTCATGCTTGAAATGATATGAGTTCCAGGGACTGGCGCGGAAGCTGCATCCCATGGCCATTCGCCGGTTTTCCGTCACCGGCCTCTGGAGGGTAGGATGCGTAGCCTGGTTTTGCTGCTGGCCGTTTTGGCGCTTGGTGGCTGCATGAATGTCAGCGATATGGCCGAAGGGACTCGCTACCACATGAGCGACGCCGGCCTGCTGGACCACAGCGACAGCCGTCGTGTGAATAACTTCCGCATTCAGCCGGACTCGTTCATCTACATCGCCCAAGGTGCCTTCGTGCCGCCAGGCAATGCCTACCCGCGACCTAACGTGGTGGCCGAAGAGGCCTTCAACGGCTTTATCGAATATTTCCCGATGGTCCGCCGCGCCCGCGCGCCGGAAGGCCTCGACGCTGCCATGGGCGAAGCCCGTGCCGCCGGCGCCCATTACCTGCTGTACACGCGTTTCGCCAAGGCTGACGACCGCATCGGCAACTCGGACGAATGGCTCGACCAGGAACACGTGGATCGCCTCGGAATCGACAACGGCGTAATTCAGATCATGTTGATCGAGACCAGCACCCAGTATTTGATTGATACTGCACGTATCAAGAGTCGTGGCGGTTTACTGACGTTCCACGACAACAAGCCAGAAGACTTGCTGGGCCCGCCGCTGGAGCAATACGCTCGTAGCCTGCTGGGGCTCAGCGACCAGTAATTCAAAGGAGAACGCCATGAGTGGCCCGCAAAAAGCCAACGATCTGTTGGGGCAAATCCCCAAAACCAAAGGCTTGCCGCCGGTCCACTTGTGGAACCCCGACTTCTGTGGCGACATCGACATGCGCATCGCCCGCGACGGCACCTGGTATTACCTGGGCACGCCGATCGGGCGCAAGCCGATGGTCAAGCTGTTCTCCACCATCATTCGCCGCGACGGCGATGATTACTTTCTGATTACCCCGGTCGAAAAGGTTGGCATCAAGGTCGACGATGCGCCGTTCGTGGCGATTGCCGTGGAGGTCGAAGGCGAGGGGGAGGCCCAGGTCTTGCGCTTTACCACCAACGTCGATGAAACGGCCGATGCCGGCGCCGAGCACCCTATGCGCGTGGTGATCGATCCGGTAACTCAGGAACCTGCGCCGTACGTGCATGTGCGCACCAACCTTGAAGCGCTGATCCATCGCAATGTGTTCTACCAACTGGTGGAGCTGGCGGTGAGTCGTGAAATCGACGGGCAGCGTTGGCTGGGCGTGTGGAGCGGTGGCGAATTCTTCCCGATCGGGCTTGAGCCATAGTCGATTGAGCGTTGGCAACGAAACGGCCCGTTATTGCAACGGGCCGTTTTTTTGGGCTTACAAACCTTTGCTCTTGAGCCTGGCGGCATGTTCAAGGTAGAGCATGACCGGGCTCACGTTCCAACTGTTGATCCCTGCCATCTGATTGACTGCGTCGAAATGGTCCATGGGGTAATCCGATCGGATCACTTTGCCCAAGTGAGAGCTGTAGCGGCCGACCAATCCATCGTTGGCGTGCTCCTCCTTGTAAAACAACTTCGACAGCACTTTACAGTTCAAATGGGTCGGGTCGAGGAGTTGCAGGCTTTGGAAGTTCTGCACGATCCCGCTCCAGGAGTAGTAATACACGCCGTTTTCGACTTCGTTACCTTCCCCGCCCCAAACCTTTGGCACCCCTTGCGGGTACTTGCGATTGAAGGCGGCCAATCCTGCGCTGGTCAGCGATTCGAATGCCGCTTCAGCATCAATCGGGTTTTCCGGATGGCCGCTGATCAACGAAATGAAGGTGCCGACCGCGCCAAACAGGGCCAGTACGAACGCTTCGGGCAACTCTCCGGGCGTCAGCGCCTTATGCAATTGGTCGGCAATCTCGGAGCCATGATTGGGGCAACTGACGGACGTGACCGACGCGACCTTTTCCGGGTGCAGCGCTGCTACGTAGCGTGCGGCCAGAGGGCCTTGGCTATGGCCGATCAGATTGACCTTGGCAGCTCCCGTTTCCAGCAAAATGCGGTTGACGTGCTCGAGCAGTTTTTCGCCGCGTTCTTCATTGCCGTTGACGGTTGGAATATTGACCGCAAACACCTGAGCACCGGCGCGTTCAAGGGCTTCCTCGATTTCGAAGAAGTAAGGGTAACCGGCGATTTTATCGAAGCCGAAAAGACCGTGAACCAACACAATGGGGTACTTCGTAGACGCATCCATGTCCATGTTCATACCTATCGATAGCGGATTTGAAGGAGAACAGACCGCTGACTGCCCGATCTGCTGCGGCTAACCGTAGTTTACAAAGTGGATGGGATCAAAGCGCTTCGAGCAGGATTCGGACGAACAGCCGTGTCCGTATGGCAAGGCATCTGAAAATCCAATTGACACCCAATCATATGATGATTAGCGTGGACACCCATCGCGAACGGCGTTGTGTCGTTTGTTTTTTATCACCGGTCGACGAGGTGCCCATGTCCAGCAGTTTTCATGCGTCGACGGTCGACTGGCTGGGGTGCTGGATTGCTGCCGGCCAGGTAAAGCCCGGCGAAACCATCAAGGTCGAAGCCGACCTGGGCGAGCAGCTCGGTGTCAGCCGCACGGTCATCCGCGAAGCCATCAAAACCCTGGTGGCCAAAGGCATGCTCGAAGTCGGGCCGAAGGTCGGCACACGCGTATTGCCGGTGCGACGCTGGAACCTCTTCGATCCGCAAGTCGTCGGCTGGCTATCGCGCAGCGGCTTACCGGAAAACTTCGTCGACGATTTGCTCGACCTGCGCCGCACCATCGAACCCATGGCGGTGCGCTGGGCCTGCGAGCGGGCGACGGTGGAACAAGTGCAAGCCGTACTCCAGGCCTATAACGCACTGGAACGGGCAGTGGACAGCGGCATCGATTACAACCGCGCCGACCAGTTCTTCCACGAGTGCATCCTCGCCGCCAGCCACAATCAATTCATCGAACAAATGGTCCCGGCCCTCGGTGCGTTGCTGGCCGTGTCTTTCGAAGTGTCTGCCGCCGACCCGGACGAACTGCGCCGAACCTTGCCAATCCACAAAGACATGGCCGACGCCATCGCCGCCCGGGATGCCGCGCGGGGTGTGTGGGCTTGCATGACCCTGATCGATAACGCGGACCTGGCGATCAAACGCTTCTACCCGCAAGTCATGGCCGACAAGAAGGCTAGCTGACAATAAGAACCCTTGTGGGAGCGGGCTTGTGTGGCGAGGGGGCTTGCCCCCGTTGGGTCGCGAAGCGGCCCCGGCATTTCAAAGTTAAACCGCATGTAACGGTTTTACGACTGCTTCGCAGTCGAACGGGGGCAAGCCCCCTCGCCACACAGGCTTGTTCCAACATAAAAGCAATAAAAAAGGAGGTTTCATGACGTGGACTGCGGTTACCGGACACCGTGCGCAACTCGGCGAAGGCCCGTTTTGGGATGCTCCGACCCAGGCGCTGTATTGGGTAGATATCGCGGGTAAGCAAGCGCTGAGGCTGATCGGCGCCAACGTGGAAATCTGGCAGATGCCGGAGCATGTGTCCGCGTTCATCCCCTGCGAAAGCGGCGATGCCCTGGTGACATTGAGCTGTGGGGTTTATCGGCTGGATCTGGATTCCCCAGGCCTGGAACCTCGGCTGACCTTGTTCTGCGTCGCCGATCCGCAACCCGGCAATCGCCCCAACGAAGCCCGCTGCGATGCCCAGGGCCGGCTCTGGCTGGGCACCATGCAAAACAACATCGGTGAGCAGGGCGAAGATTTACCCGTCGTGCGCCGCTCGGGGGGCCTGTTTCGCATCGACCGCGATGCTCGGGTCACGCCGCTACTACGAGGATTAGGCATCCCCAACACGTTGCTATGGAGCGACGACGGCACAACCCTGTATTTCGCCGACAGCCTCGACAGCACGCTTTACCGGCATTTCATCCATACCGACGGCAACCTGGACACCGCCTATGTCTGGTTTGGCCCCCACGAACGTGGCGGCCCCGATGGCTCGGCGATGGATGCCGAGGGCTATATCTGGAATGCCCGATGGGATGGCAGTTGTCTGCTCAGGCTGAACCCGGATGGTTATGTGGATCGGGTGATCGAACTGCCGGTCAGCCGTCCCACCAGTTGCGTGTTCGGTGGCGAAGACTTCAAAACCCTGTACATCACCAGCGCCGCAAGCCCGCTCAATCACCCGCTGGACGGCGCGCTGTTATCGATTCGCGTGGATGTGCCCGGAAAACCCTGTCAGCGATTCGCTGGATAAATCCCAAAATATGGGATGTAAAATTATATATTGAGATTATTTGGCGGTCGGGTTTATAGTCGGCCCCATCAGTTACACGCACTCACACTTAAAAAAACAAAACAGGTGAAGTGATGCAGCGATATTCCACCGCACTCCCGTACGGAGTCAGTGCTTCAGGCCGCCTCGGCGCCCGGGCGTTTTCGCGCCTGCCTGCCTATTTCCAAAAGCCTTTTGACCGGACATCGACAGATGTCCGGTTTTCGTCGTGCCTTCAAACAGGAGTGTTGATCCATGGCTGAACCTCTTTCCTTGCCACCAGTGCCCGAACCGCCCAAGGGCGAGCGGTTGAAAAACAAGGTCGTGCTGCTGACCGGCGCCGCTCAGGGTATTGGCGAAGCGATTGTTGCGACCTTCGCCTCTCAGCAGGCCAGGCTGGTCATCAGCGATATCCAGGGCGAGAAAGTCGAAAAAGTCGCGGCGCACTGGCGTGAACAAGGTGCGGATGTCGTGGCGATCAAGGCCGACGTATCGCGCCAGCAAGACCTGCACGCCATGGCCAGATTGGCCATTGAGCTTCACGGCCGGATCGATGTGCTGGTCAACTGCGCCGGGGTCAACGTGTTCCGCGATCCGCTGCAAATGACCGAAGAAGACTGGCGTCGTTGCTTCGCCATCGATCTGGACGGCGCCTGGTATGGCTGCAAAGCCGTGTTGCCGCAAATGATCGAGCAGGGCATCGGCAGCATCATCAACATTGCCTCGACCCATTCCACTCACATTATTCCCGGCTGCTTCCCGTATCCGGTGGCCAAGCACGGTTTGCTCGGCCTGACCCGCGCGCTGGGTATCGAATACGCACCGAAGGGCATTCGGGTCAACGCCATCGCACCGGGCTACATCGAAACCCAACTGAACGTCGATTACTGGAACGGTTTTGCCGACCCCCATGCCGAACGTCAGCGGGCCTTCGACCTGCATCCACCGCGGCGCATCGGCCAGCCGATTGAAGTGGCGATGACCGCTGTGTTCCTGGCCAGCGATGAAGCGCCGTTCATCAATGCCTCGTGCATCACCATCGATGGTGGGCGCTCGGTCATGTACCACGACTGAATAACTCGGGTTTCAAGCGCGAAACTACGTCTGAAATCCAATCATCATACGATATGACTATTAGCTGCATGCTTTGAAGGCTTTCAAATAACGCTCAAAAAAAATAACAAGGAGTCAGCTTATGAAACGTCGTCGTGGGATCCGTTCCCTGTGCTGTGCCGCTTTGGCGGTCACCGCGGTCAGCCTCAGCAGTACATTGCTGGCGGCCGAGGAAGTGAAGATTGGTTTTCTGGTCAAGCAAGCGGAAGAGCCCTGGTTCCAGACCGAATGGGCCTTCGCCGAAAAGGCCGGCAAGGACAAGGGCTTCACCCTCATCAAAATCGCCGTGCCTGATGGCGAGAAAACCCTCTCGGCCATCGACAGCCTGGCGGCCAACGGCGCCAAGGGCTTCGTGATCTGCCCGCCGGACGTGTCCCTGGGCCCTGCGATCATGGCCAAGGCCAAGCTCAACGGTTTGAAAGTGATCGCCGTCGATGACCGTTTCGTCGATGCCGGCGGCAAGTTCATGGAGGACGTGCCGTACCTCGGCATGGCGGCCTTCGAAGTCGGCCAGAAGCAGGGCGCCGCCATGGCCACAGAGGCGAAGAAACGCGGCTGGGACTGGAAAGACACCTACGCGGTGATCAACACCTACAACGAACTTGATACCGGTAAGAAACGCACTGACGGTTCTGTCAAAGCGCTGGAAGACGCCGGTATGCCGAAAGACCACATCCTCTTTTCTGCGCTGAAAACCCTCGACGTACCGGGCAGCATGGACGCCACCAACTCGGCCTTGGTGAAGCTTCCGGGCGCGGCGAAAAACCTGATCATCGGCGGCATGAACGACAACACCGTGCTGGGCGGCGTGCGCGCCACTGAGAGCGCCGGTTTTGCCGCAGCCAACGTGATCGGCATCGGCATCAACGGCACCGATGCCATCGGTGAACTGAAGAAACCCAACAGCGGCTTCTTCGGCTCGATGCTGCCGAGCCCGCACATTGAGGGCTACAACACCGCGAGCATGATGTACGAGTGGGTCACCACCGGCAAAGAACCGCCCAAATACACCGCGATGGACGACGTTACGCTGATCACGCGCGACAACTTCAAGCAGGAACTGGAAAAAATCGGCCTGTGGAACTGAGGCGCGGTTGATTTCATCGGCGGCCCTGGCGACGGGGCTGCCTGACCGGTGTGATGAGGTGGGTTTATGCACGCGCACGTACAAACAAATGAACAGAGCATTGGCGGCAGCCTGCGCTTCAACGGGATCGGCAAAACCTTTCCCGGGGTGAAGGCGCTGGACGGCATCAGTTTCGTCGCCCATCCGGGGCAGGTTCACGCCTTGATGGGCGAGAACGGCGCCGGTAAATCCACGCTGCTGAAAATCCTTGGCGGTGCTTACACGCCGAGCAGCGGCGATCTGCAGATCGGTGAGCGGACGAGGGTCTTCAAGTCCACCGCCGACAGCATTGGCAGCGGGGTTGCGGTGATCCATCAGGAGCTGCACCTGGTGCCGGAAATGACCGTCGCCGAGAACCTGTTTCTCGGGCATCTGCCGGCGAGTTTCGGCCTGATCAATCGCGGCGCTTTGCGGCAACAGGCATTGGCCTGCCTTAAAGGCCTGGCCGATGAAATCGATCCACAAGAGAAAGTCGGGCGCTTGTCCCTCGGTCAGCGGCAACTGGTGGAAATCGCCAAGGCGTTGTCCCGTGGCGCGCATGTGATTGCATTCGACGAGCCCACCAGCAGCCTGTCGGCGCGGGAAATCGATCGCTTGATGGCGATCATCGGACGCCTGCGCGACGAAGGCAAAGTGGTGCTTTACGTCTCACATCGCATGGAAGAAGTGTTCCGCATCTGTAACGCGGTGACGGTGTTCAAGGACGGTCGCTTCGTGCGCACCTTCGAGGACATGAGCGCGCTGACCCATGATCAGTTAGTGACGTGCATGGTCGGTCGCGACATTCAGGACATCTACGATTACCGCAGCCGTGCGCGTGGTGCGGTGGCGCTCAAGGTCGACGGGTTACTGGGGCCGGGCTTGCGTGAGCCGGTGAGTTTCGAGGCGCACAAGGGGGAAATCCTCGGGCTGTTCGGCCTGGTCGGGGCCGGGCGCACCGAGCTGTTCCGAATGCTCAGCGGGCTCACGCGCAACACCGCCGGGCGCCTGGAGTTGCGCGGTCGCGAACTGAAACTGCATTCGCCACGCGATGCCATCGCCGCGGGGATTCTGCTGTGCCCCGAGGACCGTAAGAAGGAGGGCATCCTGCCGCTGGCAAGTGTCGCCGAGAACATCAACATCAGCGCTCGCGGCGCCCATTCCACCTTCGGCTGCCTGTTGCGCGGCCTGTGGGAAAAAGACAATGCCGACAAGCAGATCAAGGCGCTGAAGGTGAAGACGCCCAACGCGGCGCAGAAAATCATGTACCTGTCTGGCGGCAATCAGCAGAAGGCGATTCTCGGTCGCTGGCTGTCGATGCCGATGAAAGTCCTGCTGCTCGACGAGCCCACCCGGGGGATCGACATCGGTGCCAAAGCCGAGATTTACCAGATCATCCATAACCTGGCCGCCAGCGGCATCGCGGTGATTGTGGTGTCCAGCGACCTGATGGAAGTCATGGGTATTTCTGACCGCATCCTGGTGCTCTGCGAAGGCGCGATGCGCGGCGAACTGACCCGCGAACAAGCCAATGAATCCAACCTGCTGCAACTGGCGTTGCCACGCCAACGTGCTGCCGACGTGGCGAACTGAGAGGTGACTATGACCGTCCAAAACAATGCTCTGCCAACCCCGCGAAAACCTCTGGACCTGCGGCGCTTTCTCGATGACTGGGTGATGCTGCTGGCGGCCGTCGGGATCTTCGTGCTCTGCACCTTGCTGATCGACAACTTCCTGTCGCCACTGAACATGCGTGGCTTGGGCCTGGCGATTTCTACAACCGGGATTGCCGCATGCACCATGTTGTATTGCCTGGCGTCCGGGCATTTCGACTTGTCGGTGGGCTCGGTGATTGCCTGCGCCGGCGTAGTCGCGGCGGTGGTGATGCGCGACACCGACAGCGTGTTCCTCGGTGTCAGTGCGGCGCTGGTGATGGGGCTGATCGTCGGGCTGATCAACGGGATCGTGATTGCCAAGCTGCGGGTCAATGCGTTGATCACCACGCTGGCGACCATGCAGATCGTTCGGGGCCTTGCGTACATTTTTGCCAACGGCAAAGCGGTGGGCGTTTCGCAGGAACAGTTCTTCGTCTTCGGTAATGGTCAGTTGTTCGGCGTGCCGGTGCCGATTCTAATCACCATCGTCTGCTTCCTGTTTTTCGGCTGGTTGCTGAACTACACCACCTACGGGCGCAACACCATGGCCATCGGCGGCAACCAGGAAGCGGCGTTGCTGGCCGGGGTCAACGTTGACCGGACCAAGATCCTCATCTTCGCCGTACACGGTGTGATCGGTGCGTTGGCCGGGGTGATCCTGGCGTCGCGCATGACGTCCGGTCAGCCGATGATTGGCCAGGGTTTCGAGCTGACGGTGATCTCGGCTTGCGTACTCGGCGGGGTGTCGTTGAGTGGCGGGATCGGGATGATTCGGCATGTGATTGCCGGGGTGCTGATTCTGGCGATCATCGAGAATGCGATGAACCTGAAGAATATCGATACGTTTTATCAGTACGTGATTCGTGGTTCGATCCTGTTGCTGGCGGTGGTGATTGACCGGTTGAAACAGCGCTGACTTCCACTTGTGGGAGCGGGTTGTCACCGATCGTTCCCACGCTTTGCGTGGGAATGCAGCCCGGGACGCTCCGCGTCCCAACAGCGGACGCAGAGCGTCCATTGAGGCATTCCCACGCGGAGCATGGGAACGATCATTTGAAGGATCCTTCACCCACTTTCACAAAATATCCCTTGCTCGCCCCAACCCGTTTCAGCTATGACGGTACACCCGAGGTGTACATGATTAGACCGCTACGAATTGACAAGAAACAACAGGTGGTCGACGAGCTCGTCCGGCGCATCGAAAACGGCCTCATGGAGGACGGCGTTCTATTGCCGGGCGAACATCAGTTGGCTCAGGAGTTCAAGGTCAGCCGCGGCACGCTGCGTGAAGCCCTGGTCGAACTGAAGCGGCGCCACGACATCGTTACGCAAGGCGCAGTGGGGTCCATCGTCACGTTCGATGGTGTGGTGCTCGATCAGCGCAACGGCTGGGCCCAGGCGCTGGCCGACAATGGGGCGCTGATCAATACCGAAGTGCTGCGGCTGGAGGCGGTGACCCGACCGGACCTGTTGGCGCGTTTCGGTACCGACCAATTCATCACCCTCGACCGTCGCCGCCGTGGCACCGATGGCACGCTGGTGTCTCTTGAGCGCTCATTGATGCCCGCCACCGGAGGCCTGGAAGGCCTGCCGCGAGTCGGCCTGATCGATGACTCCCTGACCATCACGTTGGCCGCCTATGGCTACATTGGCGATCACGGCGATCAGTGGATCGGCGCCGAACCCTTGAATGCCGAAGACGCCGAATTGCTCGGGCGCCCGGAGGGCACGGTGTTCCTCAAGGCCCTGCGCACCACTTACGACCGTCAGAATCGCTTCATGGAGCAGGTCGAAAGCCTGCTCGATCCGGTGCATTTTCGTCTGCATCTGCAAATTGGAACTTCAAAATGACCGCGCTCGACCGTGCGCTGGGCGCCTTCTATGGGCTGGCCCTGGGCGATGCGTTGGGCATGCCTACACAATCCCTGAGCCGCGCCGAGATCAAGGCGCGTTTCGGCGAGATCACCGATCTGCAAGACGCTGGCCCGGATCAACCGATCGCCGCAAACATGCCCAAAGGCTCGATCACTGACGATACGGAGCAGGCGATCCTGGTCGGTCAGTTATTGATTGAAGGCGAAGGCTGGATCGAACCGGCGGTGCTGGCCCAGCGCTTGATCGAATGGGAAGCCGGGATGCAGGCCAAGGGTTCGCAGGATTTGCTCGGTCCCTCGACCAAACGCGCGATCGAGATGATCCTCGCCGGCCACTCGCTGGAAGAGGCAGGCCGCCACGGCACCACCAATGGCGCGGCCATGCGTATCACGCCGGTGGGGATTGCGGCCGATGTTGCCGATCCCGAGCGTTTCATCCGCGCTGTGGTGCAAGCCTGTCAGGTGACCCACAACACCACGCTGGGAATTGCCAGTGCGGCGGCGGTGGCGGCGGTGGTTTCTGCCGGGATCAACGGCATGGACCTGGGCGAAGCATTGAACCTTGGCCAGCAGATCGCTCGGCAAGCCGAAAGCCATGGCCACTGGGTCGCTGGCGGACGTATCGCCGCGCGCATCGGTTGGGCGTGGAGCATCAGCGTCGACAGCGACAAGGCGTTGCTGGCGGACTTGCTGTACGACGTGATCGGCACGTCGGTGGCCTCGCAGGAATCGGTGGTGGTGTCGTTTGCCCTGGCTCGGCAAGTGGCTATCGGGCAGATGACAGCCTTCGAAGCGTTGTGCATGGCTGCCGGTTTGGGTGGAGATACCGATACCATCGCGGCGATTCTCGGCGCCATGCTTGGTGCCTGCCTGGGGCTTGAGAGTTGGCCTGCTGCAATGATCGAGCAGGTTAAAGCAGTAAATGATTTGCAGCTGGAACCGTTGGTGCAGGGACTTCTGGCTTTGCGCTATTCGCACTGACGCCATCGCGAGCAGGCTCGCTCCCACAGGGTATGGTGCGATCTCAAGGCACACGCCGTACCTGTGGGAGCGAGCCTGCTCGCGATGGGGGCACCGCCTATTTAGAATTTCACCCGCAATGGACGCACTGATATGGCAAGGATCGCCGGAATGTTATCTCGACTTCCGAAATTGCCCATAACCACAACAATGGCAACAGGAGCATTTTTATGAGTTCATCGAACACCGGGCAAAGTGCCGGGCAATTGGAAACCCGTGGCATCGAGCCGGTGCCGGAAGGGGAGTGCAACGGTCACCCACTGCAACTGTTCTGGGTCTGGTTCGCGGCCAACATTTCCATCCTCGGCTTACCGTTGGGCGCCACGCTGGTGGCCTTCCGCGGCCTGGCGATCTGGCAGGCGATCATCGTCGCCATCCTTGGTGCCGCCGGCTCTTTCGCAGTGGTCGGGATCATCTCCATTGCCGGGCGTCGTGGTCGCGCACCGAGCCTGACGCTGTCGCGAGCAATCTTCGGGGTGCGCGGCAATATCGGCCCGACGCTGGTCTCGCTGATGTCGCGACTGGGTTGGGAAACCGTCAACACCACCACCGCCGCATTCGTCTTGCTGTCGCTGTGCTCGATTCTGTTCGGCTCGCCAGTGGAAGCCAAAAGCGCGCCGCTGCTGACCCTGGTGTTTATCGCGATTTTTGTACTGCTGACGTTGTCGGTGTCCGGCCTCGGCCACCCCACGTTGCTGGTGATCCAGAGATGGGCGACTTACGTGTTCGGTGCGTTGAACATCCTGGTCGGCGGTTTCCTCTGCGCGACCATCGACTGGAGCGCCGTATTCAACGCCACGCCAGCGCCCCTGAGCGCAATGATCATCGGCATCGGCACCATGGCCGCCGGCACCGGGATCGGCTGGGCCAACGCCGGTGCCGACATGTCGCGCTACCAGCACCGCAGCGTCAAAGCCGTGCGTCTGGTGGCGTCGGCGGCGTTCGGTGCGGGGATTCCGTTGGTGCTGCTGATCACCCTCGGTGGTTTGCTGTCAGTGGGCAATAACGATCTGGCCTCGGCCACTGACCCAATCGTCGCGATCCGCGACATGCTGCCGACCTGGATGGCCGTGCCGTACCTGATCACCGCATTCGGCGGGCTGCTGCTGTCGAACAACCTGTCGGTGTACTCCGCCGGTTTGACCACGCTGACCCTCGGCCTGAAGGTCAAGCGCGTGTATGCGGTGGTGCTCGATATCATCGCGATCTTCGCCGGTTCGATCTACTTCATGCTGATCGCCGAGAGTTTTTACGGCCCGTTCATCACCTTCATTTCCTTGCTGGCGGTGCCAATCACGGCATGGGTCGGGATCTTTGTGGTCGACCTGATTCATCGTCATTACTACAGCCCCCAAGACCTGCTGGACGTCAGCCCGAGCAGCGCCTACTGGTATCGCGGTGGCGTCGAGTGGCGCGCCTTCGGTGCATGGGCGCTGGCGATCGTGCTGGGTTTCAGTTTCACCACCATTGGCACCACTGAACAAGATGTCTGGTTCCGGGGCTTTTTGTCCGACTCCTGGCTGGGCCACAACGGCCTGGGCTGGATCGTCACGTTCCTGGTGGCCGGTGGCGTTTACTGGGTACTCGGCGGTGCCAAGGATCGCCGTACTGCGTTGATCGAGCCGGCTCATGCCTAATCTGCTACACACCGGCCAGGTCATGATCGACCTGGTCATGGCCGTGGATAAATTGCCTCATTCAGGCGGCGACGTGCTGGCGCAATCCGCCCGTTTCGAGGCTGGCGGTGGCTTCAATGTGATGGCTGCGGCCCGGCGAAACGGCTTGCCGGTGGTCTACCTCGGTGGCCATGGCAAGGGCCGTTTCGGCGACATGGCCCGAGAGGCGATGACGGCTGAAGGCATTCGGATCGGCATCGATCAGAGCACTGAGCGCGACACCGGGCTGTGTGTCGCGCTGACCGAAGCTTCGGCCGAGCGCACGTTCATTTCCTGCATCGGTGCCGAAGGCGAATTGACCGCCGAAGACCTGGCGAGTGTGCCGGCCGAGGCGGGCGACTTTGTCTACGTCAGTGGCTACAGCCTGCTGCATGGCGGCAAGGCTCAGGCGCTGGTGGATTGGGTGCTGGAGTTGCCGGTCGGGATCAAGGTGGTGTTCGATCCGGGACCGTTGGTGGATTCGCCGGACGCACCGCTGATGAAGGCCTTGCTGCCGTGCATCGATCTGTGGACCAGCAACCGTGTCGAGGCGCTGCGGTTTACCGGGGCGACGGACATCGGCGAGGCATTGCATCGGTTGGCTGATCATCTGCCGACCGAGGTACTGATGGTGGTACGCGATGGGCCGCAAGGGTGCTGGATCAGCCAGCGTGGCGATCACCAGCATGTGCCGGGATTCAAGGTCGTGGCGGTGGACAGCAATGGCGCCGGGGATGCTCACGCGGGCGTTTTTGTCGCCGGGTTGGCGCACGGATTATCGGCAGTCGAAGCGGCGCGGCGGGCGAATGCGGCTGCGGCGTTGGCGGTCACTCGCTGGGGGCCGGCGACTTCGCCGGGGGCGGTTGAGGTGGATGCGTTGATCCGCGAGACCTACGGCGCCTGATTGACCGCTATCGCGAGCAGGCTCGCTCCCACAGTTGATTCGTGTGAGCCGCAATATTGGCGGCTGGCATAAATCCAATGTGGGAGCGAGCCTGCTCGCGATGAGGCCCTCGAATTCACCCTCAAATCCGGACCCTTACCCGGCCTTGCGCAACGCCTCGATCAACTCCTGCTTGCGCATGCTCGAGCGCCCCGGAATCTTCTTCGCCCGGGCTTCTTTCATCAGGCTGTCCACCGTTTGCGTCTCGCGCGAAGCCTTGCTGTTGCGCGGCTTGCCTTCACGGGTGGCCACCGCACGCCGGGCTGACTCCTTGCGATCTGCAGACTTGGCGCTGGCCGGCTTCTTGCGCCCCGAGCCGCCGGCGCGTTCACCGCCGCCCGACTGCTTGTTCACCGTGGCCCAGGCGCGAGCTTCGGCTTCATCTTTCGACACGCCTTTGTGCTCATAGCTTTCTTCGATGTGTTCGGCCTTGCGTTTTTGCTCGGCGGTGTATTTGTCTTTGCTTCCACGAGGCATGGGACTTCTCCTGGTTGTAGGCGCTGGCGAAGGCTCGAGCCGCGTTCGGACGATCTTTGCTCTTCAAACATTCACAGGCAAAAGATCGCAACCTGTTGCAGCGCCTACTCAGTTAGACATCCAGCTTGCGCGCCGCTTCAACCCCAGCGGCGCTGAGTTTGATCGGCAGGTTTAGCGAGTGCTCGCCGGCTTCGTTGCAGATCACATGACCGTGCTGGATCAGCCCGCGTTCCTGCAGAGTGGCGAGGGTGCTGGCCACGACTTTCTCCCCCCGGTAATTGTCCAGAACCTCCTTGCCCAGGCCATTTGGGTGGGCGTGTAGCAGACGGGTCAGGACTTCTTTTTCCAGGTTTTTATCGACGTTCATGGTTACCTCTTCGTTAGGACGGATAGGTATTGCAGGTCGCTCGCATCGGCGATTTTATTGATTGACGCTACGGCCTTCGGAGCCCGAGCCACCGGTGGTGGTTTTCGAGCCGACGCCGGTTCCGGCGTTGTCGGGAGTCTGAGGGCCGGGTGTATTCATCCCGCCCTGAGCGCCCGCGTCGTCGTGATAAATCCGTGGGTCTGTGTCCGTCGGAGAAGGCGATCGGCCGCTATCGATGCCTTGGGTGGTCGCAGATTCGGGCCTTTGGAGTGGATCGGTCGGGTCGGTCCCGGAAGAGCTGGTCGCGGCGAGCGCAACAGAGGAGAGCAGCGTGGTGAGAGCGAGGGCGGTCAGTCGGGACGTGATCATGGTGTCGTCTCCGTTGATTAGAGTCCTTACCCGATATTGGTCCTTCCCGAGCTGAATTGGTGCCTGATGAACGACGAGTGGTCCAGGGGGCGTTGTCAAAGATTTACCCGCGCGGCCGGGGAACCCAATTAGAAACCCCCCCACGCCAGCGGCCACCCTTTGTTACAGCGGGGCTGACCGCCCAGAAA